>JAEZCD010000126.1 GCA_023430145.1 Pseudomonadota bacterium
CCCGCCCCCCCCCCACCCGCCCCGGGCGCCCC
Organism: Pseudomonadota bacterium; assembly: GCA_023430145.1. Classification (GTDB taxonomy): domain Bacteria; phylum Pseudomonadota; class Alphaproteobacteria; order Rhizobiales; family Methylopilaceae; genus JAEZCD01. The sequence continues at coordinate 33 of JAEZCD010000126.1, forward strand.
CCCCGGCCGCGCGCAGCGCGGGGAAGGGGACCCAGGCCTTTCGGGAGCGATCGCGCGCTCGGTTTCTTCCTGGGTGGGGACCGGCTCCGGGAGAACCCCGGTGCATGAAAACCATGCTCCGCTCACCTCGGCCGTCATTCCGGGGCGCTCACCAAGCGAGCGAGCCCGGAATGCGCTTTCTTCCCGGGTATGCTCTCCTCGGGCCGACGCGCCGGATGCCGCCTGCGCTTTCGCGCAGGTTGACGAAGCCGCATTCCAGACCAGGAGAGTGCCTCCCATGAAGCTCTATTCCGGGCCGCTCAGCCTGTTCTCGCGCAAGGTGGAGATCGCGCTCGGCGAGAAGGGGCTCGACTATGAGCGCATCAGCGTGCCCTTCACGCAGACGCGCGGCTACAGCCCGAAGCATCCGGACGTGCTGGCGGTCAATCCGAAAGGCCAGGTGCCGGTGCTCGTCGACGGCGACCTGTCGCTCTACGACTCGACCATCATCCTGGAATACCTCGAGGAGGCCTATCCCGAGCCGCCGCTGTTTCCGGACGATCCGGCCGAGCGGGCGCAATGCCGGCTCTACGAGCTCCTGGCCGACGAGATCCTGATCGTGCCGCTGCGCCATCTGATGTACCGCACCGAGCCGCCGGCGGACGATCCCGAGCGACGCGCGGCGCAGGCCGCCAAGGCGGCCGAGGCGGAGGCGACGATCGCCGAGGAGCTCGCCGCCCTCGACCAGCGGCTCGCCGACCGGGACTATCTCTGCGAAAATTTCTCCGTCGCCGACATCGCCGTGTTCATGAGCGTGATGTTCGGGCTGCGCCTCGGCGGGCCGCCGATCCGCGACCTGCCGGCGCTGTCGGCCTGGTACGAGCGCCTCGCCGCGCGGCAGCCGTTCGCCGCGGTGGTGGCGGAGATCGAGGCGGCCGACCGCGAGCTGTCGCAGCCGATCGTGCGGCAGTAGCGGCATTCACCGCGCCGCTCGTCGTCCTGCGGCTCGACCGCAGGACCCATCCGGCCGATCCGCCGCAAAGATGGATCCTGCGCTTTCGCGCAGGATGACGAGCGGGGGACGCCTTCGCGGAGGATGACGACGGTGCGAGCGAAGCTCGCCGAGTGCACGAACGCGCCCGTCAATCCCCGGCCACGAAGAAGTGCCAGGTGCCGTCGGGGCCGATGCCGAGGCGGAAGAAGATGTAGGCGCCGTACTCCTTCATCTCCTTGAAGTCGGAGCCGGTGATGATCCTGAACAGCTCGACCAGCTGCTCCGGCGTCAGCTTGTCGAGCGGGTACTGGGCGAAGTAGGGCCACAGGTACATCTCCTGCGGCGTGCCCTTGTCGACGTGCAGGTAGCCGGCCTCGAGGATGTCGATCAGAATGGCGAGGATCTCGCGCCCCTCGCCGTCGCCGGACTGCTCCTTCCAGAAGGCGATGGCGTCGTTCTGCTGCTCGCCGAGCGAGACCACCGGCGGCGTGCCCTGCTGCTCCAGCAGCGGCCGCATCTTCTCGATATCGCCGCTGCGGGCGGCCTCGAGCAGTTGCTCGCGCAGCTTGCGAACCGGCTCCGGCAGGCTCGAGGTGCCGTAGAAGACCTCCGGCAGGCCGGCCTCGCCGGGCGTCGTCGCCTCGGGCTCGGCCGGCGCGGCGGCCGGCGGCGGATCGGTGGCCGGTTGCGCGAGGGCCATGCCGGCGCAGGCGATGCCGAGCAGGATGCCGGCGACCAAGAGACGAGACCGCATCGTCGGTTCCCCCCGCGAGCAGGAGGAGTGTAGCCGGTTTTCTGCGGCGAAGGCGAAGATTTGGCGGCAGGCTTCACGAAGCCGCCCGCACCTGCAAGAAGGGCTGATGTTCGAGAATGATTGGTCGATCGCCGCGACTGGATTGGGCATCGGATTGGCGATCGCGGCGCCGGTCGGGCCGGTCAATCTCATCATCCTCAACCGCGTCGTGCGGCGCGGCTTCTGGTCGGGCATCGCCGCCGGGGGCGGCGCGGTGCTCGCCGACACCCTGTTCGCCGCCGTCGCGGCGTTCGGCATCACCGCCATCTCGGGCTTCATCGAGGGACATATCGCCGCATTCCGGCTCGTCGGCGGCGTTCTCCTCCTGCTGTTCGGGATCAAGGTCTATCGCACGCAGCCGACGGAGGCCGCCCGCTCGGTGGCGAAATCGACCACCCTCAACCTCGTCGGCGCCGCGGCCTCCTGCTTTGCGCTGACGATCTCCAACCCGGCGACGATGTTCGGCCTCGCGGCGATCTTCGGCGGGCTCGGCCCGGTCGGCGCGAAGCCGGAGGACTGGGACGCGACCGGCATTCTCGTCGCCGGCGTCGCCGCCGGGAGCCTGCTCTGGTGGATCCTGCTCGCGGGCGCGGTGACCTGGCTGCGCGAGCGCATCACGCCGGTCTGGCTGCGGGTGATCAACGTCGTCACCGGCGCGCTGCTCGCCCTCCTCGGCGCCGGCGTGCTGACCGCGACGCTGCTCGGGCTCTAGGGCGGCGCAAGCGAGGGCGGCGAGCCGGGCCCGCCGCCCTGAGATCGCGTCGGGCTCAGATCGGCGCGACGACGTGCACCTTCATCTTGATGGCGGCGTGGCCCTTGACGATCAGCTGGACGTCGAAGGTCGCCGGCGGGAAGCCGACATAGCTGTCGACGATCCGGTCGGCGATGAAGGCGTAGTTGAAGCTGTTCTGCGTCACCTCCGGCGTGCCGCCGTCGTCATTGATGACGTTGGTGATCCCGTCCGACCAGCCATAGCCGCTGAGGCCTTCGGCGGGCGTCGGATTGATCTGGACGAGGTCCAGGATCAGGAAGTCGGTCCCTTCGGTCGGATCGATGTCGAACTTCAGCTTGGCCTGCAGGTCGGCGAGCGTGACGGGGCTGTCGCCGTAGGCGGTGTTCAGCGAGAAGGTGAGGCCCCAGGCAGTCCGGTCGGCCTTGGCGCTCGAGACGCCGTGCTCCGGATCCACGACCTGCGGACCCGCGGGAACGAAGGTGTGCAGCACGCCGGAGGTGTCGACATAGGAAACCGGAATGTCGTGGCCGGTGCGATAATGCGTCTTGATTCCGACCTCGATGTCGTCGTCGCGCTGAACGACGAAATTGGTCGGCAGATTGCCGCCGACGCCGAAATAGAGCTCGTCGCCATCCACCGCAGTGTCATCGAGCGTGGTCGAGAAGAAAGTATCGTATGGAATAAGCTGCTTGGAAAGGACCTTTATCTCAGCCTTTAGGCCCTTGATCCTCTCCTGGAGTTTTTCGATCTTCTCCTCGGGTCCCTTCTTAGCTCTGAGCTCGTCGAGCGAGACCGTCTGCGCCGAAGCGGCGGCCGGCAGGCAGATCGCTGCAGCGAGCAGCACGCCAGCCGATATTCTTGTGAATTTCATGTCAGTCATGCCGTTTCTCCCTGCGTCTCGCACTGACGGAAGGGACTTCGCAGGGCGGCGTAACGAATGTCAAACTGTCTAGTCGAAGGTTACATGTGGTGGTCGTCCAGCGCTCCATTGCATGAACTCGGAGTGTCATGACAAAGCATGGGAGGCGATTATGCCCGATAATCATAGTGAATGAGAACTTTACAGAGGCATGGGATTTGCCTATGCGATAGGACTAATGCCATACGCAATATCTAGAAGGGGGGATTCGATACGAATGAGTCCCCTTGGGAAGGAGCGTGCTCACGGGAGAATACCTATGAGCCGGTGACGAGAGTCCCGCGCGGGGATGGTTCCGCGCCCGGGGAGCCCCGTTCTCCTGGTCAACCAGAGAGCGATTCCAAGTTCATCACGCGGCCGTGAACGCCGGATCGTGTCGACACGACAGGGGTGTCGCGCGGTTGCCGCACTTGGCCGGCGGTTTGCAGCCGGCGGGGAGCGAGCCTGTCCTCTGTCGACGTCAGCGATCGGGAAGCCGCGCCTGCGCAGCGGGGGCACGGGCGGGCCACGGATGGCGGCGCCGCCGTCGCCGAGACGCTCAGGCGTATGTGCCGGTGAGCTTGTCCCAGACCTCGACGACCTCGGTGCCGCCGACGACGTGATAGCGGTCGTAGGGCGCCGCCGTCAGGCAGACATGGTGCGGCAGGATGCGGACGCGGCTGCCGGCGGGCAGCCGGGCGGCGAGCGCCGGCGTCGCGCCGGCGAGGATGCCGTGCTCCTGGTGCAGCTGGCCGACGCGCAAGCCCGGCGCCAGCGTCTCGCCGGAAAGGCCGACGACGAGGCCATGGCCGGACGGCGAGGCCTCGCCGCCGTCCTTCGACAGCGCCAGCGCGCCGGCGTCGACGACGATGCGGCCCAAGTCCGGATCGGAGAAGACCACCGTCGCCAGCACCGAGACCGCGAGCTGCTCCGGCTTGGCGACGCCGAGGCCGACCTGCATCATGTCGAAGAACATGTAGACGCCCGGCCGGATCTCGGTGACGCCGGTCAGGTCGTCGGCATGCGTGCTGGTCGGCGTCGCTCCGACGCTGACGGTCGGGCAGGGCAGGCCCGCGGCCCGCAGCCGGGCGGCGGCGCCGACGGCGATGTCGCGCTCGAGCGCGGCGATCCGGCAAAGCTCCTCGCGCGAGCGGGCCGCGTAGCCCTGGCCGCCATAGGTCATGATGCCGGCGAGCGTCAGCCGCGGCGCGGCGTGGATGGCGCCGGCGGTCTCCAAGAGGCGAGGCGAATCGGGCGGGAGGCCGGTGCGGGCGGCGCCGCTCTCGACCTCCACCAGCACGCGCAGCTCGACGCCCTCGGCCGCGGCCGTCTCGGCGAGCGCTCCGACGGTCGCCGGATCGGCGACCGCGAGGG
>JAEZCD010000144.1 GCA_023430145.1 Pseudomonadota bacterium
GCGCGGCGCCATCAGGGCTGCGGCGCTGATCAGCGTGCGCGTGTAGGCCGCGTGCGGCCGCTCCAGCACCGCATCGGTGGCGCCCGCCTCGACGATCCGCCCGTGCTGCATCACCGCCACCCGGCCGGCGATCTGCCGCACCACGGCCATGTCGTGGGTGATGAAGACGATCGCGCAGCCGACCTCGCCGCGCAGCTCGCCCAAGAGGGTCAGAATCTCGGCGGCGACGGTGGCATCGAGCGCCGTCGTCGGCTCGTCTGCGATGACGAGTGCCGGCTTGCAGGCGAGCGCGGCCGCGATCACGACGCGCTGGCGCATGCCGCCCGAGAGCGCCGAGGGATGCTGGCGTGCACGGGCGCCGGCGTCCGGGATGCGGACCCGGTCGAGCAGCCGCACGCTCTCGGCGCGCGCCGCCGTCCAGCCCATCCGCCGATGCGCGACGAGGGTTTCGGCGATCTGGTCGCCGACCGCCATCATCGGGTCGAGCGCGCTCATCGGCTCCTGGAAGATCATGCCGATGCGGTCGCCGCGGATTCTTCGCAGCTGCCTCTCGGGCAGCCGCAGGAGATCGCGCCCCTCGAACATCGCCGATCCGGCCGTGACCCTCAGCGGGGGCGAAGGCAACAGGCCGGTGATCGCCCGCATGGCGATGCTCTTGCCCGAGCCGCTCTCGCCGATGATGGCGAGCACCTCGCCGCGCCCGACCTCGAACGAGAGATCGTCGACGACGCTGCGTGGGCCGTCCCGCGTCAGCACCTCGACGGCGAGGCTGCTGACCGCGAGCACCGCGCTCATGGCCGGTCTCCGTTCGCCCGCCGGCTCAGTGGATCTGCGGCGTGTTCACCCAGATCACGCGGGCCAGCGTCCTGCCGGTATTGCGGTAGCGGTTGGTGAGGTGGTTCTTGAAGAAGAACGAGTCGCCGGCCGTCAGGCGGTAGGTGGTGTTCTCGATCGACAGCTCGAGCTCGCCGTCGATGACGTAACCGAGCGTCTCGCCCTGATGGGTGATCTGATCGACCTTCTCGCCGCCCGGCTCGATGCGGTGGATGTTGCCCTCGAGCAAATTGCCGGCCGCGAAGGGGACGAGCCGCTCGTAGGTGACGCCGGTGCCGCCGCGGATCGCGTCCACCTGCGAGATCGGCCGCTCGCCCTCCTTCTGGACGAGGCCGGGCGAGTTGATGCTGGCGCCGAAGAAGGAGGACAGGTCGCGGTTCAGCGCGCCGACGAGGCGGTGCAGCATGTCGAGCGAGGGCGCCACCTTGCCGTTCTCGATTTTCGAGATCATGGATTCCGCGCAGCCCACGCGCTCGGCGAGATCCTTGATGCGGATGCCCTCGAGCAGGCGCGCATGCTTGAGGCGCGCGCCCACCTGCAGCTCGTCGCGCCGCGGCGCCTTGGGGTCGTCTTTCATAGCTGTCTCGATCCGAGGCTCTGCCAGTTGCGTGACTAACAGGAAAGTACGGAGAGCTGAACTCAGGCGCGCGCATCGCCGGTCAGCTCCGGTCGAGGGCGGGGGGCCAGACCTGCCGCCAGGGCGCCGCGGATTCGAGCGTCGCGGCGGCGCGGAGAACATCGCCGTCGGCGAGGTGGCGGCCGATGATCTGCAGGCCGACCGGCAAGCCGGCGGCGGTGAAGCCGGCGGGAACGCTGATCGCCGGCTGGCCGGTGAGGTTGGCGATGGCCGAGAACGGCGTCCAGGCGCTCGGCGCCACCGCGCGTCCGCCGATGCGCGCCGGCCCGTCGCGGTCGATCGGGAAGGCGGGCGACGCCACCGACGGGGTCAGCAGCAGGTCGAAGCGGTCCATGAACCGCCACATGGCATTGGCGATCCGCTTGCGGTCGAGGATCGCCTGCGTGAACGCGTCGGCGTCCCAGTCGGCGCCGAGCAGGGCTGCGAGCGGGCCGGCGAACCGGTGCCCCTGCGCCCGGGCCATCCGCCTTAGGCCGGCGCGGTCGGTGTCGAGCGCGACCAGCGTCTCGAACACGGGCTGCACGTCGCCGATCGGCGGGGCCGCCTCCTCGAGCCGGGCGTCGCAGGCCTGCGCCAGGGTCCGCGCCGCGGCCTCGGCGATCCCCGCCACCTCGTGGTCCACCGCGGCGAAGCCGAGATCGGCCGAGAAGGCGATGCGCGCTCCCGAGAGATGGGCCGGGCCGAGATCGGACCAGTCGATCCTCTCCAGCGGCAGCGAGTGGCGGTCGCGCGCGGTCGGGCCGGCGAGCACGGACAGCATCAGCGACGCGTCGGCGACCGTGCGGGTGATCGGCCCGAGATGCTCGAGCGACTCCCAGCCCGACGCGCCCGGCGCGCTGTCGTCGCGGCAGGCCGGATGCAGCGGGATGCGCCCGAACGAGGGTTTCAGGCCGACAGTGCCGGTGAGCGCGGCCGGGATGCGGATCGAGCCGCCGCCGTCGCTGCCGAGCGACAGCGCCACCATGCCGGCCGCCACCGCCGCCGCCGAGCCGGCGCTGGAGCCGCCGGGCGTCAACGCGGTGTTCCAGGGGTTGCGGGTTGTCGGGAACAGCGGGTTGTGGCCGACCGGGCCATAGCCGAACTCGGAGGCGTTCGTCTTGCCGACGACGATCGCGCCGGCCGCCTTTAGCCGCTCGACCGCGACATCGTCCTCGTCCGGCACGTTGTCCCGGTAGAGCGGCGAGCCATAGGTGGTCCGCAGGCCTCTCGTGCAGATGAGGTCCTTGATGGCGACCGGCACGCCGGCGAGCGGACCGGGGTCCTCGCCGCGGGCGAGCCTTTCGTCGATGGCGTCGGCGTCCGCGAGGGCGCGGTCGGCCATCGTGCAGAAGGCGTGGAGCCGGCCGTCGAGCCGCGCGATGCGCTCCAGCGCCTCGGCCACGGCCTCGCGTGCGGAGATCTCGCGGCGGCGGATCATGTCGCGCAGCGTCACCGCGTCTTCGGTCGGCCGGTAGGCGGCCAAGGCCTGCGCCGTCTCAGCCACGCACCTTCTCCGGGTGCGAGCCGCGAATGATGCCGGTGTCCTCGGCGCCCATCGGCCGGAAATCGAGGAACATCTCCGCGCCCGGGACCGCCGCCGCACCGGCGCGGGCGACGGCGAGATCCTGCGAGCCGGTGCCGGAGCCCGCCGCAACCGCGCCGAGGACGAAGCCGTCGACCCGGATCGGCAGGCCGCCGATCAGGTTGGTCCACTTGTTCTCCTGCGCGAGCGTCACCTGGATCTCGACGTCGGCATGCGCGCCGCCGGTCGGCTCGTTGGAGAGGGCGGCGGTGGTGGCCTTGTTGCGCGTCGAGATCACCGACAGCGCCTTGGAGCCGTCCATGCGGGCGAAGGCGAGCAGGTTGCCGCCGGTATCGACGACGCTGATGCACATCGGCTGGCCGATCCGCTCGGCCTCGGCGATCGCGGCGTGCAGCACGGCGAGGCCGCCGGCGAGCGTCAGCGTTCGCGCCTCCTTCACGAGCTTGTCGGATGGCATGCGATCTCTCCTCCCGTCACGATCCGGTTGCGCCGTCGAGGCTCAGGGCGAGAAGGTCGACGGCGAGGTGGACGGCGAGCGACAGCACGCCCGCCATCAGGATGAATCCGAGCGCGGCGTTGATGTCGGCGTTCAGCACCGCCGAGACCGCGTACTGCCCGGCGCCGCCCCAGGAGAACACCACCTCGACCAGCACGACGCTGCCGATCAGCGTGCCGTAGAGCACGCCGATCACCGTGACGATGGCGGGCAGCGCGTTGCGCAGCGCGTGCCGCGATACGCGCGCCGGCGACAGGCCCTTGGCCACCGCGAAGCGGATGAAGTCTGACTCGTTGAGGCGCTCGATGGTGGCGCGCGTCATGGCCAGCACCGGCACGGTGTAGATGATAGCGAGCGTCGCGACCGGCAGCACGAGCTGCGCCGCTGCTGCCCGGAAGGTCGCGAGATCGCCGGCGATGAGCGCGTCGAGCGCGTAGGAGCCGGTCAGGGCCGGCGGCGGCAGGACCGCGAAGTCGAGGCGGCCGATCGGCGGCGGCACGAGGCCGAACAGGCTGTAGAAGACGAAGATCAGCACGAGCGCCAGCCAGAAGTCGGGCAACGCCCCGGCGAGGATCGAATAGGCGTCGGCGAGCCGGGCGGTCGCCCCGTTCGGCCGGCGTCCGGCGAGGACGCCGAGCGGCAGGCCGATGGCGGTGGCGAGCAGGAGCGACAGGGTGACGAGCTCGAGCGTCGCCGGCAGCCGCTCGGCGAGGTCGGCCAGCACGCCGTTGGTCGTCTGCCAGGAGCGGCCGAGATCGCCCTGAAGCACGCGGCCGAGATAGCTCGCGAACTGCTGCGGCAACGGCTGGTCGAGGCCCATCTCGGCCCGCAGCTTGGCGACCGCTTCCTTGGTCGCCAGCGGCCCGAGCATCATCGGCGCCGGGTCGCCGGGGATCAGCTTCAGGAGGAAGAAGGCGACCAGCACGATGCCGAGCAGCTGCGGCACCGCGAAGGCGAGGCGCGTTCCGAGGTAGCGCAGGATGCGCATCAGCCTCGGCCTCCCACGAAGGCCTTCCAGGCGCGCCGCGAGGGCCGCGAGCGCTCGCGCGGGTTCGACCAGGCGAGCACCGAGGCGCCGATGCGGCCGAGGCCGAAGACGGTGAGCGCCAGCGCGAGTCCCGGAAAGATCGACGGCCACCATTGGCCGGTAACGATGCTCTGGAAGCCCATGGCGATCATCGAGCCCCATTCGGGGGTCGGCGCCCGCACGCCGGCGCCGATGAAGGAGAGGCCGGCGGCGAGCAGCACGGCGACGCCGGTGTTGATGCTCATCTGCGCCAGCAGCGGCGCCAGCGCGTTCGGAACGACGTGGCGGGCGAGCAGATAGAGATCGCCGGCGCCGGAGATGCGGGCCGATTCCACGTAGCCCTGCGCGCGGATCGTCAGCGCTTCGGAGCGCATGAGGCGCAGATAGATCGGGATGTTGACGGCGCCGATGGCGATGATGATCGAGCCGACGCCCTGGCCGAGCACCGCGACGAGGACGAGCGCCAGCACGAAGACCGGGAAGGCCTGGATGACGTCGGCGCTGCGCAGGACCAGCACGGCCGCGATGCCCTTGGCGCCGCGCGCGCCCTCCCAGAGCCCGACGAGGGCGCCGAGGCTGCCGCCGACGAGCGCTGCCCAGAGCGTCGAGACGAGCGCGATCGCGAGGTCGACCCGCGGCGCCCAGAGAACGCGGGCGAAGATGTCTAGCCCGGCCGAGTCGGTGCCCATCGGATGCGACAGGCTCGGCGGCACGAGATAGGCGCTCGAATCGGCATCGACGGGCGAGTGCAGCGGCAGCAGCGGCGCCAGGAGGCCGAGCAGCGCCACCGCCGCGACGATGACGTAGCCGGCGAGGAGGCTCGGCCGCTCGAGAAGGAAGCGCAGGAACTCGCCCGAGAGGCGGCGGCCACCGGCGGGAGGCGCGCTCCCGCCGATGGTGTCCGGCAGGCCGCCCGCAACGGCGGCCGGCGCCACGTCAGACACGCTTCAGATCCTGGAAGTTCAGGCGGTTGGAGGTGTAGTAGACGAGCCCACCGATGTCCTTGCCGGCCGCGAAGTGGAAGCCGGGATTGGCGATCAGGGTCCAGGGCGCGTCGTCCATGATCACCTTCTGCGCCTCCGTCACCGCCTTCATCCGTGCCGGCCCGTCGAGCGTCGACAGCGACTCGATGATCAGCTTGTCCGCGACCTCGCTCTTGTAGTTCGAGAAATCGATGAACGATCCGGAGTAGAAGTATAGGTTCAGCGCGAAGCCGGGATCGGGCGTCCAGGGCGCGTCGAGGTTGAAGATCATCGGCTCGGTGCGCTTGGTCAGGCTGTCGAAGAAGGTGCCGGCCGGCAGCTTCTTCAGCTCGATCTTGACGCCGATCTCCTTCAGCGCCGTCTGGTACATGATGGCGATCGGCTCCTCGACCGGGTTGCCGGCATTGTAGGCGAGCGTCGTCGAGAAGCCGTCGGGCAGCCCGCCGGCCGCCAGCGCCGCCTTGGCCTTGCCGATGTCGTAGTCGTACTTGTAGAATTGGCTCGTTGCGCCGGGGTAGAACTCCGGCATCAGCGCCGTCATCTTCCTGCCGTAGCCCTGCAGGATGGTCTTCACGACCTCGTCCTTCGGCATGGCGTAGTTGAGAGCCTGCCGCACCTTCGCGTTATCGAGCGGCTTGAAGGCGGCGTTGAGCTCGATCCAGAGCATCTGCGAGGCCTCGACCGAGGTGACCTTGGCCTTCGGATCGCCGGCGAGGCTGCGCATCTCGGTCGGCGCCAGAGCCTGGGCGACGTCGACCGCGCCGCCCTTCAGGAGCTGCAGGCGGGTCGCCGAGGCCGGCACCTCGCGGAAGATCACGGTGTCGAAGAAGGGCTTCTCGCCGTAATAATCCGGGCGGGCGGTGGCGACGAGCTGCTGGCCGCGGGAGATCTGCTTGAGATCGTAGGGGCCGAAGCCGGCGATATTGGTGTCGAGGAACTTTCGCGCCCACGGATCGTCGGCGGTCGCCATCTCGAGGCACTTGACGGAATCGAAGATCGGGTTGGCGAGATGGCCGCAGACGATCATCAGGATCGGGTTCGGCTTGGCGAGATGGAACGAGACGACGTGCTCGCCCTCGACCTTCACCGCGTCCTTGTCGGGCAGGCCCATGACGAAGGTCATGAAGGCGCCGGCGCCCTTCACCTCGAACTTGCGGTCGAAGGTGTACTTCACGTCCTTGGCGGTGAGCGGGTTGCCCCAGTTGCTCTTGACCCCCTTGCGTAGCACGAAGCGGACCGACTTGCCGTCCGGCGCGAACTCCCAGCTCTCGGCGAGGGCGCCCTTCAGATTGTAGCCGCCGGGCAGGGCCGCATTGGGCGTCAGGTCCTCGCGCATCACGCCCGGGACCTTCGGGTCGGGGATCGTCGCGAAGTTGATGAGATAGTCGTAGAAGGCGCCGACCGTGTCGATGGTGCCGAGCGAGAGCGAGTTCTCGACGTCGAGGCTGAGCGGGGTCGCGGGCGCGGCGACGACGAGCGTCTTGCGACGATCCTGGGCGAGCACCGAGGACGCCGACCAGGGCGACAGGGCGAGCGCTCCGGCGGCGCCTCCCCATTGCAGAAGCGTTCTCCGGGAGGGCGCCGCGGCATGCGGGATGCTTTTCATGATGGCTCCTGACACGAGGCGCTGATCGACCGCCAATCAGCTCTGTTGACTGACAATCAAGTTCCGTGCCGTTCGCCCTGCGACCCGACCGGCCAAATCCTAGTCTGCCGCAGCGCGCGGTCGAAGGCCACGGTCTTCTCGCCCCCAGACGGTCCCCGCCGCATGGGAAAGTGACGTGATCAACAGTCGTGTTCATTCTCCTAGCATCAGTTTTGGGCAGCCGGCTGCGTCCTCCTGTTCAAGACATGAGCAGCGCGTGCGCGCGCACTTCGACAGATTCGCGAGATGTTCGGCCGTCTGGCCGGAGTTGGCCTGGGTGGCAAACCCGGGAACGTTGCGCTTGCGCCCTATGGGACGCCGGATTAGCGATTGTAACGACTCAGGCCAGCTTCCCGAGCCGAATGTCGTCGGTTCGATCCCGAGCCCCCGCTCCAAGGGTCCTTGAAGCACGTCAGCCGGTTACTCGGCCCGCCGCGGAACCGGGTTGAGGGCGTTCCGCTCGGCGGGTGCCATCGGCGCTCGATCCCCCGCGGGCGGGTTGGAACCCGCACTAGCCGGCACCAATTCGTCCGCCCAACGTTCGGTCGCGACCGATGGCGCCTCGCCTCGACCGTCTTGCCGGCGCCGACCACGTCGGCGATGAGGAGATTCAAACACGGCAAGCGGAGCGCCTTGCGCAACGGGAGCTGCTGGTACGGGTCTATTGCGTCGCCGGCCGCGCCCCTCCTCCCGCGTCGAAGGTGTGAAGATAGGCGATCAGATCGGTGATCCGCTGCTCGTCCTTGATGCCCGGGAAGACCATCTTGGTGCCGGGAATCGTCGCCTTCGGATCCTTGATGTAGGTCCGGAACGTCCCCTCGTCCCAGACGATGCCGGATGTCTTGTTGGCGCTCGAATAGGTATAGCCCTCGACGGTGCCGGCGGTGCGGCCGAAGAGGCCGTTCAGAATCGGCCCGACCAGGTTGCGCGCCTTGTCGCCGACCTGGTGACACGCCCGGCACTGGTTGAACACACGCTGGCCGGCGGCCGCGTCCTGCGCCACCGAGGAGAGCGGCGAGAGGCCGAGGAGGCCCGCGAATAAGGCGCATGCGGCGGATTTCGATGTCATGTCGGGCGCTCCTGGCCGAGGTTCGCGGTTCAGAGGGGGAGGCCGCCCGCGAAGGCGTGGAAGCCCACGAGGCTGTTCTTCTCGACCAGCGCGTGCAGCGGCTCGATCTCGGCGAGGCCGTCGGCCTGCGCGAGCGGGAGGAGGCGTGCCGATCCGCCGCGGCCGAGGATCTCCACCGCCTCGCCGTCGTCGACGAGGCGTGCGGGCGCGAACTCGGTCCGGCCCGGCCGGCGGGCGAAGGTCTCGGCGACGTGCATCGGGCGGCCAGTAGGACGGGGCGAGGGAAGGCCCTCCAGCACCGCAAACATGGCCCGCCCGATCAGCAGCCAGGAGACGAAGGCGGAGACCGGATTGCCGGGCAGGCCGAGATAGGCCGCGGCGCCGATCCGGCCGACCACCGCCGGCTTGCCGGGCTTCAGCGCGATGCGCAGGGTTCGCGCCTGCCCGCCGGCCGCGTCGACCGCGCCGGCGGCATGATCCTCCTCGCCGACCGAGGCGCCGCCGGAGCCGACGAGCAGATCGCAGGAGGTGGCGAGCTCGGCCAGCGCCGCGCCGATGCGGGCCGGATCGTCCGGCAGGGCGCCGCCGTCGACGATCTCGGCGCCGGCTTCGGCGGCGAGCGCCAGCAGCATCGGCCGGTTGGAATCGTAGATCGCCGCGCCGTCGAGGCGGCCGCCCGGCTGCCGCAGCTCGTTGCCGGTCGAGAGGATGCCGATGCGGGCCCGCCGCCGCACGGGCACCGTCGCCATACCCTGGGCGGCGAGGAGAGCGACGTGCCGGGCGTCGAGGCGCGTGCCCGGCTCGAGGAGAGAGTCGCCGATCGCGACATCCTCGCCGCGGCGGCGGATATTGTCGCCGGCTCGGACGGCGCGGTGCGGCACGAGCAGGCCGCCGTCGAGGCGCGCGTTCTCCTGCATCAGCAC
>JAEZCD010000150.1 GCA_023430145.1 Pseudomonadota bacterium
TCCGCTTCCGTCATCCTCGTGCACATCGCCGACCTCCAGAATCAGTCGGCAACCCATGAATCACAGCGGAGTCCCAGCCGGAATCCTCAATCCGATACCTGAGTCAATTCGTCCACACGGCCTAGCAGAAATTGAGCGGTTCCTCGGCCGGCTGTGCCTCAAAGCCCATAATGACAATTTCTCGTGCAACCGCGACGATCTCATCAGACTCGGGCGCAGATCGAGACCGGGGCTGACGGAGGACGGCGCTGCCTTTCGCCACGGCGCTTCGCAGCTCAAGGTCAACTTCGGGCAGTTGCGGGAGGAGTTCAAGAAGAGCGCTTGGGCACAGGAGAACATGCTCGTCGCCGTCGCGGCTGATGAGCGCCCGCTACCCCTTCTACCTGCTCGCCGACAGCCCGGAGGGGCCCCCGCAGGGAGCAGGAGGTTTCCGGCAAGGCGCAGCCGCTCGCCTCCTCCGGCGGCGACATCCGCCAGGGTTTTGTCTACGAGCGCGCGCCGCACGTCACCCTGAAGTCGGGAATGCCGAGATCGACATCATCTACGACCGCTGGCAGGAGACGCTCGAGCTGCTGCGCGCCGAGCTGAACCGGCTGCTGGGGCGGGCTCCGGCGACGAAACCTCCTCCGCTCATCCGCGCGAAAGCGGGGATCCAGGCTCTTCGGCCGGAAGAAGTCTGGATGCCCGCATGCGCGGGCATGAGCGGAGCGGGGGACAGTCGCCGGAGCGGGGGACAGTCGCCGGAGCAGAAGACCTCCTCCGCTCATCCCCGCGAAAGCGGGGATCCAGCTTCTTCAACCGGAAAAACCTCGATGCCCGCATGCGGCCCGATCTCGTCGTCGCCGCCCGCGAGGCCGCCGATTGCCGCTTCGACCTGCTGGTCGCCTGCGCCTTCAGCTACGACGCCCACGCCAGCGAGCTGACGCGGCTCGGCCCCCTGCCGATCCTGCAGGCCGAGATCGACGCCGACGCCTGGGGCACGCTCTACCGCGACACGAGCCGGCCGTTTGCGAGGCCTGAGACGGGGCGGATCGCGGCGACCGATCTTCCATGAAGGCGGGCGTCGGCGCGCGGCGCTCGCGGCGCTTGCCATCCGATGGCCGGTGAATGACAAGACCCGGCTTTCAGAGGGACAAGACCGAGCTATGGAATTCATCGAGACCGCGGATGCGCCCGCACCGGGTGGTCACTATTCGCAGGCCGTCGTGGCGAACGGCTTCATCTTCGTCGCCGGGCAACTGCCGATCGCGCGCGACGGCTCCGTCATGCCCGCCGACGCGGCGGGGCAGATGAGACTCGCCTTCGCCAATGCGGAAGCCATCCTCGCGGCGGCCGGCGCAGGGCTGGGCGACATCGTCAGCGCAACCGTCTATGTCCGCGACATCGCCCTGTGGCCGGAGATCAACCGGGCCTACGCGACGATTCTCGGCGATCACCGCCCGGCCCGCACCGTGGCGGTGTCGCCGCAGCTCCACTATGACGCACTGGTCGAGGTGCAGCTCGTCGCCGTCGAGCGCTCGCAGAAAAGCGTCAGATGATCGACATCTGCGACAGGTTCTGCTCGGCCCAGAGCCGGAAGAGACGAACCTTCTCCAGCTTCGTGCGCTGCGGTGCCATGACGAGATAGTAGCCGAGCGAGGAGTTGAGCCGGATGGCGAAAGGCTCCACGAGCCGCTTGTGGACGAGGTCGTGCTTGACCACGGCGCTGCGGCCCATCGCGACACCCAATCCCTCGATCGCGGCTTGATAGGAGGGGTAGAGCAGGTCGCAATTGATCTCCGAGGCGAAGTCGATGTCGGGTATCCCGGCCCTCTCGAGCCAAAGCGGCCAGTCGTCGCGCAAGATGAGCGGCGAGGCGGTGCGGATGATGGTCTGCCGCTCGAGGTCGGACGGCACGCGAAGTGTCGCCGCCACCGAGGGGCTGCAGACCGGGAACAGCTGCTCGTCGACGATCTTGTCCGCTTCGAGGTCGGGCCAATCGCTGCGCACGCCGTACTGGATGGAAACGTCGTAGTCTTGCTCCGATACGGCCTCCTGCTCGTGCGCGACGATGGTGCGCACGCGCAGTCTGATCTCCGGATGCCGCGCGATGAAATCCCTGAGATTGGGAAACAGGACCTTCAGGGCGAACGTGCCGAGGCAGGCGATCGTCAGGATGTCGCCGCGCTGGCGATCGATCGCGCGGTCGGTGGCGATCTGGATCTCGGTCAGCGCGGCGCGGGCCGATGAGAGGAAGTCCCTGCCCGCATCCGTCAGCGTAACCTGGCTGTGGTCGCGTTCGAGGAGCTGCACTCCGACGAGTTCCTCCAGCTTGCGGATCTGATGGCTCACGGCACTCTGCGTCAGGTTCAGCTCGGTCGCGGCACGGGTGAAGCTTCTATGGCGAGCGGTCGCTTCGAACGCTCTGAGGCTGCGGATCGACGGCAGTTCGCGTGACATATCCTGGCGCCCCGTGGGATGTCCTCGGCGCCGCTGCTGCGCCGAACACGTTGTCTCTCCAACGACTTCCCGTCTTATTACAAAACGTAATGGCCCATTGAAAAACTTTCGTTTGCGTCTCCGGGGCCTTTTCGCCGACCAAAGCTCGAATTGCTCCAACCGAGCACGACGCGGCCTCCGAGCATCGGCGGTCATCGAGCATGCCGTTGTCGTCGACAGATGTCCCCGGGGAGGATGAAGTCTTCATGATGGTTTCCGGGGCGAGGCAGGTCGCGGCGACAGACGGCACGCCGATCGTCTTCGAGACGCTCGGGGACGGCCCGAACAGGATCGCGCTCTGCCATTCGCTGGCGATGGACCGGCATTTCTGGAAGCCGATCGCCGAGCGCCTGGCCGAAGAGGCGACGGTGATCCTGTGGGACGCGCGTGGCCATGGCGAGTCGGGCCGGCCCGCGGGACCCTATGGCGTCGAGCTTTTCGCAGACGATCTGGCCTCGGTTCTCGACGCTCTCGGCTGGCCGAGCGCGATCGTCGGTGGCGCGTCCATGGGTGGTTGCGTCTCGCTGGCTTTCGCCGGCCGTCATGCCGGACGGCTCCAGGGGCTCGGCCTGTTCGACACCACCGCGTGGTACGGGCCGAGCGCTGTCGAGGATTGGGCGCAACGGGCGGAGAAGGCGCGCAGCGACGGCCTTCCCGGACTGGTAGAGTTCCAGCTCACTCGCTGGTTCACCGAGCGATTCCGTAAGTCGCAGCCGGATGTCGTGGAACGGTGCGTCCGCATTTTCCTCGACAATGACACGAACGCCTATGCCGAGAGCTGCCTGATGCTCGGCAGGGCGGACCTTCGGGCGCTGCTCCCAGGAATCGATGTTCCCGTCCAGATCGCCGTCGGTGAGGAGGACTACGCGACGCCGCCGGCGATGGCGAAGGCGCTTCGGGACGGCATCGCCGGCGCCGAGCTCGAGATCATCGAACAGGGCCGGCACCTGACGCCCCTGGAGCATCCCGATCGCATCGCAGAACACCTCCGGCGCATCATCGAAAGACGGCAGCCATGAGGTTCACGGGTGAATTCATGGTGCCGGCCGATCGCGCGGTCGTCTTCGCCCGCCTGCGCGACCACGAGCTCCTCGCCGGCTGCGTCGACGGGGTTCGGGAGGTCGAGCCGATCGACGAGCGAAACTATCGCGCGATCCTCGAGACGCGCCTCGCCTATATCCGCTTCCGCTTCGCCATCGAGGTGGAGCTGACCGAGCTCGACGCGCCGGCATCCATGAAGGTGAGGGCGGTCGGCCAGCCGCTCGGCATGGTCGGACGGCTCGCCGGCGACGCCGCCTTGCAACTCGTCGACAGCGACGGCGGGACGCTCGTCAGCTACGAGCTCGATCTGGCGGTCGCCGGCAAGCTCGGCAGCATCGGCCAGCCCGTGTTCCGGGCGAAGGCGAAGGAGATGGAGAAGGCCTTCGTCGCGAAGTTCAATGCGAGCTTCGAGTGCGAGGTGGCCGATGCGCGGATTTGAGATCATGCACCCGGCGACGATCGAGGAGGCGATCCGCCTGCTGAGCGTGGACGATCCCGGCGTTCGGCCGTTCTCCGGCGGCACCGCGCTCATGCAGATGATGAAGACCGGCATGTTCGTTCCGACGAGGCTCGTCTGCCTCGCCGGGCTCACCAAGCAGCATGCGGGCATCGTCGCCGACGACAACGGCGGCCTGACGATCGGCGCGATGACGACGCTGTCCGCCGTCGAGCACGACCGGTCGGTGATGTCTCATGCCCCGGTGCTCGCACGCGCCATGAGGCGGCTTGCGAATGTGCGCGTCCGCAACGTGGCGACGGTGGGTGGCGCGCTCGCTCACGGCGATCCGCACATGGATCTGCCGCCCGTGCTCGCCGCCCTCGACGCGGTCGCCGTCGTTCGCGGCCCGAGCGGCGCCAGGGAAATCCCCGTGGCGGACCTCTATGCCGGCTACTACGAGACCGTGCTCGAGCCGGGCGAGCTCATCGCAGCGGTTGTCGTGCCGCCCTCGGCCGGAGTCCTCACCCACTATCGCAAGACGACCTCGCGCACGGTCGACGACTGGCCGACGCTCGGCGTCGCAGTCTCCCTTCTGGCCGCAGGATCGAAGATCGAGACGGCGCGTGTCGTGGTCTCGGCCGCCACCGAGCGGATGCAGCGGCTCCCCGAAACGGAAGCCCTGCTTCTCGGACGTGCGCCGGACCCGGCCTTGCTGGAGGCGGCGGGGCGCGTGGCGGCCGGTGAAGTCGACGTCGTCGAGGATGCTCACGGCTCGGCGATCTACAAATCGCACCTCGTCGAGGTCGAGGTCCGACGCGCGCTGCAGGATGTTCTGAGCATGGGAAGCTGGGCGTGAACTATTCCAGGCCGGAATCGTCAAATCGCCAAGTCGGCCGCTCGGTGCCGCGCCTCGAGGGTCCGGACAAGGTTTCGGGACGTGCGTGCTACGTCCACAACCTCTCCGTTCCGGGCATGCTTCACGCAAAACTCGTGCGCAGCACCGTCGCGCATGGGCGAATCCGCTCGATCGATGTTTCCGGAGCGCTGGAGATACCGGGCGTGGAGCACGTGTTCACCGGCGAGGACGTTCGCGAGCTCGTGCCGGTGCCCTATTTCGGCCCGGCCTTCCACGACCAGCCGGTGCTGGCCATCGACAAGGTGCATTTCCTCGGTGAGCCCGTGGCGGTCGTGCTCGCGCGCGATCCCTACGTCGCGGCCGAGGCGGTGCAGCACATCTCGGCCGAATACGAGGAGCTGCCGGCCGTCTTCGACGAGGTCGAGGCGATGCAGTCCGGAGCCGTCGTCCATGACGAGCTGAAGCCGGCGGGCACCTTTCCCGATCTGAAGCATCTGGCCGGCCGCCGCGGCACCAACATCGCGCTCGACTATCATCTGCGGCGCGGTGATCCCGAGCGCGGCTTCGCCGAGGCCGCACGGGTCTTCGAGCACGAGTTCCGCACCCAGCAGGTCATGCATGTTCCACTGGAGCCGATGGTCTCGCTGGCCGAGCCGCATCACAACGGCATCACCATTCATACCGCGTCGCAAAGCCCGTCCTTCGTGCGCATTGAGATCGCCCGTCTCCTCGGCTGGCCGGAGAACCGAGTCCAAGTGAAGGTGCCGTATCTAGGCGGAGGCTTCGGGGCCAAGCTCTACATCAAGCTGGAAGCGCTTGTCGCCTGTGCCGCACTGCTCGCGAAAGCACCGGTCAAGCTCATGCTGACGATGGACGAGCAGTTCTATACGATTACCAAGCACGCGAGCACATTTCGGATACGCAGCGGCGTCGACGGAGACGGGCGCATCCTGGCACGCCATTGCGAAGTCTTCTGGAATGGCGGTGCGTTTGCCGACATCGGCCCGCGCGTCACTCAGAAATCGGGGTTCACGGCGCCGGGCCCCTACGACATCGACAATGTCCTGATCGGTTCCTATGCGCTCTACACCAACCGTCCGCCCGCGGGCGCGTTGAGAGGCTTCGGCATTCCCCAGCTCGTCTGGGCCTATGAGAGCCATACCGACATCATCGCCCATGAGCTCGGCATCGATCCGCTCGAGTTTCGCCGCCGCAACATCCTGAGGGGAGACCGGCCGCAGGCGACCGGAACCTCGATGAAGGATGCCGCCGTCGAGGGCGTGCTGGAGAAAATCGCCGAGCGCCTCGACTGGTCCGCCGGCAAGCCTCCCGCCCCGCTCGATCCCGCCAAGCGGCTCGGCCGCGGCATGGCGATCGGGTTCAAGGCCTCCATCGCGCCGACCACCTCGGTGGCGATCGTCACGGTCGCGGCCGACAGCAGCACGGTCCTGCAGCTGTCGACCGTCGACATGGGCCAGGGCTCGGATACGGCGATGGCCCAGATCGTCGCCGAGATCATCGGCATCGCCACCGAAGACGTGAAAGTGGTCCATCCGGACACCGACGTCACACCCTACGACATGGCGACGCTCGGATCGCGGTCGACCTTCCACATGGGTCACGCCGTGAAGCTCGCCGCCGAGGATGCGCGGCAGAAGCTGCGCGAGCTGGCGGAAAGCGTCGACGCAGCTCCTCCCGGCGTCGGATCGGTTCGCGATCTCTTCAAGAAGAAATACGGCATGCAGGCCGGCACTGTCGTCGGCATCGGCACCTATATTCCGGAGTACACGTCGCCGGATCAAGACACCGGGCAATCCGAGAAGGTCACGCCGTTCTGGATGGTGGGTGGCACCGGCGTCGAGCTCGAGGTCGATGTCGAGACCGGCCACTACCGCATACTGCGCATGATAAACGCCGCCGATCTCGGCGTGCCGCTCAATCCGTGCATCGTCGAGACACAACTGTCGGGCGCGGCGATCATGCAGCTCGGCTTCACGATGTCCGAGGAGATGCGCCTCGACGCCGGGCAAGTCACCAATGCATCACTCGCCGACTACAAGATTCCCGGCATGCACGATCTGCCTGACGTGATGGAGAACGTCATCGTCGAAGCGCATCAGGGGAACGGGCCGTTCGGTGCCAAGGGCGTCGGGGAGAGCGCGACGTTCGGCGTATCCCCCGCCATCGCCAATGCGCTGTTCGACGCGGTCGGAGTGCGCATCACGAGTCTGCCGATCACGCCCGAGGCGGTCTTCCTCGCGATGCGGGCGCAGAGGGACGCAGTCCAGTGAGCGAAAAGGTCCATCTCGAGGGCGCGAACGTCCGGCGCATCCGCTTCACGCTCAACGGTCGCGACAAGCAGATCGACGTCGCCTCGCATGAGAACCTGGTCGACCTGCTCGTGCGGCTCGATCATTTCGGCGCTCGGGAGAGCTGCGGTCAGGGACTGTGCGGGTGCTGCACCGTTCATGTCGACAATGTCGCCGTCTCGGCCTGTCTGACCCTCGCGCAACTGATGGATGGCCGCGACGTCCGCACCGTCGAGGGACTGGCGCCGCCCGGAGAGCTCGACTTCGTCCAGCAGGCCTTCATCGACGAGGGGGCATTCCAGTGCGGCTTCTGCACGCCGGGCTTCGTGATGATGACGCATTCGCTGCTCGAGGCGTCTCCGGATCCCAGCGAGGCCGATATTCGCGATTATCTGTCCGGCAATCTCTGCCGCTGCGCCAGCTACCCCGAAATCATCCGCGCGGTCAGGACCGCGGCGCGCCGTCGCCCGGCTGAAGCGTCGTCGGGTTGACGGCTCAACGAAACCAATCTCAGACACCACAGGGAGGAACGGCATGACGATCACACGCAGACAATTCGGGCTCTACACCGGCGCCCTCGGTCTCGGCAGCGCCTTCGGCATGGGCGTGCTGGGCTCCGGGGCGGCCCGCGCCGCCGACATCCGGTTCAAGGCGTCGAGCGGGATACCGGTCAAGTCGATCAGCTACGTGGCGCAGGACGTGGCCATCGCCAAGGGGTTCCTCGCCGATGAGGGAATGCAGCTCGAGGTCATCAACGCCGGTGGCGGCTCCAACCTTCGTAATCTCGTCGGCTCGGGCCAGATCGACTTCGGGGTGGCGGATTCGGCCCATCCTCTGCTGCTCACGAGCCGCAAGCGTCCGGCGAAGATCCTGCTTTCGCTGGACAGCCGGTCGCCGCTCGTCAGCATCGTGATCCGCCAGGAGCTCTACGATCAGGGCATCAATTCGCTGGAGAAGCTGGCGGCATGGAAGCGCAAGGACGGCAGTCCGCCGAACTTCGGCGTGACCTCGCTCGGCGGCGGCCAGCACGTCTATCTGTCTTATCTGGCCGAGAAGAAGGGGATCGCCGACAGCTTCACCTGGCTCGCCGGCGGCGGCGAGTCGACCATTCTGGGCGGGCTGTCGACGGGACAGTTCGACGCCATCGCCTCCATGCCCAACCTGTCATTCGTCGCCAAAGAGCGAAAGTGGGGCCAGGTCGTGTTCGACGTCGGCGACGACGCGCAATGGAAGGAGGCCTTCGGCGGCCCGGTGCCATCGACGGTCGCCTTCTGCCTGCAGAAGACGATCGACGACAAGCCCGACATGGTGCAAGCCTACGTCAATGGCATGTACCGGGCGCTGAAGTGGCTCAACGCCGTATCCGTCGCGGAGATCTACACGAGCGTTTCGCCGCTCTATCTCGGCGATTTCGACGAAGCGACGATCCGCCGCGAGATCGAGTTCCTCGAGCCGATCCACAGCCCGGACGGGGCAGTGAAGGAGGATCAGTTCGGCAACCTCGCGCCGATCCTGTTCCGCAAGATGACCGCGATGGACAAGGTGAGCTACGCCGATGCCGTCGATACGTCGTTCCTCGAGAAGGCCCGGAAGAAGTACGGCGGATGACTGCCGCCATGATCAACAAGACGGAGTTACCGGCCGCGCGGCCGGGGGCGTGGTAGGGCGGTGGAATAAACCCCCCGCCGCGGTGC
>JAEZCD010000165.1 GCA_023430145.1 Pseudomonadota bacterium
CGCTCGACGGTGACGCCGCGCGGTGCCCGGTCGAGCCGCTCGGCGACGGCTTCCGCGCGGGGCCTCTCCTGGCCGGTGACGCCGAGCGAGCGGCGGATGCCGCCGAGGATCTCGTCGCGGGCGCTCATCGGCGGGCCTGCTGCTTGCGCCAGCGCGCCTGGAACGTGTCGCCCTGCGGCGCCGGAAAATCGCGGCCGGCCGTCCAGCCGCCGGCGAGCGGCAGCCAGGCGAAGCGGCCCTTTCTGCGCCCGGCGAGGGAAAGCGCCCCCATGGCGAGTCTGGTCGCCAGGCCGTAGAGCCGTGGCCGGCGGGCGAAGAAGCCCCACACGCCCATGCCGCCGCGGATCGTCGCTGGCGTCAGGTGCCGCTCGAACTCGCGCTCGCGCCAGGAGCGCATCATGCGGGGCAGGGGGATTCTGACCGGACAGACCGACTCGCAACGGCCGCAGAAGGTGGAGGCGTTCGGCAGGTGCCCGGCCTTGTCGACGCCGACGAGGCTCGGCGTCAGCACCGCGCCCATGGGCCCGGGATAGACCCAGCCATAGGCGTGCCCGCCGACCGCCTGGTAGACCGGGCAATGGTTCATGCAGGCGCCGCAGCGGATGCAGCGCAGCATGTCCTGGAAGGCCGAGCCCAGCATCGCCGAGCGGCCGTTGTCGAGGACGACGACGTGGTACTCGTCCGGCCCGTCGGGGTCCTCGGGCCGCCGCGGGCCGGAGGAGAGGGTGGTGTAGACCGACAACTCCTGGCCCGTCGCCGAGCGGGCCAGCACGCGGATGAGCTGCGCCAGATCCTCCAGCGTCGGGATGACCTTCTCGATCGAGGCCAGCACGATGTGCACGCGCGGCAGGATCTGCGTGAGGTCTCCATTGCCCTCGTTGGTGACGATCACCGAGGTGCCGGTCTCGGCGATCAGGAAATTGGCGCCGGTGATGCCGACGTCGGCCTCGAGGAAGCGCTTTCGCAGCATCGCCCGCGCCTCGGCGAGCAGGGATTCGGGTGCCGACAGGTCGCGCTCGGGCGGCAGCTCCGAATGCACGCGGCGGAAGTCGGCCTCCACCTCGTCCATGTTGACGTGGATCGCCGGCGCGATGATGTGGCTCGGCCCCTCTTTCCGCAGCTGGATGATGTACTCGCCGAGGTCGGTCTCGACCGGCTCGATGCCGTTCGCCTCGAGGTGGTCGTTGAGCCCGACCTCCTCGGCGATCATCGTCTTGCCCTTGGTGACCGTACGGGCGCCGACCCTTCGGCAGATGTCCACCACGATCGCCCGCATCGCTGCTGCATCGGCCGCCCAGTGAACGTGGCCGCCGCCCTCGATCACCTTCTTCTCATAAGCCTCGAGATAGAGGTCGAGATGGCCGAGGGCGTGGTTCTTGATGTCGCGGGCGCTGTCGCGCAGCGCCTCGAACTCGGGCAGGGCCTCGGCGGCGAGGCGGCGCTTGCCGATGAAACCCTTCGGCACATGCGCGAGCGCCCGCTGCAGAGCCGGGTCGTGCAGGGCGCGATGGGCATTGTCCTTGAAGGCGGGGGAGGTGAGGTGCACGCGAGGTCTCGGGACGCGATCGATTCGGTCGGCGCTGGCTGCCGGGGCCGCCGAGCATAGAGACGGCCACGCGTCATTGCGAGCACAGCAAGCGACGCCCCGCAATTATGACAGCATCATTGCCCTTGTTTGTCTGTGGCCGAAAACCAACGCTTCAAACGATTGTGGCTTTTTGGGGCACACGGAAACTTGACAGCGCCTCCCTGGACACATTGCGGAAACACAATACCTAAGATTTCAGGCCGCAGGAAAAACGCTGGAAATGTGACCGGCCTAGCGTGGCACTCAACAAGGTCCGGCAAAAAAGCCAACGGACCAGTCCTGACAGGAGGACGTTATGCTTCGCGTTCGCGCCGCAGCGGCGCTGGTCGCCGCCCCACTGGCATTCGCGGCCCTCGTTCTTCCCGCGTCCGCCGATCCGCTCGCGGAGACGGTGGTCACGCGCGCCTTCGAGGCGATCGCCTCGGCGCCGCCGACCGCCATGGAGATGCGGATCCCCTTGACCGAGGCCGTTCGCTCGGACCGCCTGCCGATCGCCAAAGCCAAGAAGGTCGAGACGATTACCGTCGAGGAGCGCGTCGGCAACGCCATGTCGCTCCTGAGCCGGATGCCGACCTACGACACCGACGAGCCTGAGGAGCCGTAAGGCTTTCCTCTCGTTAGTTCTGAAGACGCCGCCGCATCTCAGCGGCGGCGTTGACTATTTCCGGGGCCGTGGCCATCCCTTGCTCATGCCGGCCCGCATCGCTCTCCTGCGCGCGATCAATCTCGGCGGCAAGACATCGGTGCCGATGACAGCGTTGCGCGCCGCCGTCCAGGCGGCCGGCCTCGCCGACGTCGAGACCCTTCTGCAGAGCGGCAATCTCGTCTTCCGTTCGGACGAACGCGACCTCGCCGCACTCGAAATGCTGCTGGAGCGCGCGTTTGCCGAGCGCTTCGGCTTTTCAACCGACATTTTCGTCCGCACCGCCGCCGAGTGGGCAGCGCTGATCGACGCCAACCCCTTTTTGGAGATGGCCGAGCGCGATCCCGGGCACTTGGTCCTCTTCTCGTTGAAGGCCGAGCCGAGCGAGGAGGGCGTCGCGGCGCTCCGCACCGCCATCCGCGGCCCGGAGTTCTTCGAGGCCCGCGGCCGGCATCTCTATGTCGCCTATCCGGACGGGATCGGCCGCTCCAAGCTGACCAGCGCCGTCATCGAGAAGCGGCTAGGCACGCGCGGCACCGGCCGCAACTGGAACACCGTGCTGAAGCTGATGGATATGGTGAGGGAATAGCCTGGGCCGACCGAGCGCACTTTGTCCCCTCTCCCATGGGGCTCAACCTCGGGAGAGGGAAGCAAAGCCCCTCACTCCGCCGCCTGCGCCACCTCCCGCGGAGCCCGCAGCGTCAGCGCCGCGAGCACCAGCGAGCCGCAGGTGCAGAGCGCGATCGTCGCCACCATCGGCAGCGCGGTGCCGTCGAAGAAGACGCTCGTGACGGCGATCATCAGCCCGCCGGCGACCATCTGCAGCGTGCCGCCGAGCGCCGACGCCATGCCGGCGATCGGCCCGTGCTCCTCGAGCGCCAGCACCATGCTGGTCGGGATGACGAGGCCGAGGAAGGCGTTGACGACGAACAGGAGGCCGATCAGCAGGGCCAGGCTCTCCTCGCCGGCCGCCACGAGCAGGCACAGGAGCACGGCGAAGAAGGCCGCGCCCGCCGTGGCGCCGAGGATCACGCGGGGGATCGAGAACCGCTTGCCGAGCGCCGGCGCGAACTGCGAGGCGCCGATGAAGCTGACGGCGTTCACCGAGAAGGCGAAGCTGTACTGCGTCGGCGTCAGGCCGAAGCGGTCGATGTAGATGAAGGACGAGCTGGCGAGGAAGGTGAAGAAGCTCGCCATGCCGAAGCCGCCGATGAAGGTGAGGCCGAGGAAGCGGGCATCGAGCAGCAGGCGGAGGA
This sequence comes from Pseudomonadota bacterium, assembly GCA_023430145.1. Lineage (GTDB taxonomy): Bacteria > Pseudomonadota > Alphaproteobacteria > Rhizobiales > Methylopilaceae > JAEZCD01. Next base: position 3,488 of record JAEZCD010000165.1, read on the forward strand.
AGCCGCCGAGGAGCGCCCCCAGGCTGACCCGCAGGCGATGCTCGACCGGCCGCGTCTCCTTCAGCGCGAAGGCGACGAGGCAAAGGCCGACGATCGAGATCGAGCCGACGGCGACGAACACGGAGCGCCAGCCGAACGGCACGATCAGCGCGCTGCCGGCGAGCGGGGCGAGGATCGGCGCGACGCTGAAGACGAGCATCATCAGCGACATCAGCCTAGTCGCGTCGTGGCCCGTATGCAGGTCGCGGATGATGGCGCGCGGGATCACCATCATCGCCGAGGCGCCGATGCCCTGCACGACGCGGAACGCGATCAGCCATTCGACGCTCGGCGCCATGGCGCAGCCGGCCGAGCCGAGGACGAAGATGGCGAGGCCGAAATATAGCGGCGGCTTGCGCCCCACCATGTCCGACAGCGGGCCGTAGACGAGCTGGCAGAGGCCGAAGGCGATGAAGAAGCTCATCAGCGTCATCTGCACGGCGGCGGTCGACGCCGAGAGCCCGACGGCGATCGCCGGCAGCGCCGGCAGGTACATGTCGATGGCGAAGGGGCCGACGGCGGACAACAGGCCGAGGATGACGGCGTTCCTGACGAAGCGGGAGATCTGCATGCGGCGGGCTTTCGAGGCGTCGTGCGGCGTTCGGATGCGTTCGCCACCCCGAAAACGCCGGCGCGCCCGCCGGGCGAGCTGCCCGGGGGCGAGAGGTCGGTCGGGGTGTGATGATCCGTTGAGGTTACACCGCCCGGGCGACGATTCGAAGACCGCTCTTGCGCCCCTCGCTCATCCGAAAGGAGGAGTGTGTCGTGGAGGGAACGGGCTCCGGGCGGTGCGCCTCCTCGCCTGCCGCTCGAGGGCCGGCGCCGCTCTGCCGTCGGCTCGCGCACCACCGCCGCCCGCCGGCCGGAACGGTGAGGGGCGGGGAGCAGTCGGAACCGAGACTGTGCACCCGCCGCCTGTAGGGGACGCGCCCCGGCTTTTCCCCCCGGCCGGGGCGCGCCGCCACGAGCCCGCGTGCCGATGCGGTCACTTGACGATGTGGCCGGCCATCTTGCACTCGGCGATCGTCGTGGCGATCTTGCTCGAAGACAGGGTAAGCTCGACTTTCGACCCGCCGCGGACGAGCAGCGTCGTCTTGGTGTTGATGCTGTGGAAGGCGCCGATATTTGCCGTATTGGTATAGGCGGGGATGAGGGTATCCTTACCGAGCTGGTCCCCGTTAGTTCCCATCACGGTCGCGTAGGCGTAGAGCATCTTCGATGCGGTATCCAAGACGGTGACGAAGCAGGAGATACTGGTGATGACGACGTCGTTCTTTTTCGGAATGGCGGGGAATTGGACGAAGCAGGTCGAGACGTTGCCGCAGTCCTTGGTGAGGAACTTCTGGTAGGGGGCGCTGGTCTCCTCGGCCGAGGCGGGCATCGCCTGCAGAGAGATCGCCGCAACGGCGGCGAGCGCGATCGCTGGGGCGATGCTGGAGAAGCGGGTAGCCATCGAAGTCATCTCCTGTGTGTCGGGAGCACTGTGCTTGGCAGATACGACGTGTATCTGAGGTGAATGGGTTGTTGTCGGAAATTCATGTTACTGTTGTAGGGGCATAACATACGTAACATGATGCCGAAGATGCAAGTAACAAGAGAACATCGTCCAGAAATGATGGCACGTCGCCGAGAGCGAATGCCACCGACATGAAACTCGAAGGGGAAGCGAAAGCTGGACGCTGTCCTCGGCGACGAAGGCGAAATACTAATGGCGACGGGTCGGCATTTGGCGAAGCGGGGCCGCCCCGGCGCGGCGTATTTTCGCGGTCGACAGCCTGCCGATCGCCTTGCACCGCCACACCCCTTGTGGCAGGGTCCGCGCGCTTTGTCGGGGGTGCCGTCGGCACCGTCCCCGCATCGCCGTTTCGCCGCCGTAGCTCAGTGGTAGAGCACTCCCTTGGTAAGGGAGAGGTCGACAGTTCAATCCTGTCCGGCGGCACCAGCCTTTCCGGGCCCTTACCTCGCGCCGCCGGGATGCGGTCGGATACGGCCCTCCGTGGGAGCATCACTGCGGCCGTGGCGCGGTCGTCTGGTCCGGAACCGCCCCCACACGGGGACCGGCTTCGGCCGGTCGTCCGTCGAAAGGCGCGGAAAGCCGCTCGCCCGGAGCCGACCAGCCGCCCAAGTATCGTGCGTGAAAGACAAGGCTGTTCCGGTGGAGGCGGTCCGACGGCACGCCTACGGTAGGCTGAGGATGCCCGGGGGCGGCCTGAAGGCAGGCCGATGCCGCCCTTCATGCAAGTGTCGAGCGGCGGGGCCACTCTCGGCCCCGCGACCCGCATCAGCGTACCTGCACGCCACTCGACAGGCGCTGCCGTCGCCCTAGATGGCGCAAATCGCCGCAGCCGGCCTTGCGCGAGATCAATCCAACGGACGCGCGCCGTCGTATGCAACTCGTGGGAACGGAATGACCTCATGACGCAATGACGTCGTCCCCTTGGAGGCCATCGGTATGGGCAACTCGGCGAATTCGCATCCGCATGCCGCCCCCGGCGCATTCGGGCCCTGGCTCGACTATCTCGTCGACGCCGCGCAGCGCAGCGTCCTCTTCTGGGACGTCATGCGGCAGCGCGGCAACCAGTACCGCGAGCACTTGGCCGAGACCGTTCCGCACGTGCTGGATTTCGAGGCGGAGCTGGTCGTCGACGGGCGCAGCCTCGCCCGCCCGGTGAATTACGCGCTCGTCCGCATCGTCCCGCCGAAGGGCGTCACGGTCGATCGCACCCGACGGCCGTTCGTCGTCGTCGACCCGCGCGCCGGACACGGTCCCGGCATCGGCGGCTTCAAGGCCGACAGCGAGATCGGCGTCGCCTTCCGGGCCGGCCACCCGTGCTACTTCATCGGCTTCCTGCCGGAGCCGATGCCTGGCCAGACGATCGCCGACATCGCCGCCGCGGAGGCGGTCTTCCTCGAACGCGTCATCGCGCTGCACCCCGAGGCCGACGGAAAGCCCTGCGTCATCGGCAACTGCCAGGCGGGCTGGGCGGTGATGATGCTCGCCGCGCTGCGTCCCGACCTGTTCGGGCCGATCATCATCGCCGGCTCGCCGCTCTCCTACTGGGCCGGCGTGCGCGGCATCAATCCGATGCGCTACAGCGGCGGCCTCCTCGGCGGCAGCTGGCTCGCGGCGCTCGCCGGCGACATCGGCCACGGCAAGTTCGACGGCGCTTGGCTCGTGCAGAACTTCGAGAGCCAGAATCCGGCCAACACGCTCTGGACCAAGCAGTACAATCTCTACGCCAACATCGACACCGAGGCGAAGCGCTATCTCGGATTCGAGCGCTGGTGGGGCGGCCACGTCAATCTCAACGCCGAGGAGATCCAGTTCATCGTCGACGAGCTGTTCGTCGGCAACAAGCTCGCGGCCGGCCAGATCCGCGCCGCCGACGGCACGGCGATCGACCTCAGGAACATCCGCTCGCCGATCGTCGCCTTCTGCTCGAAGGGCGACAACATCACCCCGCCGCAGCAGGCGCTCGGCTGGATCCTCGATCTCTACGACAGCGTCGACGACATCCGCTCGCACGGGCAGACCATCGTCTACACGATCCACGAGACGGTCGGGCACCTCGGAATCTTCGTCTCCGGCGGCGTCGCCAAGAAGGAGCACAGCGAGTTCTCGAGCAACATCGACCTGATCGACGCCCTGCCGCCCGGTCTCTACGAGGCCGTGCTCGAGAGGAAGGGCGACGGCACGGCCAACCCGGACCTCGTCGGCGGCGACTGGGCGATGCGCTGCGAGGCGCGCACGCTCGACGACATCCGCGCGCTCGGCGGCAACGATGCCGACGACGAGCGCCGCTTCGCCACGGCGGCCCACGTCTCCGAGATGAACCTCGCCGCCTATCGCACCTTCCTGCAGCCGCTCGTCCGCGCCTTCTCGACCTCCCAATCGGCCGAATGGTCGCGGCGCCTGCATCCGCTGCGGCTGCAATACGAGCTGTGGTCGGACGCCAATCCGATGATGGCGCTCGTCAGGGCCGCGGCCGAGAAGGTGCGCGAGGACCGCCGGCCGGTCGCCGACGACAATCCGTTCCTCGCCGCCCAGGAGAGGCTGTCGAAGCAGATCGTCGACGGCCTCGACGCCTGGCGCGTCATGAGCGAGAGGGCGGCCGAGCAGACCTTCCTCTGGCTCTACGGCCTGCCGGCTCTGCAGGCCGCGGTCGGGATCGACCCGACGCGCTCCGAACCGGCACGGAAGGCGCCGAAGACGGCGCTGCATCGCGAGCTGCTCGCGCAGCGGATCGAGGAGATCCGGTCGAAGATCGCCTCCGGCGGCCTGACGGAGGCGCTCGTCCGCGCCCTCGTCTATGTCGGCCTCGCGCGTGGCGGTGCCGACGAACGCGGCCTCGCCGCCATCCGTCGCCTGCGTGAGGCCGAACGGGACCGGTCGCGGCTGCCGATCGGCGCCTTCAAGGCGCTGATCCGCGAGCAGTACTTCATGCTGCTGATCGACGAGGAAGCGGCGCTCGAGGCGATCCCGAGCCTGCTCGCTGCATCGAGCGCCGACGAACGGCGCAAAGCCTTCGAGGAGCTCCGCGAGGTGATGAGCGCGCGCGGCGAGATCGATGGCGAGGTGGCCGAGCGGCTCGCACGCATCGCCGGTCTCTTCGACCTGGAGCCTGCCGTAGTCCTTCCGCCGCCGAGACGCGGCAACGGGCACCGGCGGGCGATGGCCTCCTGAGGAAACCTGTCCAGCCGATCGAGAGGGCCGAGATGAACGAGGGAAGTGCTCCTGCCGGAGCGCACGCGAAGTACGAGCGCCTGATCGCGCGCGCCAAAGTCGCTCGGGCCGCGACGACGCTCGTCGTGCATCCTTGCGACGAGTCCTCGCTGCGGGGTGCGGTCGAGGCGGCCGAGGCCGGGATCATCCTCCCCGTGATGGTCGGGCCGGAGGCGAGGATCCGCGCCGTCGCCGCCGAGCACGGGCTCGACGTCGGCCGCTTCGAGGTCGTCGACGCGCCGCACAGCGATGCCGCCGCCGCACTCGCCGTCCGCATGATTCACGAGGGCAAGGGCGAGATGCTGATGAAGGGCAGCCTGCACACGGACGAGCTGATGCGCGCGGTGACGGCTTCGGCGACCGGCCTGCGCACCGCGCGGCGGATCAGCCACGTCTTCGTCATGGACGTGCCGACCTACCCCGAGACGCTGTTCATCACCGATGCGGCGATCAACATCTTCCCCGACCTCGATGCCAAGCGCGACATCGTCCAGAACGCGATCGACCTCTTCACCGAGACCGGCCTCGGCACGCCGCGCGTCGCGCTGCTGTCGGCCGTCGAGACGGTGACCTCGAAGATCCCCTCGACGATCGAGGCCGCCGCCCTCTGCAAGATGGCCGAGCGGGGACAGATCACCGGCGGCCTGCTCGACGGGCCGCTCGCCTTCGACAATGCCGTCGACCCGGAGGCGGCGCGCATAAAGGGCCTTGGCGGGCCGGTCGCCGGGCGGGCGCAGATCCTCGTCGTGCCCGACCTCGAGGCCGGCAACATGCTGGCCAAGAACCTCACCTTCCTCACCAAGGCCGACGCCGCCGGCATCGTGCTCGGCGCGCGCGTCCCGATCGTGCTCACCTCCCGCGCCGACACCGTCCGTGCGCGGCTCGCGTCCTGCGCGGTCGGCACCCTGCTCGTGGACGCGCGGCGGCGGGCGTCGCCGGTGTCGAGGGCCTGATCGCCATGCGCGGCATCCTCGTCGTCAATGCCGGCTCCTCGAGCGTCAAGTTCCAAGTGTACGACGCGCGGGGCGATGGCGACCTGCGGCGCGTCGTCAAGGGCCAGGTCGACGGCATCGCCACCCGGCCCCGCCTGCGCGCCGACGACGCCGACGGCACCCGTCTCGTCGACGAGAGCCATGCGGCCGAGAGGGTCGCCGACGTGCCGGCAGCGATCATGCTGGCCGGCGAATGGCTCGTCCGCACGCAGGCGCTCGACCTCGTCGCCGTCGGCCATCGCGTCGTGCACGGCGGCGCCGAATATGCCCGTCCGGTCCTGGTGACGCCGGAGGTGCTGGAGCGCCTCGAGCGCTACGCCTTGCTCGCGCCGCTGCATCAGCCGAACAATCTTTCGCCGATCCGGTCGCTGCTCGCGAGCCGGCCGGAGCTGCCGCAGGTCGCCTGCTTCGACACCGCCTTTCACCGCGGCCACGCGGCCGTCGCCGACCACTACGCGATTCCCGAGCGCTTCTATGCCGAGGGTGTCCGCCGCTACGGCTTCCACGGGCTATCCTACGAGTTCATCGCCGGCCGCCTGCGCGAGATCGCACCCGAGATCGCCGACGGCCGCGTGATCGTCGCCCACCTCGGCAGCGGCGCCTCGATGTGCGCGCTCGCCGGCGGGCGCAGCGTCGAGAGCACGATGGGCTTCACCGCTCTCGACGGCCTGCCGATGGGCACCCGCTCGGGCCAGATCGATCCGGGCGTGCTCCTCTATTTGCTGCGCGAGAAGGGCATGATGGCCGACGCGGTCGAGGATTTCCTCTACCGCGACTGCGGCCTGAAAGGTCTTTCGGGCATCAGCAACGACATGCGCGAGCTCGAGCGGAGCGGCGATCCGCGGGCGGCGTTCGCCATTGACCACTTCGTCTACCGCATCGGCCTTTATGCCGGCCTGCTCGCGGCCTCGCTCGGCGGGCTCGACGCCTTCGTCTTCACGGCCGGCATCGGCGAGAACTCGGCCGGCATCCGCCGGCGGATCGCCGAAAAGCTCGCCTGGCTCGGCGCCGAGATCGACGCGGCGGCCAACGATGCGGGCGAGCACCTCCTTTCCCGACCGTCGAGCCGCGTGCGGCTCTACGCGATCCCGACCGACGAGGAGCTGATGATCGCCCGCCATACGCTCGCGCTGATCGACGGGGCCGGCGCAGCAGCGCCCGCAGAGGAGGAAGCCCGCCCATGATCCCCGACGTCAAGGCCAAGCTGCTCGAAGGCAAGCGCGGGCTGATCGTCGGCATCGCCAACGACCAGTCGGTCGCCTGGGGTTGCGCGAAGGCGTTTCGCGCGCTCGGCGCCGAGCTCGCCGTCACCTACCTCAACGAGAAGGCAAAACCTTTCGTCGAGCCGCTCGCGCGCGAGCTCGCGGCGCCGATCTTCATGCCGCTCGACGTCCGCGCGGCCGGGCAGCTCGAGGCGGTCTTCGAGCGCATCGACACGAGCTGGGGCCACCTCGACTTCCTCGTCCACTCGATTGCCTTCTCGCCGAAGGACACGCTGCGCGGCCGCGTCGTCGACGTGCCGCTCGACGGCTTCCTAACGACGATGGACGTCTCCTGCTGGTCCTTCATCCGCATGGCGCATCTCGCCGAGCCGCTGATGAAGAGCGGCGGATCCCTGTTCGCGATGAGCTATTACGGCAGCCAGCGCGTCGTGAAGAACTACAACATCATGGGCGTCGCCAAGGCGGCGCTCGAGGCGGCCGTGCGCTACATGGCGGCCGAGCTCGGGCCGAAGGGCATCCGCGTGCACGCGATCTCCCCGGGTCCGCTCGCGACGCGCGCCGCCTCCGGCATCCCGGAGTTCGACAAGCTGCTGGAGAAGGCCAAGGGCAAGGCGCCCGCAGGCAGGCTGGTCAGCATCGACGATGTCGGCTTCGCCACCGCCTTTCTCGCCCACGACGCCGCGCGCCTCATCACCGGCGACACGCTCTACGTCGATGGCGGCTACCACATCATCGATTAGCGGCGCCGGGCGCTGCCGCCCCGGCGAGAGCTCAGAACTGCACGCCGCGCGTGAGAGCGCCGTCGACGACGAGGTTGGTGCCGGTGGTAAAGCTCGAGGCGGGGCTCGCGATGAAGACCACGGCGTTGGCGATCTCCTGCGGGGTCGCCATGCGGCCCGTCGGGTTCAGCGCCAGCGAGGCCGCGAACAGCTCCGGATTGCCCTTCTCGATGCTCTCCCACACGCCGCCGGCAAAGTAGGTGTTGCCGGGGGAGACGGTGTTGGCGCGGATGTTCTTGCCCGCGAGGTTGTAGGCGAGCCCCTGCGTGTAGTGGATGATCGCCGCCTTCGACGCACCATAGGCGCCCCAGACGACGTCGATCTCGCGGCCCGAGACCGAGGAGATGGTGACGATCGAGCCGGCCTTGCTCTTCTCGAGGAACGGCATGGCGGCGTCGATCACGCGTACAGTGTGCATGATGTCGGTCTGAAAGCCTTTCGCCCAGCTCTCCTCGGAGGAGCCGAAGGCGAGCGCGCTGACATTGGCGACGACGATGTCGATGCCCCCGAGCTTTTCGCCCGCCTCCGCGACCCAGGCGGCGAGCGCCGGGCCGTCGGCGACGTCGACGCCGGAGCCGAGCACTTTTACGCCGGTCGTCTTTGCGATGTCCGCTGCGACCGCCGCCGCCTCGGCCGCGTTGCGTGAGCAGAGTGCGACGTCGGCGCCCTCGCGCGCGAACGTCTCGGCGATGGCGAGGCCGATGCCCTTCGTGCCGCCGGTGACGATCGCCTTCTTGCCCTTCAGCCCCAGATCCATGCGCACCCCCGAAAAAACGTCGCCTGTGTCGGCCGCTCAGCCCCGGAAGGTCTCCAGAATGGCCTTCGGCACCTTGCAAATATAGGTGTACTTCGGATTGACCACCTGCGTGCAGCGCGCCTCGGCGATTTGGCCGAGCAGCATATAGCCCTCGGGCTCCGGCACGCCCCACTCGTCGGCCATCCAATAAATCATCTCCTCGAAGGCGAGGCGCATCGCGTCCTCGAGCGGCCGCGCGCAGCCGGTCGTGCAGATGTGCGTCGCCGTCTCGATGCGCGGATGGCCGAGCCGCGCCGGCGCCGGCGACAGGCTCACACGCACCGTGAGGTTGGCGGCGATCTCGGTCGCGCCCATGCCGTTAGCCTCGCCGTCGCCCTGGATGGCGTGGCAGTCGCCGAGGAAGAGATAGGCACCGGGCCGCTCGACGCGGAACATCACCGTGCTGCCCGTGGTCACCTCCTGCACGTCGAGATTGCCGCCATGCGTGCCGTTGTCGACCGTCAGCACGGCGCCGTGCTTGGGCGCGACGCCGATAACGCCGATCATCGGCCGCACCGGCAGCTTCAGCTTCTCGCTCCAGTGCACGACGCCGTCGCTCACCTCCATGACGCGCGTCTGTATGCCGAACTCCTTGCGCCGCACCCAGTCCGGGAACATGCCGATGCCGGGCCAGAGCGCCGTGAAACCGATCTTGTCGAGCTCCATGTCCAAAATCTCGACGCTCAGCATGTCGCCCGGCTTGGCGCCGGTGATCTCGATCGGCCCGGTGGCGCCGTTGACGTAGGGCAGGGTGACGTCCTCCGCCGCCAGTTGCTGGCCGACGAAGCGGATGGTGCCGTCATTGACGTTGATCGTGCATTCCACGAGCGCCGTCTCGCCGGGAGCGAGCGCGGCGACGAAGGGCACGTCGCCGGACAGCGCGTACTTGATGTTGCCGGCCTTTTGGACGTGCAGCGGCATGGTTCCCTCCAACCCGTTTCTCGACGATGCCTGTTCAGCCGACGGTGCGCCAGGGCGTCAACAGACGCTCGATGCGGCCGACGATGAAGGTGAGGATCAGCGCCAGCGCGATCGTCGCCACCAGCGTCGCGAACACCTTTGGGATGATGTAGAGCGACCCCGCCTTGAAGATCGCATGGCCGAGGCCCTCCGACGAGGACATGAACTCGCCGACGATGGCGCCGATCAGCGCGAAGCCGACCGTCAGCTTCAGCCCGGCAAAAATGTCGGTCAGCGAGGCCGGCACGACGAGCTTGCGAAAGATCTGGAATTTTTTGGCGCCCAGCGTCCGCATCAGGGATCGACGCCCATCGCGCCCTTGTAGGACGTCACCAGCGCGACGACGACCACCGATAGCGTCGACATGGCGATCTTCGAGGAGAGCCCGGTGCCGAACCAGATGATGATGATCGGCGCCAGCGCGATGATCGGAATCGAGCCGATGGCGATGATGAAGGGCTGCATCACCTGCGAGACGAAGCGCGAGTACCAGAGCGCGAGGCCGAGCGCGGTGCCGATGACGTTGCCGACGAGGAAGCCGAGCACCGTCTCCATGCCGGTGACATAGGTGTCGCGCCAGAGGCTGCCGTCGCGCGCCATCTGCACGAGAAAGCCGGCGATCGCCGAGGGGCGGCCGAACATGAAGGCCGACTGGCTGCTCTGCGCGGTCGTCCATTCCCACCAGGCGAGGAAGCCGGCGAGCACCAGGATCTGCGTGCCGAGGACGAGCGCGGCGTTGCGGAGCGCCGCGCGGCGCGCCTTGCGGCTCTCGATCGCCAGCCGGTCCTCGGCCGCCTGGACGGGGCGACTGGCGGCCTCCGCGCTGCCGCGTGCGAGATCGGTCACTGGCGCGCCACCTCGAGGTCGGCCCAGAGACGGCGGACATAGTCCGCGAATCGCGGGCTCTCGCGGGCCGCGATCATGTTGTCGCGCGCAACGCCGAGCTCGATGTCGTAGATCGCCTTCACCCGCGTCGGCCGCTTGGAGAGCACGATGACGCGGTCCGACACCGAGATCGCCTCCTCGATATCGTGTGTGATGAGCAGCGCCGAGCGGCCGCTGCCGCGCACGAGCTTCACCGTGTCGCTCTCGATCAACAGCTTGGTCTGGAAGTCGAGCGCGGCGAACGGCTCGTCGAGCAGCAGCACCTCCGGCTCGTTGACGAGGGTGCGGGCGAGCGCAACGCGCTGCCGCATGCCGCCGGACAGCGTCGCCGGATAGTTGTCGGCGAAGCCATGCAGGCCGAGCTGGTCCAGCATGGTGCGGGCTCGGTTCTCGGCCTCGGCCGACGGCACGCGCCGGATCTCGAGGCCGAGCATGACGTTGGCGAGCGCCGTCCGCCAGGGGAACAGGAGGTCCTTCTGCAGCATGTAGCCGACGCCGGCGGGCTGCCCGGCGGTCTCCGCTCCGTACCAGCGGACGATGCCGGTATCGGGCGCCAGCAAGCCGCACAGCACGTTCAGCAGCGTCGTCTTGCCGCAGCCGGACGGCCCGACGAGACTGACGATCTCGCCGCGGCCGAGGCTGAGGCTGATGTCGCCGATCACGGGCACGACGGCCCGGCTGCCCACATAGCTCTTCGACACCCGCTCGACCTCGAGCGGCGGATCGCCCATGGAGGACGCAGCGAGCGCCGCCGCCCCGGCCGACACCACTATCCGCCGAGCTGCTGGATCGCCTTGTCAGCGAACGAGTTGTCGATCACCTCGCTGAACGGGACGGTACCCTTGATGTTCTTCAGATAGAGCTGCATGTCCATGAGATTCTTCCACTGATCCTCCTTGGTCTTCACCGACTGAGCGGGGATCAGATACTTCAGCTGGGCGTCGATGGCCTTGTCGACGACCTCGCCCGGCAGATCCGGGAACTCCTTGCGCGCGACCTGCTTGGCGAAGGCCGGATCGGCATAGGTCTTGCGCGAGGCCTCCTCGAAGCTCGTCACGAGCGCCTGCACCATCTCCGGATCTTTCGCGATCGTCGTCGGCAGCACCATGATACCGGTGTTGCAGAACGGGCCGATATAATTCGAGAAGTCGAACACGACCTTCGCGCCCTGCGCCTCCGCGGCGGCGACGTTCGGCTGGTAGGCGATGGCGATGTCGGCCTGGCCCGCCAGCATGGCGCCGATCTCGGTGCCGGGGTTGACCGGCACGATGAAGGCGTCGGTGCCGACCTTCATGCCGGCCTGCTCCAGCATGCGCTTGGCGACGCTGAAATTGGTGTTCGGCTCGGGCGAGGTGACGATCTTCTTGCCCTTCAGCATCTTCGGATCGGAGAACGGCTCCATGGTCTTGGAGACACCGAAATAATGCGCCCGCTGCACGACCGTCCCGACGACGACGCCAGGACCGCCGTTCTCGCGCGACAGCACCGCCATGGTGGCGTCGCCGATGGCGAAGTCGGCCGAGCCGCCGAGCACGGCGGCGAAGGTCTGCGTGTCGCCGCCGGCGGCGGTGACCTTCATGTCGAGGCCGTTCTTCTCGAAGATGCCGGCATGCATGCCGACATAGAGATTTATGTAGCCGAGGTTGTGCACCGCCTCGCTGAAATTCACCGTCTTCAGCGGTGCCGCGGCGGCGCCCCGGACGAGCCCCGGGGCGGCGAGGGCTGCGGCGGTCGCTGCCGACACCTGAAGGAAAGCGCGGCGATGCAGAAGGCCATCTTTCATCGTGAGTCTCCCGGTCGTGGTCGCCGTCTTTCGGCGCGTCGGACGCGGATCATTGCCCGTCGCGCCCCGCTCACAAGTCCAAGTTTTCGGCGCCTGCGGGCCGGGTCTGGCCAATCGATGAACAGTTCACGCAAGTGTTCTCACCCGATCGCGCACATGGGCGCACAACACCCGTCACCTCGCCTCGCTGGGCAGCGCATTCTGGCAAAAGTGCCAGAATGCGAGGCTCGCCCCGCCTATTGTTTGCGCATCGGCTGGGCGTCGCAGCGTCCGGTGCGCAGGGACGCGAAGAACTCGCGCGCCACCCGCGGGACGGGCTTTCCGCTCTCGTCCGGCCGCCTCGTCTCGGCGGCGGCGCGCTTCGGCTTGGCCGGCTCGTGCACGAGATCCTCGATCAGCGCGCGCAGCCGCCGGTTCTCCATCTGCAGCGCGCGCAGCTCGGCAAGGCCGCCCGGCCCGAGGCCGCCAAAACGCTGCCGCCACCGGTAGAAGGTGCGCGGCGACACCTCGGCCATGCGGCAGATCTGCGCGATCGGCGTTCCGGCATCGGACTCGCGCAAGAGGCCGATGATCTCGCTGTCGGTGAACTCGGAGCGTCGCATGTACACACTTCCGCGAGCAGCCCCCCGGGCCGCGTGTTAGAGGATGTGCCCCGCCATCTCGCGAGGGTGGCATTCAAGGTGCATGCCAGAGCCGCCATGGTGACGCGCCACGAGATACCGCCGAGCCCGGAGACCATGGTCTGGGGCTATCTCGACGCCGAGACGCCGCCCGTCCTCGAGGTGGAGTCCGGCGACATCGTCACGCTCCACTCCTTCCCGGCCGGCGGCTGGGACGTGCTGCCACCCGACCGTTCGGTCGTCGATGCGGACTATCTCGCGGCGCTGGCGACGATGCAGCAGGGCCCCGGCCCGCATTTCATCACCGGCCCGGTCTATGTCCGCGGCGCCCGCCCCGGCGGCGTGCTGCAGGTCGACATCCTCGACGTGCAGATCCGGCAGGACTGGGGCTTCGTCCTCCTCCTGCCGCTCGCCGGCACTCTGATCGACGAGTTCCAGGAGTTCGACGCGATCCATCCGCGCATCGACCGCGCGCGCGGCGTTGCCACCATGCCCTGGGGGACCGAGATCCCGCTCGATCCGTTCTTCGGCATCCTCGCCACGGCGCCGCCGCCGCGCTGGGGGCGCTGCGGCTCGCCGGTACCGCGCGCCTTCGGCGGCAACATGGACAACAAGGAGCTGAAGCCCGGCGCCACGCTCTATCTGCCGATCTTCAACGAGGGCGCGCTGTTCTATGCCGGCGACGGCCACGCCGTGCAGGGCGACGGCGAGGTCTGCATCACCGCGCTCGAGACCGGCGTCACCGGCACGTTCCGTCTCACCTTGCGCAACGACATGGCGCTCGACTGGCCGTTCGCGGAGAATGCGACGCACCTCATCTCCATCGGCCTCGACGAGGATCTGGACGACGCCGCCAAAAAGGCGGTGAGCGAGATGGTGCGGCACGTCTGCCAGCGGTCGAACCGCTCCCGCAACGAGGCCTACATGCTGTGCTCGCTCGTCGGGAACCTGCGCGTGACGCAGATGGTGGACGGCAACAAGGGCGCCCACATGATGTTCCCGAAGGCCTATCTCTGAGGGCGCCCGAGATCGCCGGCGGGGGCTTTCTCCCCGCCGGAGATGTTTGCGGAACGGCCTTAAGCCTTCGCCTGGTCGCGCACCGGCAGGTTGCGGATGCGCTTGCCGGAGGCGTTGAAGATCGCGTTGGTGAGCGCCGGCACGAAGGGTGGCACCGCCGGCTCGCCGACACCCGTCGCATGCACCGAGAAGGGGTGCTCGACGATGTGAACGTGCACGACCTCCGGGAAGTTGTCGGCCCGCACCTGCTCGTAGTCGTGGAAGTTGCTCTCCACAACCGCACCCTTGTCGAGCGTGATCCCGCTCAGCATGGCGACCGTCATGCCGAACACGCAGGCGCCCTGCACCTGCGACAGGACGCGCTCCGGATTGGCGACGAAGCCGCAGTCGATCGCCGCATGGACCTCCGGCACGCGGACGGTGCCGTCGGGGTCGACCTTCGCATGCACCACCATCGCGATATAGGAGACGAAGCTGCGATGGGCGGCGATGCCGAGGCCTTCGCCCTTAGGCAGGGTCTTGCCCCAGCCGGCCTTCGACGCGGCGAGCTCGACCACGTTCCTCAGCCGCCCGGTATCGAACGGGAAGTGATCGGTGGGCTCGCCGTTGTTCCAGAACTCCTGCGGCAGCCCGGCGCTCTTCCAATCGAGCTTGCGCGCCGGCCCGATCATTTCCAGGAGGAACTCCTTCTGGTCGCGGCCGAGCTCGACCGCCAGCTCCGCCGTGATCGACTGGACCGCGAAGGCGCGCGGGATGTTGGAGACGGCGCGATACCAGCCGACGCGGGTGTGCGACAGCGCCTTGCACTGCTCGGCCCTGACATTCGGAATATCGAACGGCATGTCCTCGAGGCCCATGCCGATCTCGATCGGATGCTGCTTTCCCTCGTCCGGCGCGAATGTCGACAGGAACGAGGTCGCGGCGCTGCGATGACGCCAGGCGATCGGCTTGTTGGCGGCATCGAGGCCGATATCGATCTTCTCCACCGAAGTCGTGTGGTAGAACGAGTGCCGGATATCGTCCTCGCGCGTCCATTGGACGAGAACCGGCGCGCCGGTCTTCTTGGCGAGATAGGCGGCCTCGATGGCGAAGTCGCATTTCGACTTGCGGCCGAAGCCGCCGCCGAGCAGGGTCACGTGGACCTTGACGTCGTCCTCCTTCAACCCGAGGAAGTCGGCGATGTCGACCCGTGCGCCGTAGGGGCTCTGCAGGCAACCCCAGACCTCGCACTTGCCGTCGGCGAACTTGGCGACCGCCGCCGGCGGCTCCATCGGCGTATGTGCCATGTGCGGCTGGTAGTATTCGCGCGTGAACACTTTTGCTGCCTTGGCGAGGGCGGCTTCGGCATCGCCCTGATTGCGGACCGGCGCGCCCGGCGCCGCGGCAGACGCCCGCAGCTCCTTCTCCTGATCGGCGGTGTTGGCTGTGCCGTGCCGGCCGGACTCCCACTCGATCTTCAGCGCGTCGCGACCCAGCAGGGCCGCCCAGGTGTTCCTGGCGATCACCGCCACGCCGCCGAGCGGCTTGAACTTCGAGCCGATCGGCGCGCCCGGAATGATCTCGACGGCCTCTACGCCCGGCACCGCCAGAGCCGCCTTCGAGTCGACGGATTTGACGGTGCCGCCGACGACGGGCGGTCGCGCGATGACCGCATACTTCATCCCGGGCAGCCGGACATCGGCCGCATAGCCGGCCTTGCCGGTGGTGATGTCGTGCAGGTCGTAGATCTGCACCGCGCCCTTGCCGATGTAGCGGAATTCCTTCTCGTCCTTGAACGCGAGCTCGGAGCGCTTCGGCGTCGGCAGCGCCATCGCTTCCTTGGCGAGGTCGCCATAGCCGAGGCGGGTCCCGAGCGACTTGTGGACGACCTCGTGCAGCCGAGCCTCGACATCGCTCGGGCTCACGCCCCATTTCTTGGCCGCGGCCTCCTCGAGCATGCGGCGCACCGAGGCGCCGATCTCGCGCGCCGGCTGGATGTGATGGCGCAGGCTGCGCGAGCCGTCGGTGTCCTGATTGCCGTACTTCTTCTCGTCGCCTTCGGCCTGGACGATCTTCACCCGGTCCCAGTCCGCCTCCATCTCGTCGGCGATCACCATCGGGATGCTGGTGCGCGACCCGGTTCCCATCTCGGACCGATGGGCGACGATGGTCACGGTGCCGTCCGGATCGATCGCCACGAACACGTGCGGGTCGTTGACGGTGCCGTGCGGCATCGTCTGGCCGCCATGAGGATAGCTTTCGAACGCGCCGGCGTCGCCCGGCAGGAACTGCAGCGCGACGACGAGACCGGCGCTCCCTTTGAGGAAGGATCTCCGGCTGACGTTCTCGATGACGGCGGAGACGGGCCGAGGCGATCGGGTCGCTGTGGGCTCTTTCACGATGTGCAGCATGGCTCTCAAAGCCCCGTGGACGCTTGACGGACGGCGGCGACGATCCGGTGATAGCAGCCGCAGCGGCAGATATTGCCCTGCATGCTCTCAAGGATCTGCTCGTCGGTCGGTCTCGGATTTTCCTTGAGCAGGGAGGCGGCCTGCATGATCTGCCCGGTCTGGCAGAAGCCGCACTGCGGCACGTTCAGCTCGCGCCAGGCGACCTGGACGGGATGATTGCCGTCCGCCGAAAGGCCCTCGATGGTCGTGACCGACTTGCCGGCGAGGGTGGAGATCGGCGTCAGGCAGCCGCGGACCGCCGTGCCGTCGACATGCACGGTGCAGGATCCGCAAAGTCCGGCGCCGCAGCCGTACTTCGTGCCGACCAGTCCTAGATCGTCACGCAGATACCATAGGACAGGGGTGTTCGGATCCCCGTCGAATGCTTGCTTCGTCCCGTTGACGGTCAGAGAAATCACGGGTTTCCTCCCCATTGTTCATTGGAACTGCGTTCGGGTTCCAGACGAACGTCCCGCTCTCGGGCGGAGAAGATCGGTCGCTAGAAGAAATTATTGCCGACCAAAGCTATGGCCGACCCGAGGGCAATTCATGAGCTGGACGGCGATGCCGCCTCCGACGGCACCGGTCAAATTTAGAATGACTCTGAGTGCGGGGCTTTTCAAGCGGCAGGGCAGGGGACTCGTCGCCGGGTCGTGACGAGGAGCGCGATCGGGGAGACGATGCAGGCCGATTGCGCCGGCGGGTCGCCCGCTACGGGCGGCTCACGCCGCCGGCGTCGTCGCCGGCGATGCCTTTCGCCGGGCGAGCGCCTCGCCCGTCCTGCCGTCGAAGGCGTGCATGCGATCCGGGGCGATCAGGATCGCCAATTGCTCGCCTTCCCTCGGGTGGTCCGCGCCACCGACACGCGCCAGAAGGGAGATGCCGCCCACCGAAAGGTTCAGGAGCGCGTCGGCGCCGTGCAACTCGGCGAGCTTGACGGTCGCGGGAATGGCTGCCGGGCTCCCGGGCGCGGTGATCTCGATGTGCTCCGGGCGGATGCCTAGGGTTATTCCGTCCTGGCCTGCGGTCTCGAAGGGCAGCTCGGAGAAGGAGAGCTCGCCTTCCTCGGCCTTCCACGCGCCGCCCGCGTCGCGGCGCAGCGGGATGAAGTTCATGGCCGGGCTGCCGATGAAGCCGGCGACGAACAGGTTGGCCGGCCGCTCGTAGACGTCGCGCGGCGTCCCCAGCTGGGCGATCCTGCCCGCCTCCATGACGACGATCCGGTCGGCCAGCGTCATCGCCTCGATCTGGTCGTGCGTGACGTAGACCGAGGTCACGCCGAGCCGGCGGTGCAGCTCCTGCAGCTCCATACGCATGCGCACGCGCAGCTTGGCATCGAGGTTGGACAGCGGCTCGTCGAAGAGAAAGACTTCCGGTGTGCGGACGATGGCTCGGCCGATGGCGACGCGCTGGCGCTGGCCGCCCGAGAGCGCGGCCGGCTTGCGGTCGAGATAGGGGGTCAGCCCGAGCGTCTCGGCGACGCTTTTCACGCGCGCTTCGATCTCCGGGCGCGGCACCTTCTGCAGCTTCAAGGCCATCGCCATGTTGTCGAACACGCTCTTGTGCGGGTAGAGCGCGTAGTTCTGGAACACCATGGCGACGCCGCGATCCTTGGGCTCGACGTCGTTCATGCGCTTGCCGCCGACGAACAGATCGCCGGAGGTGATGCTCTCGAGCCCGGCGATCATGCGCAGCGTCGTCGTCTTGCCGCAGCCCGACGGGCCGAGCAGGACGAGGAACTCGCCGTCCGGGATCGACAGGTCGAACTGCTGGACGACGGTCGACCGACCGAAGGACTTGACGACGCTCTTCAGCGTGACTTCCGCCATGTCTGTCTCTATTTCCCGGAGCCGGCGGTCAGCCCGCCGATGATCTGCTTCTGGAAGACGGCCGTGATCACGAGGATGGGGATGATCGCCAGCACCGTCGCCGTCGAGATGGTCTCCCAGGGGAAGGCGTACTCGCCCGGGTAGAGCGAGATGCCGACGGGGGCGGTGCGCATCGCGTTCTCCGTCATGAGGACCAGCGCCAGCGGGAACTCGTTCCAGGAGAAGATGAAGACGATCAGCCCGGTGGCGACGAAGCCCGGCCAGGACAGCGGGATGACGACGGTGAGGAAGATGCGCAGCGTGCCCATGCCGTCCATCTTCGCCGCCTCCTCGATCTCGAGCGGCAGGGTGGCGAAATAGCTGTGCAGCATCCAGACGGTGAACGGAAGGAACAGGCCCGTGTGAGCGAGGATGAGTCCCGTATAGGTGTTGAGCAGCCCCA
The DNA here is from genome assembly GCA_023430145.1 of Pseudomonadota bacterium. Taxonomy (GTDB): domain Bacteria; phylum Pseudomonadota; class Alphaproteobacteria; order Rhizobiales; family Methylopilaceae; genus JAEZCD01. The sequence continues at coordinate 22,005 of JAEZCD010000165.1, forward strand.
TGTTCAGGAAATTCTGAAACAGCGCCGGAAGCAGCGAGACTGGCGGGAACATCGACACCGCCAGGATGCCGACCAGGATCGGCCCGGCATATCGCAACCGCAGCCGCGACAGGGCGTAGCCTGCGAGGCCGCCCAGGCTGAGCGAAAGCGCCGTGCAGCCGAGCGCGACGACGAAGCTGTTCCATACGTAGAAGAGAAGCTCCGGCGAGTCGACGAAAATCTTCCGATAGTTCTCCAAGGTGAAAGGAGTGGGGATGTATTGCGGCGGCCAGGCGTAGATGCCGCCCGTGGTCTTCACCGATGTCAGGATCAGCCAGACGATCGGCAGGAACGATACGACCACCGAGAGGCCGACGAGCAGATAGAGAACGATGCGCGGGCGCCGACTCATCGGTTCAGCCCCTGTTCCGCAGGGCGAAGATGTAGACGAGGCTGAGGGCGAAGATCACGAGGAACTGGATGACGACGACGGCGGCTCCGAGGTTGAAGTCGATGAAATCGAAGATCACTTTGTACGCGTAGAGCGACAGGCTCTCGGTGGCGGTGACGGGGCCGCCGTCGGTGAGATTGAACGGCAGGTCGAAGGTCCGCAACGCATCCATCGAGCGGATGACGAGCGCGACGAGGATCGGCCCGGTCAGCAGCGGCAGCGTGATCTGGTGGAACTCCTGCCAGCGCGACATGCCGTCCATGCGCCCGGCCTCGTAGAGGTCGCGCGGAATGGACTGCAGGCCGGCGAGGATGATCAGCGCCATGAAGGAGCTCGTCTTCCAGACCGCGACGACGACCATCGACAGCATGGCGAGCGTCTCGTCGCCGAGCCAGTTGATCGGCCGCTCGGCGAGGCCCGTCTGCAGGGCGACGGCGTTGAAGAGCCCGTAATCGGTATTGTACATCCAGCGCCACATCAGCGTGTTGAGCGCCGTCGGCAGGGCCCAGGGGAACAGCACCGCGAGGCGGGCCAGCCCCTTGCCGTGGAAATGCTCGTTCATGAGCAGCGCGAGCGCGATCCCGAGCACGAGCTCGAGCGGGATTGACAGCGCGGTGAAGACCAGCGTCACCCGCAGCGCGTTCCAGAACCGCTCGGTCTGCAGCAATGTCCCATAGTGCTGGAGCCCGACGAAGCGGTAGGGCTCCGAGCCGTCCATGCTCGACTGGCCGAAGCTGAGAATGAACGATTGCAGGATCGGATAGACGAGGATGGCAGTGATGACGAGGATGGTCGGGGCGACGAAAGAAAGCCCGACCGCCTGCCGACGCTGGTCGAGGACACTGGTCATGCGCTTTCGGCCTCGACCGGGCGGAATCGGATGACGGCGCCCGGCGCCCTCCAGCGCCGGGCACCGATGCGGGGCGGCGCCGCCTCAGTTGGAGAGGGCCTCGATCTGCTTCTGGGCGTCGTTCAGCGCCTGCTCGACAGTCTTGCGGCGATGCAGCGCATTGGTGATCTCGAGCTGCATGATCTCCGACACCTTCGGGTAGAGGCTGCCGGTGGTCGCCGACGGCCGCACGACGCCGACGTCGAAGTCCTTGCCGAGCTTGGTCAGCACGGCGGCCTTGGCGAGCGCCGGATCGGTGTAGACGGCCGGCACGGCGGGCGCTCGGTTCTGCTCGACGGCGGCGGCGAGCTGCTGCGGGTAGGCGGTGAAATGCTGGACGAGCTTCGCCGCCGCCTCCTTGTTCTTGGAGTTGGGGTTGATCGCCAGGAACCAGCCGCCCATCGTCGTGGAATGCGCATCCGGGTGGCCCGCGAAATAGGGGACGCGGGTGAAGTCAAATTTTCCCTTCACAGGGCTGTCGTCGGCGCCGAGCGGCGCGTAGACGAAGTCCTGCACCATCAGGAACGCGGCGCGGCCCTGCTGGAACAGGGTGCGGGCGTCGTCGGGGCGCATGTTGAGGATCGATTCCGGGGCGATCCTCTCTTTGTGCAGCATGTCCACCATGGTCTGGGTGGCGGCGATGTTGGCGGGCGAGTTCACCGCCACCTTGCCGTTCGCGTCGTAAAAGCCGCCGCCATTGCCGTTGGTGAAGGCGAGCCAGTTCATGAACAGGCCCTCGATCTTCCCCCACATCGAGACGAAGCCGTAAAACTGCGGTCCCTCGCCGGCGATGATGGTCTTGGAGGCGGCGATCAGCTCCTCCCAGGTCTTCGGCACGGCGAGCTTGTACTTGTCGAGCAGGTCCGTGCGGTAGAAGAGGTGGATGCCGTCGAGATAGAGCGGCGCCGCATAGATCTTGCCGTCGAGCTTCGCCGCTTCCAGGAAGGAGGGATTGTAGGTCTTGATCTGATCGGCGGCGATCAGCCCCTCGAGGGGCTGCAGCCAGCCGCGCTGGGCGAACTCGCCGGCCCAGATCACGTCGATGGCGAAGACGTCGGGCGTCGGGCTTTTCGCCGTCAGCGACGTCACATAGAGCTTGCGCGCGTCGTTGGGAACGTCCGAGACCTTGTTCCACTGGACGTCGATGTCCGGGTGGGCCTTCTTGAAGCCCTCGAGGTTCTTCTCGACCGTCGGGCCATATCCGCGCGAGCCGATCGAGATCAGGAGTTCGGCCGCGTTCACGGAGCCGAGGCCCGTCGCCGACAGGGTCGTGACGAGCAGCGCCGATCCGAGCAGTTTCATGTTCATCGTGTCCTCCCTTTTGTTCTCTGGCTGATCAGGCGGCGCCGGCTTCGCCGCTTTCGCTCGGCGTCACCCCCGCTCGCTCGATGGCGTCGCGCTGCTGGGTCAGCATCGCCCGCATACGCTCGACATGGCCTGCGATATCGCGCAGCGGCGTCGCCGCCTCGGCGACCGTCAAGAGACAGCCGAACCGCTCGCCATCGCGGACGGCGACGCAGAAGCGGCGGATGCCCTTGGTGTTGCCCTGCAGGTCGTACTGCATGCCCTCCGGGTCGACGGCGGCGATCTTCTCGCGCGCCTCCGGCCAGGAGACGGGCGCGTGCTCGACGCCGACATCGAAGAAGGCCGTCGGATCCCAGATGCGCTCGATCTGGCCCGTGGGAAGGTGCGCCAGCGCGAGGCGGCTGATCGAGTCGAGCTCATAGGGCGCGCGCGCGTAGCCGGTGTGCGCGCGCAGCCGGATCGCCTGCCCCGGATGCTGCTGGATGAAGTGCCACCACAGGTTCTGGCCGCTGAGGACGATGACCTCCGAGGCCGATTGCAGTGCCTCCGATAGGCTCGAGCAGGCCTCGGCGATGCGTGGCGGCGAGATGTGGCTGAAGGCCAGCCGGCGCTCGAACAGGAAGTTGGCATGCATTCGCCGATCGGCGGTCCGATAGACGAGGCCCGCGCCTTCCAGTTCCATCAGCAGCCGGTAGACGGTCGACGGCGGCAGCCCCGAGCGCTCGATCACGTGCTGCGTCACGATCCCCTCGTCGGGTGCCGACGAAAGAGCCTCCATGACCGCCAGGACACGCGCCGTGCTTCCGATCGAAGCCATCTTGCCTCCCATATCTGGGAACTCTATTACCATATTTGGTAAAGGGTCAAGCGGACGAGCATTCGGACGTCGTGCAGGAGGAAGCAAGCCGTGCAGCCGAACATCCTTTTCATCATGGCCGACGACCACGCGGCGCAGGCGATCTCCGCCTACGGGCACGGGCTGAACGACACCCCGCACATCGACCGCCTCGCGCGCGAGGGCATGCGGCTCGACCGCTGCTACGTCACCAACTCGATCTGCACGCCGAGCCGGGCGGCGATTCTCACCGGCACGTACAATCACGTGAACGGCGTCACGACGCTCGCCACCCACATAGACAATCGACTGCCGAACGTCGCCAAGCATTTGCGGCAGGCCGGCTACCAGACGGCGCTGTTCGGCAAGTGGCACCTCGGCGAAGGAAAGGCGCACGAGCCGACCGGGTTCGACCGCTGGTCCGTGCTGCCGGGGCAAGGCGACTATTTCGATCCGGTGATGATCGACATGGGCGAGGCGGTCGTCGAGCGCGGCTACGCGACGGACATCATCACCGACAAGTGCCTCGACTGGCTCGCCGCGCGCGATCCGGCGCGGCCCTTCTTCCTGATGTGCCACCACAAGGCACCGCACCGCAGCTTCGAGCCGCACCGGAAATATCGCGGCCTCTACGACGGGGAGGACGTGAAGGTGCCCGAGACCTTCGACGACGACTATGCGAACCGGGCGCGGGCGGCGGCCGCGGCGCGAATGCGCGTGCGCGCGGACATGACCTACAAGGATCTCGGGCTCGTGCAGCCGGAGGGCGGGGCGGAGGTCGGCGAGCCGGCGCTCCTCGGCTATCCGGAGCGCAAGGTGCCCGATCCCGAGGATGTACGCGATCTCGTCCTCGTCGACCAGATCACCGGCGAGCAGTTCCGCTTCGAGACGCCCGACGAGCTCGCCGAGTTCAAGTATCAGCGTTACATCAAGCGCTATTTGCGCACGATCGCCTCGATCGACGAGAATGTCGGCCGGCTGCTCGACTGGCTGGACGAGACGGGATTGGCCGAGAACACGATCGTCGTCTACACGTCCGACCAGGGATTTTTCCTCGGCGAGCACGGCTGGTACGACAAGCGGTTCATGTACGAGCAGTCGCTGCAGATGCCATTCCTCGTCCGCTATCCGAAGGCGATCCGCGCCGGCTCGATCTCGGCCGACATCGCCACCAATGTCGATTTCGCGCCGACCTTTCTCGATTACGCCGGCGCGCAGATCCCCTCCTATATGCAGGGAAGGTCGATGCGGCCGATTCTCGAAGCGGCGACACCGGACGACTGGCAGCGGAGCGCCTATCACCGTTACTGGATGCACAAGGACGAGCACCACTACGCCTGGGCCCACTACGGGCTCAGGACCAGTCGCTACAAGCTGATCTACTGGTACAATTCGGCGCTCGGCGAGCCCGGCGCGGGTGGAACCGACGAGCCGCCGGAATGGGAGCTGTTCGACTGCGAGGCCGATCCGCTGGAGCTCGTCAACGTCGCCGAGGACCCCGCCTATGCGGAGGTCTTCGAGCGGATGCTTTCGGACCTCGACGCGAAGATGGCCGAGATCGGCGACATTCCCGAGCACGATACGGCGACGGTGCTCGCCGGTCGCGGTGCGGGAGGGCGCACGTCCGCGTCGCGCGGCGCCCCGCATGCAACCCGGATCTCTCGGCCGGACGTCGCATCGGCAGACGCCCCGGTTTCGTGAGGGAGGGGGGCAGGGGCGCCTGGGGCGGTCGACGCCACCGGATGGCGGCGTCGAGGTCCGTCCCACCCGAGCGGGTGGGGACGCGAAGGAGGAGTGCTCCTCGGCGTCGGCGCGGCAGGCAGCCTTTCGTCAGTCGAGGACTACGCTGACATTGTCGAAGAACGCGTCACAGGTCGCGTTGAGCACGCTGCCTTGCAACAGCACATTGATCGCACGGGTCTTGCGCGGAACGACTTTGGACTTCGACTTGATTACCATCTTGCTTTTTGTCGATGCGTTGAGAACGAGGTTCGACCCGACCTGGTGATTATTGCCGTCGCGGAATTGCAGGATCACGGAGGCCTTGTCGTCCTTGGTCTTGGTTCCCATGGCTGCGCTCACCGTGACGCTCACGCTGCCGCTGTCGATGTCGCCGGAGATCTTCTTCAGCTTGATCGGCTGCCGGGCGGAGCCACAGGTGTCGAAGTTGACGATGTATGGGCCCGTCGAGAACAGTTGCTTCCCGCCGTCGACATTCTTGCCCTGCTTCTTGCTGGGCAGTCCGGTGCCGCCATAGGCGCCGACCGAGAAGTCGGGGTCGATCTCCCAATCCGGTACGTTTGTCCCTGTGCCGCCCGCCTCCGCGCCGGGGTTCTTGACGAGGTTCTTCCCGAAGGGCGTCGCCGCCGTCGCCGGCGCGGTGCCGAGTGCGGTCACGGCCAGCGCCACGGCCACGCCCAAGTAGATCGGCGCGCCGAGAACTGATGTCGATCTCATGGCTTCCTCATCTCCATTGCCAAGCACTAGCGGCCGGCAAAATGCCCCCGCGTGCATGCTGGCGGTCTGAGCAAGAGGCTGTCAAGCAGCCCGCTGTCAAAGTCGGGGGGAAGGGTCGCCATTCCGCGACAACCCGTGGCTCGGCCGCGCCGATCCGGGCAGCCGGCTCAGAAAGGCGGGGAGCTTTCCCCCCCGTCGCGAGCGCCGGTGCCGCCGGCCACTGCCGAAAGTCTTCGAGTGGACCCGCGGATGACGAGCTCGGTCGGCAGGGTCACCGTGCGCGGCGGCAGATCGGAGCCGTCTTTGATCCGCGAAAGCAGCAACGACGTCACCGCCTCGGCGATCCGGTCGATCGGCTGCCTGACGACCGTCAGAGCCGGAGAGAACGCCGGCGCCCATTCGAAGTCGTCGAAGGAGGCGATGGACACGTCGTCCGGACAGCGCAGACCGCAATCGCGCAGCGCCAGTGTCACGCCAACCATCATCTTGTTGTTCGACGCGAAAATCGCCGTGGGCGGCTCTCCCAGCCGCATCATGTTGGTCGCAGCCGCGTAGCCGCTGTCCTCGTTGAAATTTCCCCAGCGCACCAGAGTCTCGTCATAGGCGATGGCGGCTGCGGCGAGCGCGTCGAGATAGCCCTGATGGCGCTCCTCGGCCGTCCACACATTACGCGGCCCGGCGACGAAGCCGATCCGCCGATGCCCGAGGCTGGTCAAATGCTCGACGGCATCGCGAACGCCCTGCCGGTTGTCCACGACGACCGCGTCGAACCGCGCCGGGGCGAAGGCACGGTCGAGCAGCACCACCGGGATCGTCAGACCCGACAGCATCTCGGCGCATTCGCGGTCCTGCGAAGACGGCGCCAGAATGAGGCCGTCGATCATCCGCTGCACCAGTACCGAGAAGTACGACGCTTCCTTCTCGGGGTCTTCGTCGCTCGACGCCAAGACGATGCTGTAGTCGCTCTCGTAGCTGAGGCAGCTCACCGATTGAACGACGGAGGCGAAGAACGGATTGGAGATGTCGGAGACGAGCATGCCGATCGTTCCGCTGCGGCCGCTCTTCAGGCTGCGGGCGATGAAGTTTGGGCGGTAGCCGACGGCCTCGATCGCGGCCTGGACGCGCTCGCGGAGCCCGTCCTTCACCCATTCCTTCTCGTTGATGACGGCAGACACCGTCGCGGTCGACACGCCGGCGTGCCGCGCGACATCCACAATCGAGACCATGGCACCAATTCTGTTGACAGCCTGTCCGTTAAACGTTCTAGTGCCGGCAATCAAGAGACTTAAACGTTCTAGTACCAGAGGGAGCAATGGCGCGAGCCGCTACAGATCGAGCCTATCCGCGAGAGGAATCGGTCTTCGGCTGGCAGCTCGTTCTGCCCTCGATCGTACTCGTCACCGGCCTGCTGGCGCTGCCTCTGCTCTACTCGTTGTGGGTGAGCTTCCACCGCTGGGATCTGACCGTCGTTCCCAACGTGTTCCGCTGGATCGGCCTCAGGAACTTCGAATCGATCCTGAGCAATCCCGAGACCTGGCGCACGCTCGAGTTCACGATCGTCTATACGGTCGCCAGCGTCGGCGGCGAACTCATCGTCGGTCTCGTGTTGGCCTTGCTGCTCGACCGCGTCGTGAGGGGCAGGGGCCTCTTCGTCGCCCTGTTGATCCTGCCCATGATGATGGCCCCGATCGCCACGGGCCTCGTTTGGCGGTTCCTGCTCAACGCCGAGTATGGCCCGGTCAACCAGATACCGGGGCTCGCCGGCACGCTGTGGCTGGGCGACGTCACTCTCGCCAAGCTGAGCGTGATCGTCGCCACCATCTGGCAGGAAGCGCCATTCATGATGGTGTTCATCCTCGCCCGCCTGCGGTCGCTGCCGCGCGATCCGTTCGAGGCGGCGACGATCGACGGTGCGAGCGCCTGGCAGACGTTCTGGCACATCACGCTGCCCATGCTGCGGCCGGTCATCCTGATCGCGGTCCTCATCCGGCTGATTTTCGAGCTGCGGGCATTCGACATCATCTGGATCCTCACGACGGGCGGCCCCGCCGGCGCCACCGAGACGCTCAGTCTCATGAACTTCCGCATGACCTTCCAGCATTTCTCCATCGGCCCAGGGGCGGCGCTTTCCTGGTTCATGCTCGCGGTCACATCGGTCGTCGTCTTCTTCTACATGTTCGCGCTGCGGCGCGGGCGGCAGCAGGAGGCGTCGTGATGCTGCGCAGTATTGGGCAGCACTTCACGGGCCGCAGCGGCGCCGACGCCGCTGTCTTCGCTGCCTTGGTCGTGGCGACGGTAGCGATGCTGTTCCCGATCTACATGATCGTGCTGACCGCCATCAAGCAACCGATGGACATCACCTCCGGCACGGTCAGCCCCTTCATCACGCCGACGGCCGAGCACTTCCTGCAGCTGTTCGGCGTCAAGGAAAGCGAATTCCACTTCGATCTCTGGCTGCACTTTCGGAACACCGTGATGGCGGCGGTCGGCTCGACCGCTCTCGCGATCATCGTCGGTGCCCCGGCCGCCTATGCGTTCGCGCGTGTGCGCTTCAGGGGAAGCCTCGTCAGCATGACCTTCCTGCTGGTGACGCGTCTGCTGCCGCCGATCGCGACCGTGATCCCGCTCTACCTGATCATGCGGCAGCTCGGACTGCTCGACACGGTGTTCGCGCTGATTCTGGCCTACACGACGTTCAACCTGCCGTTCTTCGTCTGGATGATGTTCAGCTTCTTCGCCGATCTGCCGAAGGAGCTCGAGGAGGCGGCCTCGATGGACGGCGCGACCCGCTGGCAGACCTTTCTCCTGGTCATGCTTCCGCTCAGCCTGCCGGGCATCTTCGCGGCCTCGATCTTCAGCCTGGTGCTGGCGTGGAACGACTTTCTCTTCGCTGTCGTGCTCACGAGCCGCAACGCCCCGACGCTGCCGCTTCTCGTGTCGGGCTTCGTCACCGACATGGGCGTGTCCTGGGGGATCATTATGGCCGCCGGCAGCGTCATCGTCATTCCGGTTCTTGTCTTCACCCTGCTGACGCAGAAGCACCTCCTGCGCGGCATGACGAGAGGTGCGGTCAAAGGTTGAGGCGACCGCACCGAAAACAGAACGAGGAGCAAGAGGAGGACTCCATGAGGAGCACATACGTACTGGGTAGTTTCGTGGGCGCCTGTGCGCTGCTTGCCATGCAATCGGCCGCTCTCGCCCAGAACACCATACGGCTGATCGGACCGACGGGCGGCGCTACCAAGGCGATCGTCGAGAACCTCATCCCGCAGTTCGAGCAGGCGACCGGGATTAAGGTTCAGGCGAACTACGTCGCGCACGACGCTCTCACGCAGAAGGCGATGACGGAGTTCGCGGCGGGGTCGCCGTCGTTCGACGTCATCATGTTCGAGACGAGCTGGGGCGGCCGCTACGCGCCCTTCCTGACCGACCTGAAGCCGTTCGTCGACCGCGACGCCGCCGAGTACAAGCCGGACGATATTCTTGCTGCGGCCCGCAACATGGGCGTCTACGACGGCAAGACCGTCGGCCTGCCGTATCGCGTGCTCGGGCGAATTCTGCACTACCGCAAGGACCTGTTCGAGCAGGCCGGGATCGCCGCGCCGCCGAAGACGTTCGCCGAGCTCGTCGACACGGCCAAGAAGCTCACCAAGGACACCGACGGCGACGGCAAGCCCGATGTCTATGGTCTCGGCATCCTCGGCAAGCAGGGCTTCGGCAACGCCTACGAGTTCGGCAGCTTCCTGTTCAGCAGCGGCGGCGCTTGGTGGGATCTCGCCGCCTGCAAGGTCCGGTTCGACGACGAGATCGGCGTCAAGACGCTGGAATTCTACGCCGATCTGGCCAAGCAGCAGGTCGTTCCGCCGGAAGTGACAACGTGGGCGTGGGACGAGCTGATCGCCGGCGCGCAGCGTGGCCGCTTCGCGATGACGATCATCCACGTTCCCTATGCCGTCGCCTTCGAGAACAAGGCTGCCAGCAAGACGGCGGGCATGTGGGCCTGGGCCGACGCGCCGGGGCTGAATGGTATCAAGGACGCCGCGCCTCCGGTCGGCGGCTGGCTGCTCGGGATTCCCACCGGCGCCCGAAACGCAGAAGGCGCATGGCGCTTCATCAAGTACGCGACCGGGGCGGAAGGTCAGCTGATCAGCGCCTCGAACGCGAACGCGCCGACGCGCGCCAGCGTGTTCCAGGACGCGAACGTGAAGGCCATGTGGCCCTGGGCAGAGCCGGCGCTCCGGTCGCTCGAGAAGGGCACGCCGATGTACAACAATCCGGAAGAGATCGAGGCCGAAAGCGTGCTGATGGTCAAGGTGTCGGAGGCGCTGATCGGCAGCAAAGCGCCGGCCGTGGCCGCCAAGGAGGCCGGCGACCAGCTGCGCCGCATCCTCGTCGATTCCGGCCGCTGCAAGTAGCCAAGGCTTTTGGCATGCCGGGGAGCGGGCACGCCCCGCTCCCCAAAAACGGATGAGCACATGCGACAGAACGACGGGACGATCGGCGGTCCGCTGCGCAGCCTCGTGCAGCTCAGGGATGTCCGCAGCTGCCGGGCCTCGAGCTATGACCGGTCCGGTGGAAACGAGGACTTCGTCTGGATCCAGCCGGGTGAGACCTCCGGCTTCCTGGACACGGAGGGGCCCGGCTGCATCACGCATGTCTGGATGACCACGGCGTGCGACGACAAGGATCACCTGCGCAAGCTCGTCGTGCGCATGTGGTGGGACGGCGAGGAGCTTCCGAGCGTCGAGGTTCCGCTCGGCGATTTCTTCGGCATCGGGCACGCGGAGACGCGCAACTTCAGCTCGCTGCCGCTGTGCATGTCGCCGCAGTCCGGCCGAGCGCTCACCTGCTATTTCCCGATGCCGTTCGCCACGCGCGCGCGCATGGAGGTGACCAATGACGGCGATACTCCGGCACGCGTCTACTTCTACGTGGACTACGAGCGCTACGATCGGCTGGCGGACGACCTCGGTCGGTTCCACGCCCAATGGCGGCGTCAGAATCCGACCGACGGGATATCGCCGGAGGGCATGAACTTCGAGGACTACCAGTTCGAGGGCACGAATGCCGACGGCGCCGGCAACTTCGTCATCCTCGACGCCGAGGGCTGGGGCCACTTCGTCGGCTGCCACCTCGACATCGAGAACCTGACCAAGACCCGCGGCCGCAACTGGTACGGCGAAGGCGACGACATGTTCTTCATCGACGGCGAGCCCTGGCCGCCGCGGCTGCACGGCACGGGCACCGAGGACTACTTCAACACCGCCTGGTGCCCGCAGGAGCCCTATGAGAGCCCGTATTTCGGAATCACCATGCCGGGCGGGCAGAACTGGTCCGGAAAAATCTCGCTCTATCGCTTCCACATCGAGGACCCGATCCACTTCCGCAAATCGATCCGGGTGACGATAGAGCACGGCCACGCCAATCGGCGCTGCGACGACTTCGCCAGCACGGCCTACTGGTATCAGGCCGAGCCGCACAAGCCCTTCGATGCGCTCCCGCCTGTCACGGCCCGTCTGCCGCGAAAGGCGTGATCCAGATCTGAAGAGTACCAGGACAGATCTCCGGGCATTGCTCATCCGGCGGCCTGCGCCGCCACCGTCATTCGGCTTCTCCAGGGCTTACCCCTCGATTTCGACGAGGGCCTTGATGAGGCCGGTCTTTTCGGTCGCCCACAGCGGGATGTCTCGCACGGCGCCGGCGAGGCTGGTGCGGTGGGTGATGATGGCCGCGACGGGAATGCGGCCCTCGCCGAGGGCGGCGAGAACGCGGCGAAAATCCGCGGACGTGGCGTTGCGGCTGCCGAACAGGGACATCTCCTTGCGGTGAAAATCCGGATCCGCGAAAGTGATCTCCTCCTTGACCACGCCGACGAGCACGTAGCGCCCACCATGGGCGACGAAGCCGAAGCCCGTCTGCATCGCCCGCCGGTTGCCGGTCGCGTCGAAGACCACGTCGAAGCCCTCGCCATCCGTGACGGCCGCCGCCGCCGCCAGCGGGTCGTCGCTGGCCGGAAGGCCGTCCAGTCCGAGCATCGATCGGGCCGCAGCGGTACGGTCCGGATCCATGTCGAAGATCGTCACCCGGCCGCCCGCGAGGCTCGCGAACAGCGCGGTGCCGAGGCCGATCGGCCCCGCGCCGACGACGAGGACCCGGTCGCGCCCGGTCACGCCGCCACGGCCGACGGCATGCGCGCCGATCGCCAGGAACTCCACCGTCGCGCATTCGTCCGCCGTTAGGCCGGGCGCTGCGATGAGGTTGCCCGTCGGCACCGACAGCAGCCCCGCCATGCCGCCGTCCTCGTGCACGCCGAGCACCGAGATGCTCACGCAGCAGTTGGGCTTGCCGGCCCGGCAGGCGATGCAATGGCCGCAGGACAGATACGGGTTCACGACGCAGAGCGTGCCGGCAGGAAGAGGAGACTCTGGATCCGGCTCGACCACCTCGACCGCCAGCTCGTGCCCGATGACGCGGGGATAGTTCAGGAACGGGTGCTTGCCCTCGAAGATGTGGTAGTCGGTGCCGCAGATGCCGATCCGCCGCGGGCGGACGAGCGTATGTTCGGGCGCCCGTTCCGGTGCCGGCCGCTTCTCCAGCACGAGGGTCCCCGGTGCGGAGCAGACGAGTGTGTCGACGTATTGCACGGGGTGTGCCGCCGTTTGCAGGAGGGCCGGCGCGGAGCCGGCCCCCGTTGTTTCACTTGAACTGCGCCATGTTGTCCTTGGTGACGAGGGCGGCGCCCGAGTCGATCAGCGAGGTGACCTTCTCGCCGCGGATCGCCTTGACCAGGGCATCCACGCCGAGCTCCGCCATCTTGGTGGGGAACTGCGCGACGGTGGCGTCCTCGACGCCTGCGGCGAGCGCCTGCTCCTCGCCGCAGCAGAAGTCGAAGCCGACGAGGACGATCTTGTCGTTGGCGATCTTGGCGTTCTGGATCGCCCGCGCCGCGCCCGCCGCGGGCGGGCCGCAGGCGGCGTAGATGGCCTTGAGATCGGGGTTCCTCGTCAAGAGATCCTCGGCGACGTTGATGCCGAGCTCCTCGGTGCAGTTGGTGGCGCCCTTGCCGACGATCTTGACGTCGACGCCCTTCAGGCCGTCGAGCATTCCCTTCACGCGGTCGTCGAGCGAGGGCACGCCGGGCACGCCCTCGAGGATGCCGAGCGTGTCGCCGTTCTTGAGCACCGTCTTCAGATACGCGCCGGCGATCTTGCCGGCATTGTAGTTGTCGGTTGTCGCCAGCGCCGTTCGCCCCTCCCAGCCGGGGATGTTGTTGTCCATGAGGACGACCTTCACCCCGGCCTTGATGGCCTTGTCGAGCGCCGGCGCGACGGTCGGGTCGACCGGCGTGATGGCGATGCCCTTCACGCCCTTCGTCACCATCGATTCGATGAGCGCGATCTGGCCCTCGATGTCGGTTGCCGAGGTGCCCTGGCCGAAGATGATCTCGACGCCCGGATGTGCCGCGGCATAGGCCTTGGCGGCGTTCTCCATGGTGGCGAAGAAGGGCACTGGAAATTTCGTGATGAAGCCGATCTTGACGCTGTCTGCGGCAGCGGCCGGAGCGGCGGTCGCGGCTGCCAAGACCAGCCCTCCCAACATCAGTCCGAGTCTCATTTGCTCCTCCCATGTCGATCGCCTCCTGCCGAGGCGATCTCTTGTCCGCCGCTCGGCGAGCGGCGAATTCCTCAGGCTTCGGCGCCGACGATCAGCGACACCAGCTCCTGCTGGTTCGAGCGGTCCGGCCTCAGCTCGCCGACCTTGCGCCCCTGGCGCAGCACGACCGCGCGGTCGGCGAGCGCGACCACGTGCTCCATGTTGTGGGTGATCAGGATGACCGCGTTGCCCTCGCTGCGGAGCTGCGCGACGAGGTCGAGGACCTTGCGCGACTCGCGCAGACCGAGGGCGGCCGTCGGCTCGTCGAGGATGACAATCTTCCGCGCGAATACCGTCGCCCGCGCCACGGCGATCGCCTGCCGCTGGCCGCCCGACATCAGGGCCACGGGCGCATCGAGCTTCGGCAGCCGGACCTTGAGGCGGTCGAGCACCGCGGCGGCCTCGCGGTCCATCGCCCGCCGGTCGAGGAACCGCAGGCCTCTCGGGAGCCAGGACGGGAAGGCGATCTCCCGGCCGCAGTAGAAGTTCTGCGCCGGCGTCAGGTTGTTGAACAGCGAAAGGTCCTGGTAGACCGTCTCGATGCCGGCGCGGCGCGCGGCCGCGGGCGAATGGATCGGGACGGCGGCGCCGTCGAGGAGGATCGTGCCGCCATCGAGCGCATGCACGCCGCTGATGCATTTGACGAGCGTCGACTTGCCGGCGCCGTTGTCGCCGAGCAGAGCCAGCACCTCGCCGCGATAGGCCTCGAGGCTGACGTCCTTCAGCGCATGGACGGCGCCGAAGCGCTTTTCGGCATGGCGGACGGCGAGTACCGGCGTGATGGCGGACACGCTCATTCGGTCCTCGCCGCCTGCAGGGAGCGCGCCCGTGCCTCGAGGTGGTTGCGTAGGACGTCGGCCTCGACCGCGACGACGATGATCACGCCGATGGCGATCATCTGGAAGAAGACGTCGACGCCGAGCAGGTTGAGTGCGTTGCGGATGACACCGATCATCAGGGCGCCGATCAGCGCATGGCCGACATGGCCGCGTCCGCCGAGGAAGCTCGCGCCGCCGATGATCACGGCGGCGATGGTGTCGAGCTCGAGCAGGTTGCCGTAGAGCGGCGAGCTGGCGCCGGTGCGGCCGGCGAGCACGACGGCGCCGATGCCGGCGCAGAGGCCCGAGATGACGTAGGTGGAGACGAGCACGCCCTTGATCGGGATGCCCATCTGCAGCGCCGCCTGCGGCTCGCCGCCGACGGCATAGATCCACCGTCCCCAGACCATCGCCTTGGTCATGACGAGGACCAGCAAGGCGACGCCGAAGACCACGAAGAACGAGTTGGGGATGCCGAAGCTCGACGCGCCGCCGATGAAGGTGATCGCCTCCGGCATGCCGCGCATCGTCGTGTGGCCGATGGCGAGCTCGAGCGCCAGCCCGCGGCAGATGCTGAGCGTGGCGAGCGTGATGATGAAGGGATGCGGCAGGCGACCGAATACGTAGACGAGGCCGTTGACCGCACCGACCGTGGCGCCGCTGAGCATCATCGCGAGGGCGACCAGCAGGGCCGAGTCGGTGACGCGGAAGACGAGCCCGCCGATGACGCTGGCCAGCGCGAGGTTGGCGCCGACCGATAGGTCGATCCCCCGCGTCAGGATGACGAGCTGCTGGCCCATGGCGACGATGGCGATGACCGCCGTCTGGGCGAGGATGTTGCCGATATTGCCCGGCGTCAGAAAGCTCGGCGTGAGAGCCCCAATCGCGGCGATCAGGAGAAGGAGGATGAAGAGCGGGCCGATGCCGAGGAGCCGCAGCCCCAGCGACACCGCGCTGCCTCGCCCGCGCGTGTGCTCCGCATCGGGGCGGTCCGCTGCGAGGTCCGACTCTTCTCTCGCTGCCTCCCGCACACTCGGACCCGCTCTTCGATGGGATTGTTCCTTATAGAGAAAAACCAGACGAGGGCCTCGTCAATCTGTTTTTTATGGATTAAAAGTCCGAAGCGGGCGGAGGGTGTGGCCATGAAGACTGACGCGGTGTTCAAGCGCGCCTTCAACGATGCGGTCGACCTGCTCCCCAAGCTCGGCGAGGCCGAGGCACTGCCTTCGGAGAACGCCCTGAGCGCACGGCTCGGCGTCAGCCGAACGACGGTGCGCAAGGTTCTCGCAGCGCTGGAGGAGCGGGGGCTCGTGGCCGGCAGCGGGCGTCAGCGGATCGTCTTGCGGCCGCGCGGCGCGATCGAGCGTTTCCCAGATGCGGAAACCGTGCCCATGGCGGCGCTCGTCGAGAAGCACTTCATGCAGTGGATGCAGAGGGACAATGCGCGCCCCGGCACGGCCATCAACGAGCTCGAGCTGGCGCGGCAGTTCGGCGTCGCGACGACCGGCATCCGCGAGTTTCTCAACCGCTTCCAGCGCTTCGGACTGATCGAGAAGCGGCCGACCGGCGGCTGGATGTTCAAGGGCTTTACGCCCAGCTTCGCGCTCGAGCTGTTCGAGATCCGGGAGATGTTCGAGCTCCGCTCGGCCCGGTCCTTCGCCGCATTGCCCGCCGGCGCGCCGCTATGGCAGCAGCTCGAGGCCATTCGCAAGGAGCATCTGCTCCTGCTCGGCGAGATCGAGAGCCGCTATCACGACTTCTCGGCACTCGACAGTCGATTTCACCGCCTCGTCAATTCCGCCTCGCCGAACCGGTTCATCGACAGTTTCTACGACGTCATCACCTTGATCTTCCACTACCACTACCAGTGGAACAAGCACGACGAGCGGCAGCGCAACGAAGTCGCCATTCACGAGCACCTCGCCTATATCGAGGCGCTGTTCGGCCGCAAGGCGCCGATCGTCGAGCGCGCCTGCCGCGCGCATCTCGCCTCGGCCAAGGAGACGCTGCTGCGGTCGACCTCCGGTCCGGATGTTCCGCCGCCGCGACAGCGCGCCGGCGGCGGTTCCGCGCCGGCTACGTCCGGCGGGCAGCGAGCGCGAGCGCGATGACGATGATCGCCCCCTTGGCGATCAGCTGCATGTCGATCGGCACGTTCAGAAGGTTCATGCCGTTGTTGACGATGCCGAGGAAGAAGACGCCGAGGAGCGTGCGCGCCACCGATCCGTTGCCGCCGAACAGGCTCGTGCCGCCGAGCACCACCGCGGCGATGACGTCGAGCTCCGTGCCGAACGGCCCGTAGGTCGCGAGCGCGGTGTGCACCTGCGAGGACTGGACGATGCCGGCGAGCGCCGCGCCGAAGCCGGAGATGGCGTAGACGACCGTCTTGGTGAGGCGCGTGCAGTGTCCGCTGAGATAGGCTGCCCGCTCGTTGTCGCCGATCGCGGCGACGAGCAGGCCGAGCGGCGTCAGCCGCTGGACGAGGATCATCGCCAGCGACACGAACGCGAAGATGTAGATCGGGAACGGCAGCCCGAAGAGAATCCCGGCGCCGATGAAGGAGTATGCCGGCTCGTTGCGGATGAGGTGCTGCTCCGGACCGCCGACGATGAGCGCCGTACCGCGGACGATGCTGAGCGCGGCGAGCGTGACGATGATCGGCGGCAGTTGCAGGAAGGCGATCGCCGTGCCGTTCGCAAGGCCAACGAGGACGCCGGCCGAGAGCCCGGCGAGGATGGCGAGGACGAGCGGCAGATCGGCCTCGAGGCAGAAATAGGAGACGAGCCCGGCGAGGGCCAGCACCGGTCCGACGGAGAGGTCGACGCCGCCGGTCATGATGACGAACGTCGTGCAGACGGCCATGATGCCGATCAGCGCCACCTGGCGAACGATGCCGACGAGATTGTCCGCCGTCAGGAAGGCCGGCTCCAGGGCCGAGAAGACGGCGACGATGACGGCGATCGCGAGCGGCAGGGCATTCGACGCCGCCTGCCGCCGCAGCCGGGCGAGGGCAGGGACGCCGGTGCTCATGCCGCGACGCCTCCGATCTCGCGGACGATGTCCTCCATCTGCACCGCATCGGCGTCGTGCACCGCGGCAAGGCGGCCGGAGACCATGACCGCGATCCGATCCGAAACCGTCATCACCTCCTCGAGGTCGGAGGAGACGACGAGCACGGCCGCGCCCTGGTCGCGTTCGCGGCGCAGGATGGCGTAGATCTCGGCCTTGGCGCCGACGTCGACGCCGACGGTCGGCTCGTCGAGGATCAGGATGCGGGGCGCCCGGTTCAGCCACTTGCCGACGAGCACCTTCTGCTGGTTGCCGCCCGACAGCAGCTTGACGGCGCGCGTGCCGTCCGGCGGCCGGATGGACAGGGCGGAGATGGCCCGGCGTCCGGCATCCTCCATTCGTCCGCGCCGCAGTACGAACCCGCGCCGGAAGCGGTCGAGCGTCGCCATGGCGAGGTTTTCCGTCACGGTCATGTCGAGCATCAGCCCTTCGCGGTGCCGGTCCTCCGGAACGAAGCCGATGCCGCGGGCGATGGCGCCGACGGGGCTGCGGAACCTCGCCGGGCGCCCCTCGACCTCGAGCGCGCCGCCGTCGAAACTGTCGGAGCCGAACAGGGTTCGCACGAGCTCGGTGCGCTTGGAGCCGATCAGGCCGGTGATGCAGAGGATCTCGCCGGCATAGAGGTCGAGGCTCACGTCCTCGAATACGCCGCGCTTGGTGAGATCGCGAGCCCGCAGCCGGACCTCTCCGGTGCCGCGCGGATGCCGCTTCTGGTGCGCGGCGATCGCCGATTCGCGTGCGAGCTTCTCGCCGACCATCAGCCGGACGACGCGCGCGCGATCGATGTCGGCGACGGCGCTCTCGGCCACCACCGCGCCGTCGCGCATGATCGTCACCGTGTCGCAGACGGCGAAGATCTCGTCGAGGACGTGGCTGATATAGACGATCCCGACGCCGCGCTCCTTCAGCACGCGGATCGTGGCGTGCAGCTTGGCGACCTCGGAGGCGGCGAGCCAGCCGGTCGGCTCGTCCATCAGGATGACCCGCGCCTCCAGCGCGAGCGCCTTCACGATCTCCACCTCCTTCTGCTTGACGGTCGGCAAGCCGCCGACCACGGCGTCGAGGTCGAGCTCGATGCCGTGCCGCTCGAGGACGGCCGCCGCCTCGCGGCGCTGGCGGCGCGTGTCGACGAAGCCGAGCCGCCGCGTCGGCTGCCGGCCGAGGAAGATGTTGTCGAGCACCGACATCGCCGGTGCCAGGTTCGAGTGCTGGTAGATGCAGGCGACGCCGCGGCGGATCATCTCCCTCGGGTCGCCGAGCGGCGCCGGCTCGCCGGCGATCTCGACGCTGCCGCGGGTCGGCGTGAGGGCGCCGGTGAGGATCTTGACGAGCGTCGACTTGCCGGCGCCGTTGGAGCCGATCAGGGCCCGCACCTCGCCCGGCCGGACGGCGAAATCGGCGTCCTTCAGCGCGGCGAGGTTGCCGAACAGCTTCGTCAGGCCGCGGCCTTCGATGAGCGGCTGCACCGCGGACATGTCAGCTCGTCTCGCTCGGGCCGGCCGCGAGACGTCGCTGCCGCCGGACCGCGAGCAGCCGGTCGTAGCCGACCGCGGCGAGCAGGATCGCGCCGGTGATGATCTGCTGCACGAATTGCGGCACGCCCTGCAGCGTGAGCCCGAGCAGGACGGCGCCGAGCAGGAAGGCGCCGACGACCGGGCCGAACATCGAGCCGACGCCGCCGGCGAGGCTCACCCCGCCGATCACCGCCGCGGCGATGGCGGTGAGCTCGAGGCCGGTGCCGAGCGCCTCGGTCGCCGTCGTGAAGCGGGCGACCATGATCAGCGCCGCGATGGCCGCGCAGAGGCCGGACACGGCGTAGGCGGAGATGACGATGCCGCCGGTGTTTATTCCGGCGAGCCGCGCCGCCTCCTGATTGCCGCCGACGGCGTAGAGATCGCGCCCGTAGCGCGTCAGCAGCAGCACCGTCTGCAGGAGGGCGAACACGACGAGCATGATGCCGAAGGACAGCGGGAACCACGGCATGGGCACGAATTTAGACAGCCCGAGCCAGGCGCCGACGTCGAAGTAGCTCTCGATGCCGACGATCCAGGGGTCGCGGATCGGCGTCGTCGTGAGACCCGGGACGAGCTGGCGGCCGGAGATCGAGAAGGTGAGACCGCGATAGGCGGCGAGCGTCGCCAGCGTCGCGATGAAGGGTTGCAGCTTCAGGACGACGACGAGAAGACCGTTCAGGGCGCCGGCGAGCGTTCCGACGAGAAGCGCGATCGGCAGGATGAGAAACCCAGGCACCTCGAAGATCAGGGTGAGGTCGAACACGACCATGCCGACGAGGCCGACGATGGCGCCCATCGACAGGTCGATGCCGCGGACGAGGATCGGGAAGGCCTGCCCCATCGCCAGAATGGCGACGAAGGAGAAACCCGACATCAGGTTCTCGATGTTCGTCGCCGAGGCGAACCGCGGCGCGCTCGCGCTGAAGAACGCGAACGTCGCCGCGAAGAACAGCAGCAGCGTCGCCGATCCGGGACGGATCGTCACCTTATTGATCCATCCGATGAGGGGGCCGCGAGCATTGCCGGCCGCGGCCCGCGCCGGAAGCTACCAGCGCTGAGAGGGCTGGATCGTCCCCACGTTCGCCTTGGTGGCGATGACGTAGGGCAGCAAGAGGTGCGACTGGCGGGCGAAGGCGTTGGCCGGAACGCCACCCGTGGCGAGCACGGTCGCCGCCGCGGCGGCGAGGCGCCCCTGCTGGTAGACGTCCGTGTACTGGGTGCCGGTCAGCTCGCCGCGCTCGATCGACTCGAGCGCCGCCACCTCGCCGTCATTGCCGAAGATCACGAGCTTGCCGAGCAGTCCTTTCGCCTTGGCGAGATCGACCGCGCCGAGCGCCATCGAGTCATTGACGCCGTAGACGCCGCCGAGATCGGGGTTGGCGGCGAGGATCGTGTTGAGCACATCTTGCGCCTTCTTGCGATCCCAGTCGGCGACCTGGTCAGCGACGACGGCGATGTTCGGGTGGTGCTTCTTCAGGCCTTCGACGAAGCCGTTGGTGCGCTGGTCGCGGATGATGATTCCGGGCGGTGCATTGAGGATCGCGACCTTGCCCTTGCCACCCATCGCATCGCCCATCGCCTTGGCGATGTCCATGGCTCCGTAATAGTGGTTCATCTCCACGTGCGCGGCATGCGGCTCGGTGGCGTCGATGTTGAGCGTGATCACCGCAATGCCGGCCCGCTTGGCTTTCGCGATCGAGGGCGCGAGCGCCACGGAGTCGATCGGCTGCAGGAAGATCACCGAGGTGCCCTGATTGATGAGGGCGTCCATCAGGCTCGCCTGTACTTCGACCTTGTTCTGGCCATCGAGCAGCTGATAGTCGACGATCTGCTGCGGCCGGAGAACCTCCTCGATACCTTTCGACCAGGCTGCCGGAACCGTGTGCGGCTGCCACTGGATGAAGGCCATCTTGTAGCGGCCCTTCTGCGCCTGGGCCGAGGCGACGCCGATGCCGCCCCCGGTGCCGCCGACCGCACCGAACATCCCGCTCGCCCCGCCCGCCACCGCGGCGGTGGTGAGCACCGACGTCTTCAAAAAGCTGCGTCGGTTCGCAACCGGCTCCATTTTGTCGGTCACTTGTTTGCTCCCTGGATTGTTTATCAGTGTTCGACTTTCTTTCGGCTCCGACTAATCCTTGGAGACGAGGCGTCTCCTTTGGAACTGTCGGTAACCGTCTCGTGCCGCCGAGTGACTGAAGCGTTTCTTGTGCATAAAAATCCGGTTTGAGCGCCGAGTTCAATCTGTTTTTTATGGATCAAATCCATACAATGGAGGTTCGCGGGCCCCTCGTTACCCCGGCCTGCCAGGGGCGCATCACCCGCGGTTCGCCATGCCTGTGGACTTCGGCAGCGCAACATCCGCAGGGGCACTACGACGTGCTCCCGGTCGCGCACAAGCTGTTCGAGCAAGCTCTCCGCCCGGGCGGGCGCCCTGAGCCGTGAAAGCGGCCTCGCCAGCGGCTTGCAGAGGTCGATGCAGCAGAACGGCCGTCAGGGCTGCCAGTAGCGGCCTCGAAGCACGATTCCCGCGATGGCGATCCGCTCGCTGCCGGTCTCTCTGTCGCCGACGGAATCGACGAGCGCGTGCCGCCCCTTCTCCAGCGAGAATATGGTCGCGTCCCCGCAGGCGCCCGGCCGCAGCGTGCCGAGGTCCGGGCGCCGGATCGCTGCGGCAGCGCTCACCGTCGTCGCGCGGATCACCTCGGCGAGCGGCATCCCAAGATGCAGGAGCTTCGACAGGGTCGTCGCCTGATCGAACACCGGGCCGGCGAGATTGAGAACATGGACGTCGGAGGAGATGGTGTCCGGCGGAAAGCCCCCCGCGAGCATCGCCCGAGCGACCTTGAAGGAGAATGACCCCATGCCATGGCCGATATCGAAGAGGACGCCGCGGCGCCGTGCCTCGATGACGGCCGGCTTCACGCTCCCGTCTTCCAGGATCGGCGTGTTCGGGAACGGGCGGAAGCAATGCGTGAGAACATCCCCCGGACGCAGGCGCTCGAGCACCTCCTCGTAGCTCGGCGGCGGCTCGTCGATGTGCGCCATCACCGGCAGGCCGAGCTTCTCGGCGACGCCGAGCGCGACGTCGAGCGGAGCTGCGCCCGACCCGTCGCTCGTGAGGCGGCCGACGCGCACCTTGATGCCGACGATGGTGTCGCGATTGGCGTCGGCCACCTCGAATGCGCCGGCCGGGCTCATCAGGCGCATGTCGCCGCTCTCGCCGACCATGATCTCCTTGGAGAAGGCGAAGATGCCGGCGAACGAGATGTGCAGATAGGCGAGGATGCGCGGCTCGCTCGGCTCGATGACGTGCTTCAGGAAGCCCGCGAAATTGCCGGGCCCGGCGCTGCCCGCGTCGACGAGCGTGGTGACGCCGCTCCGGCGCGCGAAATCGGCGCCGTCGACGCCGAGCGAGGTGCCGCCCCAGTAGACATGGGTGTGCAGGTCGAGGAAGCCCGGAGCGATCAGGAGGCCGCTCGCGTCGCGCACGTCGGCACCGTCGCCGGGCACGATGCCGGTGCCGATGGCCGCGACCTTGCCGGTTGCGAAGGCGACGTCCGCCGGCCCGTCGAGCCCCTGCGAGGGGTCGATGACGTGTCCGCCCTTGAGGACCAGATCGTAGCTGGGTGAGGGGCCGCCGCCGGTCTCGGCTCGCTGATCGGCGGAGCCGGGGATCGTCGTGATGTCAGTCGCCGAGTGGCTCATCTGCGCTGCCGTCGGTTTCCTTGATGAGCTCGTACTTGATGCGGCGCATGCGCTCCTGCGCCTCGCGCGGCTTGCGATAGGCCGTCGACGCGGCGAGCAGGTCGATCACCGCCAGGAGGGCATAGCGCGAGGCGGTCGGCTTGAGCGGATCCGGCGCCTCCGGGACATGCACACAGAGCGCGATGTCGGCGACTGCGGCGAGCCGGCTGCCCCGCTTCGTCACCGCGACGACGGTGGCGCCGTAACGCTTGGCGACGGTCGCTGCGGCGATCACTTCCCGGGCGTTGCCGGTCGTCGAGACTGCGATGACCACGTCATTGCGGCCGAGCGTCGAGGCCAGCATGTGCATCAGCCGCGGGTCCGACGAATGGGTGACCGCGAGGCCGAGCCGGAAGAAGCGATGCTCGACCTCCGCGGCCGCGACGGTCGAGCCGCCGCCCACGCCGAAAGCGGCGAGCCTGGAGCAATTGGCGATGGCCTCGGATGCCCGTTCCAAGTCGGCCTTCTGCAGCTGCTCTTCGACAGCCGAGACGGCCCGCCGGATTTCCTGGAAGACCGACCGCCAGAGGGCCGGCAGCGCGAGGTCACTGCCGACGTGCGGCGGCGGCTCGATATAGATGCGGCCGACGACCATGCTCTGCGCGAGCTTCACCTTGAGCTCACGTACGCCGCTGCAGCCGACGGCGCGGCTGAACCGGGTGACCGTCGGCTCGCTCACGCCCGCCCGCTGCGCGATCTGGCCGTTGCTCGCATGCACGGCAAAGGCGACATCGGCGAGCACGGCCTCGGCGACGCGCTGTTCCGCAGGCCGCAGCTCCGACTGCAGGTGCCGGATCAGGGAGACGATGTCGCCATTGTCGCCGCCTGCGGACTTGCCTTTGGTGACCCGCGCACGCGCGGATGGCACCGCCGCCGATCGTCTTGCCGTAGCTGCCAACGAGTGCGGCCCCCTGGCCGTCCTGCGCACGGGTTCCGCGCGCTCTTTAGGAAAGAAACTTCCGCGTCTTCATTCGATAAGTCAAGGACTTCACACCTCATTACGTCGACATTCTCCCCTGAGGACAGGCCTTGTACGAAAGTTTCCAACATGATTAGCTGCCGATTGCCCGTGCCTCGCGGCCTGCCGTCAAAGAGCCGGGACGGTCCGTCCACTTCGGCCGGACCGAGAGCAAGAGGGAGGAAATGAACGATGCACACCGGCCTCAGAGGACTCGGGTTCGGCGCAGCGGCACTCCTCGCCGCCCTGATGATCTCACCGCACGCCGGAGCCGACGGCGGGACCCTGCGCTACGCCACCATCGGCGAGCCTCCCGCACTCGACGTGCAGATGACCACCGCGACGATCGCCATCACGATCGGCGAGCATATCTTCGAGACGCTCTATGCTTTCGACGCCGCCTACGACCCGCAGCCGCTGCTGGCGACTGGCGAGAAGGTCGAGGACGGCGGCAAGACCCTTGTCATCTCGCTTCGCCCGGGCGTCATGTTCCACAACGGCAAGGAGATGACATCGGAAGACGTCGTCGCCTCGCTGAAGCGCTGGGGCGAGTTCGGCTCGCGCGGCAAGCTCCTGATGGCGAACGCCAAGTCGCTCGAGGCGACCGGCAAGTACGAGGTGACCCTGAAGCTCTCGGAGCCGAATGGCGCCTGGAAGAGCATGCTCGCCTATCCGGAGGGCGGGCCGGTGATCTATCCGGCGGAGATCGTCAGCAAGGCGGGCAATCAGCCGATCGCCCAGAAAGACTACATCGGCACCGGGCCTTACAAGTTCAAGGAATGGCGGCCCAACCGCTATGTCGAGCTGGAGCGCTTCGACGGCTACAAGCCGCGCAGCGAGAAGGCGGACGGCTATGCCGGGGCGCGTAAGGCAAACTTCGTCACGATCCGCTTCATCCCGGTGCCCGACGTCGGCACCCGGGTCAGCGGCGTTCAGGCCGGCGACTACGACTACGCCGAGTTCATCTCCGGCGACCTATACGACTCGCTGAGCAAGGACCCGTCGGTGAAGATCCACCGCAGCGGCGCGCCGCTGTTCGGCCTGTTCTTCACGAACTCGAAGTCGGGCGTGTTCAAGGACAACTTCGCCCTCAGGCGTGCCGTGCAGACGGCGCTCGGCAAGGAAGCCGCGCTGCGCGTGTCCTTCGGGCCGGAGGGCCTGTGGAAGGCGCAGGGGTCGATCTTCGCCGAGGGCAATCGCTGGTATTCGACCGCCGGCACCGAGAGTTACAACCCGCACGATCCGGCCAAGGCCAAGGAGATGGCGAAGGCGGCCGGCTATGACGGCAAGCCCATCAAGCTGCTCGTCTCGACCAACTACCAGACGCATTACGATCAGGCGACGGTGTTCACCAAGCAGCTCGCCGAGGCAGGCATCAACGTGCAGATGATGGTCGTCGACTGGGCGACCCTGCTGAAGATGCGCGGCGAGCCCGAGCAGTGGGACATGTTCGTGACCCACCACAGCTTCGTGCCGGACCCGATCCTGTTCACGCCGCTCAACGACACCTATCCCGGCTGGTGGACGAGCCCGGAGAAGGAGGCGCTGAAGAAGGAGTTCATCGGCACCGCCGACCCGGCGGCCCGCAAGGCGGCGTGGGACAAGATCCAGGCCCTCTTCTACGAGCAGGTCCCGGCGATCAAGGTGGGCGACGCCTACTCGTACGACATCGCCTCGCCGAAGCTGCAGGGCATGGGCGCGCACACGGTGCTGTGGCCGCACTTCTGGAACGCTTCGTTCAAATAGCATCACCGGCGATCCGGGCGCCCGGGCCTCTGTCCGGGCCGCCCGGGTCCGCCGTGCTGGATACGGCACGACGAGAGGGATGTTGTCTGAATGTGGTCCTATGCCCTCAAGCGGACCGCCGCGACGGCGGTGACCCTGGTCGCGGCGTCGATCATCATCTTCTCCTTCATTCACCTCGTGCCGGGCGATCCGATCTACGTCCTGCTCGGCGACACCGCGACGCCCGAGCAGGCCGAGGCGCTGCGGCACGATCTCGGGCTCGACCAGCCGATCGTCGTGCAATACCTGCGCTGGGCGGCCGCGGCGCTCTCGGGCGATCTCGGCCAGTCGATCTTCTTCCAGGCGCCGGTGCTGTCGGTCATCGCCGACGGTGCCGAGACCAGCATCCTGCTCGCCACCATGACCATGTGCTGGGTCGTGCTGATCGGCGTGCCCGTCGGCATCATCGCCGCGGTCCGCCATGGCAGCTGGCTCGACCAGGGCCTGTCCGGCGTCGCGATGCTGATGGCGTCGGTTCCGACCTTCTGGGTCGGCCTCTACCTGATCCTGATCTTCGCGGCATGGCTCGGCTGGCTGCCGAGCTCCGGCTTCCCGTCGCTCTTCGAGGAGGGTGGCCTCGCGAACCTGCGCTATCTCATCCTCCCGAGCCTCACGCTGGCGGCGCCGAATGCCGCGCTGATCCTCCGCCTGACGCGGGCGAGCATGCTCGACGTGGCGCGTGAGGACTATGTGCGAACCGCCCGTGCCAAGGGGATCCGGCCGTGGCGCGTGACCACGCGGCACATCTTCCGCAACGCCCTGCTGGCGATCGTTGCCGCCTTCGGCTTCACCTTCGCGGCGCTGCTCTCGGAGGCGGTGGTGACCGAGACCGTGTTCGCCCTGCCGGGCATCGGGCGGCTCGTCGTCCAGTCGATCCTGCGCCGCGACTATCCGGTCATCCAGGGGATCATTCTCGTGATCGTCGTCCTCTATCTGACGATCAACCTGCTGGTCGATCTGTCCTACCGGCTGCTCGACCCGCGGGTGGAGCTGCAGTGATGCGCGGGACAGTCGCGTTCTGGATGGCCCCGTTCACGGCGCGGCCGATTGCGCTCTTCGGGCTCGCCGTCATCGTCGCGGTGATCGTCGCCGCCGCCTTCGCGCCGCTGATCGCTCCCTACGATCCCTATGCGATCGATCCCGTCATCCGGCTGAGCCCGCCCGACGCCGCTCACTGGTTCGGCACCGACCAGTTCGGCCGCGACACGTTCTCACGCGTCGTCTATTCGGCGCGCATGGCGCTCCTGATCGGGGTCGGCGTCGTCTTCTTCGCCCTCGTCACCGGCGTGCCGATCGGCGTCATCTCCGCCCTGTTCCCGCGTGTCGGTCACGTCCTGATGCGCATGGTGGACGTGCTGATGGCTTTTCCGTCCCTGCTGCTCGCGCTCGGGCTGATCGTCATCCTCGGGCCGAGCGTCGCCAATTCCATCATCGCCATCGGCGCCGGCTTCCTGACGACGACGACCCGCATCGTCTACGGTCTGACCTTGCGCCTGCGCACCGAGACCTATGTCGAGGCGGCCCTCAGCATGGGAGCGCCGACGGGCTGGCTGTTCTTCAAGCACATCCTGCCGAACCTCGTGTCACCGCTGCTGGTACAAGCGAGCTTCGTCTTCGCCTTCGCTCAGCTCGGCGCGGCCTCGCTCGATTTCCTCGGCCTCGGGGCGCCGCCGGAGATACCGAGCTGGGGAAACATGCTGGCCGAATCCCGCAGCTTCATCACCCGCGCGCCGTGGCTGCTGTTCTTTCCCGGCGTGATGATCGCCTCGACCGCGTTCGCCCTGAACCTCGTCGGCGACGCGCTGCGCGATCGCCTCGATCCGCGCTTTCGCGGCATCCTCGGCGGGGAGGCCTAGTCGTGCTCTCCGTCGACGGCCTGACGATATCCACGGGCTCGGCGGCGGCGCCGCTCGACCTCGTCTGCGGCATCTCCTTGGCCATCGACAGGGGAGAGATCCTCGGTCTGGTCGGCGAATCCGGCTGCGGCAAGAGCATGACGTCGCTGGCCATCATGGGCCTCTTGCCGGTGCCGGGGCCGCGCGTGCGGGCCGGGCGCATCCGCCTCGACGGCACCGACGTCACCGAGCTCGAGCCGTGGCAGCGCGTCGAGGCCGGCTATTCGACGATCGCCATGATCTTCCAGGAGCCGATGACCTCGCTCAATCCGGTGCGGCGCATCGGCGATCAGATTGCCGAGGCGGTCGGAGTGCATGACGGCTTGACGGGGGCCGCTGCGATGGCGCGGGCGCGCGAGCTGCTCGAGATGGTGCGCATTCCGGACGCCGCATTGCAGCTGTCCGCTTTTCCGCACGAGCTTTCGGGCGGCATGCGCCAGCGCGTGGTCATCGCCATCGCGCTCGCCTGCCGGCCGGAAGTCCTCATCGCCGACGAGCCGACGACGGCGCTCGACGTCACAGTCCAGTTCCAGATCCTCGGCCTGCTGCGCGAGCTGTGCGACCGGCTCGACATGGCGATGCTGTTCATCACCCACGACATGGGCGTGATCGCCCAGCTCGCCGACAGGGTCGCGGTGATGTATGCCGGCCGCATTGTCGAGACGGCCGCGGTCGGCACCCTGTTCGGCTCGCCGAGCCATCCCTATACGCGCGGCCTGATGGGCTGCCTGCCGACGCCCGGCATGCGCAAGCGGCGGCTGCGGGCCATCCCGGGGCAGGCGCCGCGCCCGGGAACGGCGCTCGCGGGCTGCGCCTTCGCGGCGCGCTGTCCGGAGGCACGCGAGAGCTGCCACGAGGTGGCGCCGCCGCGCCTCGGTGTCGGCGAGCAGCACGACGCGCTCTGCGCCTTCCCGGTCACCGACGGGAGGCCGATTTGAGCGCCATTCTGGAGGTGACGGACCTGAAGACCGGCTTCAGCGTCCGGCGCGGCGGCCGACGCATCCGTGTGCAGGCGGTCGACGGCGTCTCGCTGAGCCTGGCCGAAGGCGAGGTTCTCGGCATCGTCGGCGAATCCGGCTGCGGCAAGACGACCGTCGGCCGCTCGATCATGCGCATGGTGCCGGCCGACAGCGGCCGGGTGATGTTCAGGGGCAAGGACGTGCTGGCTGCGAGCGGGCCGGCCCTCGGCGAGCTGCGGCTGAACATCCGCATGGTCTTCCAGGACCCCTATGCCTCGCTCAACCCGCGGCGCTCGATCGGCGATTCGATCGCCGAGGCCGGCGACATCAACGGCGCCTTCGAGAGCCGCGCCGCGCGCGCCGCCCGTGTGGCGGAGGGCCTCGCGGCCGTCGGGCTCGATCCCTCCTTCGCGAGCCGCTATCCGCACGAGCTGAGCGGCGGGCAGCGCCAGCGCGTCGGCATCGCGCGGGCGATCCTGCCGACGCCGGCGGTCGTCATCGCCGACGAGCCGGTGTCCGCGTTGGACGTCTCGGTGCAGGCCCAGGTCCTCAATCTCTTGATGGATCTGCGCGAGCGGCTGAGACTGTCGATGCTCTTCATCTCGCACGATCTCGGCGTCATCGGCCATGTCAGCGATCGCGTCGCCGTCATGTATATGGGCCGCGTCGTCGAGCTCGGCGACGCGCCGACGATCCAGGATCGCCCGGTCCATCCCTACACGCTGGCGCTGATGGCGGCGGTTCCCAAGGCCGATCCGACGCAGCGCATCACCGGCGCCATCGAGCTCGGCGAGCCGCCGAGCCAGTTCACGCGGCCGGCCGGATGCACCTACGCGCCGCGCTGCCGGCTCGCCACCGACCGCTGCCGCGCCGAGGTGCCGCAATTGCGGCCCGTCGGCCCCGGCAACCGGCTCGCCGCCTGCCACAACGTCTAGAGGATCGTATCCGACAGAGCGGACGGGGCGGCGCAAGCCCCTGCGCGAGAACGGCGGAGCTTACGGCTGGGCGGCCCGCGCCGCGTTCAGCGCCCGGATCCAGTGACCGACATAGCTGCCGTGGTCGTGCCAGGTGCGGCCGCTGAACAGATTGCCGTCGATGCAGAAGCGCTCTTCGGAATAGATCCCGCCGCAGACCTCGAGGTCGAACCGGCATTTCGGCACGCAGGCCATGCGCCGCCCGCGAACGCGGTCGGCACGGGCGGGGATCTCGACGCCGTGGCAGACGCTGGCGATCGGCTTTCCGGTGTCGAAGAAGTACCGCGTGATGCGGATCAGATCCGGGTCGTCGCGGATGTATTCGGGCGCCCGGCCGCCGCTGAAGAAGATGCCGAGGTAGTCTTCGGGGGCGATGTCGCGAAAGGCGATGTCCGCCTCGATGGTGTATCCCTCGAACTCGCGGGTGATGTCCCAGCCATGCTCGGGCTGCTCGTGCAGCACCATGTTGTAGCGGCGCTTCTCCGGTCCGGCGACGACCGGCACGAGGCCTTCTTCCTTCAGGCGGAGGATCGGGTAGAGCGTGTCGACGGTCTCCGTCGCGTCTCCGACGACGACGAGAACCTTGTCTTCCGAATCTTCCATCATCACTGGTCCTTCCCCGCCTCGCCGATGCCGAAGAAGCCGAGCACCGTTCGCGCCTGCCCCTCGACCATGCTCGTGCCGCGTACCGTCGCCGCGCCGAGCGCCTCGGCGGCGGCGAGCAGCCGCGAGCCCGGACGCGGCACGATGTCGACGACGAGGCTTTCCGGCCGCAGGCCGTCGAGCCCGAACGGCAGCTCGCTCTCGCCGGAAAAGCCGACCGGCGTCGCGTTGATCAGGATGTGGTGCCGTGCCGGCTCGGGCCCGCCGCGCCGGACCGCGCAGTTCGGATGGGCAGCCGAGAGGTCGGCGACGAGGCGCTCGGCCCGCGCCGCATCGATGTCGTCGATCGCCAGTCGCGCGGCTCCCTCGGCGGCGAGCTCGAAGGCGATGGCGCGGCCGGCGCCGCCGGCGCCGACGAGCGCGATGTCGGTGCCGGCGACCTGTCGCCCCGTCGCCGTCACCGCGCGGACGAAGCCGACGCCGTCGAAGATGTCGCCGGTCCAACGTCCATCCGCCTCGCGCCGCATCGCGTTCACCGCGCCGACCCGGCGGGCGCGCTCGGACACCTCGTCGAGCAGGGCGAGCGCCGTCTGCTTGTGCGGATAAGTGACGATCAGCCCGTCGAGATTGCCGAGCCGCATCAGCCCGTCCATCGTCTCCGCGAACTCGGCCGCCCGCACCTGCAGGGGCACCAGCACCGCATTGGCGCCGGCCGCCTCGATCAGCGGATTGAACATCGAGGGCGAGCGCACCTCGGCGATCGGATCGCCGACGATCCCGTAAAGCCGCGTAGCGCCGGTCACTGTCGGCATGGTTTGCCTCTCAATTGGCGAGCCCGCCGCCGCCGAAGGCGCGGACGAGGTAGCGTTGGCCGAGCACGAGCAGGATCAGTCCGGGCACCGCGATCAGGATCGCCGCACCCTGGATGACCGCCCAGTTGAAGTGGAGCTGCGTGACGAACAGGCTGACCGACACCGGCAGCGTATAGAGCTGGTCGTCGCGGATCAGCATCAAGGACAGCGTGTAGTCGTTCCAGGAGGCGGCGAAGGCGAAGATCAGCACCGCCGCCGCGGCCGGCGCCGCCATCGGGCAGACGACGCGCAGGAACGTTTCCGTGCGGCTGGCGCCGTCGATCGCCGCCGCCTCCTCGTATTCGCGCGGCATCGCCTCGAAGGTCTGCCACATCAGCCACAGCGCGAACGGGAAGGTCAGCGTCAGGTGCGCGAGCGACAGGCCGAACAGCGAGTTGAGCAGCCCGAGCTGCCGGAACAGCGAGAAGAACGGGATGCCGAGCAGTATTTCCGGGAACATGTAGGTGAACAGGATCACCTGCGCGACGATGCGCTTGCCGGGAATATCGTAGCGCGACAGCACATAGCCGCCGATCATGCTGCAGACGACGACGAGGATGCTCGTCGTCGCGGCGACGATCAGGCTGTTCGCGGCGTTGCCGAGGAAGGTCGTCTGCGTGAGGAGGACGTGCAGGTTCTCGAGCGTGCCGCCATCGACGAGCAGATGCGGCCGGTAGACCGAGGCCGCCGGCTCGATCGCCGACTTCAGCATCCAGTAGAAGGGGAACGCCGACCAGGCGACGAGCACCAGCACGAACAGCTTGGGGATCGAGAACAGCCTAGCCACGCACCACCTCGCGCTCCGGCTTGAAGACGCCGAGATAGGTGATGCCGAAGACGAGCAGGATGCCGAAGATGACGGTGGACACCGCGCCGGCGGCGCCGAAATCGTTCTCCGAGAAGGCCTGGATGTAGGCGTAGACGGGCAGGGTGGTGGTCGCCCCGCGCGGCCCGCCGCCGGTCAAGAGCCAGATGACGTCGAAGCGGTTGAACATCCAGATGCTGCGCAACAGCACGAGGAGGAGGATCGCCGAGCGTAGCATGGGCAGCGTGACGAAGCGGAACTCCGTCCACCAATTGGCGCCGTCGATGCGCGCCGCCTCGTAGATCGTGACGGGCACGGTGGAGAGGTTGGCGAGGATGACGAGCACGACGAAGGGCGTGAACTGCCAGACGCTGGCGACGACCACGAGCGGCATCGCCCACAAGGGGCTGGTCGCGAAGCTGATCGGCTCGGCGACGATGCCGGCGCCGAGCAGCCCAGCATTGAGAATGCCGTAGAGACTGTCGGTGATCCACTTCCAGGCGAGCACGCCGGTGACGGCTGGGATCATGTAGGGCAGAAGCACGATGCTGCGGGCGATGGGACCGGCATGCTTGTGCAGCAGCACGGCGGCCGAGACGCCGATGACGATCTGCAGCGTCATCGTCGCCACGGCATAGACCGCTCCCCAGCCGAGCGCCGACCAGAAGCCGGGATCCTCGAGCACGAAGCGGAATTTCTCGAGGCCGACGAAGCTCGGCGTCGGATCGAAGGCGTTGCTGGTGGTGAAGCCGAGGCCGATGCCCCAGGCGATCGGGATGATCTTGACGGTGAGGAAGAGCAGGGCGACGAGCGCGAAGGCGACGAGGAGCGGGTCGAGGCGGAAACTCTGACGCATGCATTCGTCTCCGCCTCGCCCGGGACCGCACCGCTGCGGCCAGAGCCCGTCCGTCAGCCGCGGCGGATGAGCTGCCGGGCGGCAGCGGCACCGTCGTCGATCGCCTCGTCGGGGGCGACGCCGCCGGCGACCACCGCCGAGATGATCTTGTTGTAGGTCGTGCTCGTATAGACGCGCACGCGCTGCCAGGCCGGCTTCTTGCCGTTGAAGTCATACACCGGGCTGTGGCCGTAGTCCCAGCTCGCCTCGATCGTCTTCAGGACGTCCGGGTTCGCCTTGACGAAGTCGTTGTCGCGCCAGCCGCCGCGGAACGTGTCGGAGCTCGCCGGCAGCACGTGCATCGCCGTCGACCACAGGAACTGCTCGTTGCGCTTCTGGTCGGCGAGGAAGCGGACGAGCTGTTTGGCGAGATCCTTGTTCCGCGATTTCTGGAAGGTCATGTAGCCCTGCGCCGCGAGCCGATTGCCCGGTCCCTTGTGATAGGCGAGGGGGGTCGTGCCCGTGACGTTGCCGACCGGGGGATTGTTCTGCTTGGCGATCGCCAGCAGCCGCGCGCCGATGAAGTCGGCCATGGCGACACGTCCGGAGGTGTAGGCGTCGATGACGGCGCCCCACTGGATGTTGGAGCCGTTCGGCGAGGTTGCCGAGAGCCGCTTCAGGAAAGCCAGCGTCTCGGCAAACGCCTTCTTGTTATCGCCCTGGTCGAAAACGACGTTGCCCTCGTCGTCGATGAACTGCACGCCGTTGGAGAAGGCGTAGGCGAACATCTGGCCGACGGGATAGTCGAAGTTCTCGGCCGAGGAGAGGACGTAGCCGTATTGGCCGTTGCCGGTCATCTTCTCGGCGGCGGCGGCGAACTCGTCCCAGGTCTTGGCCGGCTGCTGGCCGGCCTTCTCGAACAGATCCTTGCGGTAGAAGGTGTAGGTGAACTTGATGCCGACCGGGACGTAATAGTCCTGGCCGTCGACCCGGGCGCGGTACTTGCCCGGCAGGCCGGCGATGCCGTCGACGATGTCGGTGACCGGCTCCAGCACCTTGTTGCGGCTGTAGAGCAGCGCGTCCTCGAGGTCGAGCATGACGACGTCGGGCGCGATACCGGACTGCAGCATCGAGGCGACCTGCGTGCGCAGCGCCTCGCCCGAGGAGAAGCTCGGATTGACCTTGACGCCGGGATGGGCGGCCTCGAAGGCGGCCGCCTGCTCGCGCAGCACGGCCTGCGTCGCCGGCAACGACTCGTAGGTCATCAGCGTCAGCGTCGTCGGCGCCTGGGCGATGGCCGGTGCGGCGAGCCCGGCGCCGACCGCGCCCGTAGCGACGCCGTACTTCAGGACGTCACGCCTCGTGATCATGCATCCTCCCCTTTGGTGCGGCGAGTTCGGCTCGCCTGTGATGTATACGGTTACATTAAGGCTCCGGCGGCAGGTGTCAACGGCACCTGCTCAGCTTCGGCAGGGTCAAGCCCGTCGGCCCTCGGCGAGAGCGATGTAACGCGTTACAGCGCCGTCCGGTCGGCGGGCGCGGGGCCCGACGAGGCGCGCACGACGATCTCGGCCTCGCACTCGTAGACCGTGTCGTCCGGCAGGCCTTCGATCCGCGCCACGAGGCACGCGGCGGCGCGGCGGCCGATCTCGGCGCTCGGTCCGCGGACCGTGGTGATCGGGATCGGCAGCTCGCGCATGATCTCGATGTCGTCGTAGCCGACGATCGACATTCGTCCCGGCACCGCGATGCCCATCGCCTGGCTCTCGAGCATGGCGCCGACGGCGAGGTGGGCATTGCCGCAGATCACCGCCGTCGGCCAGGGCTGGTGCGCGAGCATGCGGCGAAACAGCTCGCGGCCCTCGCGGATTGTCCAGCGCCCCTCCATGAGGTGCGCCGGGTGGATCGCCAGCGATCGCTCCGCGAGCGCGTCGCGGACGCCTTCCAGACGCGCCTTGGCGCGATCATTGTTGTGCGTCGACTGGGCGATGACGCCGAACCTCCTGTGGCCGAGCTCGATCAGGTAGCGCGTCATGCGCAGGAGCGCGTCGTGATTGTCCGGGCCGATGCAGGTGCCGTGCGTGGCGGCGCTGTAGACGAAGGTGTTGACGAACGGCACCCGCCGCTTCTCGAGGAAGGGCACGAGGTCGGCGTGGTGGTTCTCGCCGACGAGGGCGACCGCGTCGACGCCCTGCTCGACGAATTTCCGCACCTGGTCGAATTCCTGCTCGGGCCGATATTCCGAGCAGGCGAGCAGCAGGGTATAGCCGCGCCGCGCGAGCTCGTGCTGCATGGCGTCGCTCGCGCGCGCGAAATCGCCCTGGGACAATGCCGGGAAGACCGCCCCGACCGAGCGCGAGCGCCGCGTCGCCAGCGCGCGGGCGGCCCCGCTCGGCACCCAGCCCAGATGCGCCGCCACCGAGGCGACGCGCGTGCGCAGCTCCTCGGAGACGAGCTCGGGATTGTTGATCGCCCGCGAGACGGTGGCGGTCGACACGCCGGCGACCTCGGCCACGTCGCGCAGGCCGACGCCCTCCCTGGCGCGCGCGCGGCGGACCGGGCCGGTGGCGCCTGGGGGCTCGGCGGGACTGCCCGATCGCGGCTTGGCCATTCCCTCCTCGATCTCCGCTCAGCCCGCGTCCAACTCGGCGCGGCCGAGCCCGAATTGCAAACGATAGATGCCGCGGAGCGGATCAGGGCGCGCGCCGGCCTCGAGCAGCCGAGCCGTCGCCGCGGCGTCCGAAGCGCTCGCCTTCAGGGAGTCGGCGTCGACGGCCTCGATCAGCAGCACCCAGTCCTCGGCCGTATCCGGCTCGCCGCGCAGCGCCTTCTCGGCCGAGGCCTGGCCGGATCCGGCCCGGGTGCCTTCGAGGACATGAACGGCGACGATGCCGGGGCTCGGAAGGACCGTCGCCGCGAGCTTCGCGAGCGAGGTCCCGAACCCTTCTTGTCCGCCCGCCGGTCCGAGGCGAACCGTCTCGACGAAGCCGCCTTCGCCGCGGCCGAGACTCGCCACTACCGAGCAGATCGTGCGGCTCGTGCGCCGGAAATGCGCGACGACGCGGCGCGTCCAGGGTGTCGGATCGTCGAGCCGCGCGAGATAGACGGGATCGCTGAAGGCGCCGACCTCGTTCGCCTCGTAGAAATTGAAGAAGCGCGGCTCCCCATCCACGGCGACATAGCGGCGCCCACGCAAGAATCCCGGCATGCCGAGCCGCTCGGGGATGTGCTCGCGCACATGCCATTCGACGAAGTCGGCCTCGGCCTCGGCGTCGACGTCGTGCCAGAAGGTGAGGGCTCCGGAGCCGAGCAGGGGCATTCTCGGGGCTCCCTTACACCCGGTGAAGCTGCAGGCCGCCGGCGACATCGACGGCGATGCCGGTGGCGTAGGGAATGTCGCCGCGGGCGAGGGTGGCCACGGCGGCCCCCACATCCGCCGGCTCGCCCCAGCGGCCGGCCGGCACGCCGCCGGCGGCGATCAGGCCGTCGTACCGCTCCGCCGCCGGCGCCGTCATGGCGGTGCGGGTCATGCCCGGCCGGATCTCGAACACGGCGATGCCGAGCGGTGCGAGGCGCGCGGCGAAGACCTTGCTCATCATGGCGAGCGCCGCCTTGCTCATGCAGTAGTCGGCGCGGTTCTCGCCGACGATCTCCGCATTCACCGAGCTGATGGTGACGATGCTGCGGAAGGCTCGCGCCGTCCGTGCCGCCATGCGTCGGGCGACCGCCTGCGTGAGGAAGAAGGTGCCGCGCAGGTTGACGGCCATGACGTGGTCGAAGCTGTCCGGCAAGAGGTCGAGGACATCGCCGCGGACATGCGAGGTGATGCCGGCATTGTTGACGAGACAGGTGATCGGCCCGAGCTCCGCCTCGACCGCATCGACGAGCGCGTCGTGGCGGTCGATCGCCGCGACGTCGAGCGGAAAGAACCGGTGCCGCCCGTCCTCGCCGGGCGCGAGGCCGGCGTCGGCGACGACGAAGCCGCTGTCGGCGAGGGCGTCGGCGATCGCCCGGCCGATGCCCCTCCCGGCGCCGGTGACGAGGGCCGTGCCACGCTGTGCCGCGGCCGTCATGCGGGACCTGCGGAGGACAGCTTCTTCGCCCAGCGCATGATGTGCTCGGCGACGGCGACGAGT
This sequence comes from Pseudomonadota bacterium, assembly GCA_023430145.1. GTDB lineage: Bacteria > Pseudomonadota > Alphaproteobacteria > Rhizobiales > Methylopilaceae > JAEZCD01. The sequence continues at coordinate 58,520 of JAEZCD010000165.1, forward strand.
TCGCCGCGCTGGTTCACCGCCTCCACCTTGGCCATGCTGCGGCCGCGCTCCTTGTCGACGCTCGCCACCGTGTAGGTCACCGTGACGGTGTCGCCGAGCATGACCGGCTTCAGGAAGCGGACCCGGTCGTAGCCGGCCGAGACCGGGAAGTCGGTCAGCCCCTCGACATGGATCACGTGCGCGATACTGAGCGTCGAGGCGGTCGACATGTAACCGACGATCAACGCGCCGTGAGCGATGCGGCCGCCGATCGTCGAGCGCTCGCGCATGTACTGCTCGTTGATGTGCGTGTCGGAAAAGTCGCCCGTGATGCCGGCGAACAGGACGACGTCGGTCTCGCCCACCGTCTTGGCGAATTTGTAGCTTTGGCCGACGGCGACGAGATCGAGGCCGGATTGCGGGGTCGCCGCCGTCTGCGGGGCGTTCATCGGCTTGTGCTCCTCGGCGATCGATACTTGCTAGCTTGAGGCGCGTTGACAACATCGCTTCGGCTTGCATATGTAAACGGTTACAGCGATACCTCCGGCGGCGTCAAGCGGGCCGCCGGGAAAGCCCAGCGAGGACCGGAAGCGAGCATGCGCGTGATCGGCGCGGAAGAGGCGGCGTGCCTCATTGGGGACGGGCAGAGCGTCGTCGTCAGCGGCTCCGGCGGCGGGCACGCGATCCCGGAGGCCGTGCTGGAGAGGCTCGAGGCGCGCTTCCTCGCCGACGGCGCGCCGCGCGACCTCACGCTGATCCACGTCGTCGGCCTCGGCGATCGGGCCGGCAAGGGCGCCGCCCGGTTCGCGCATGCCGGCATGATCCGCCGCAGCATCACGAGCGCGCTCGTCGACGCGCCGCCGCTGATGGAGATGGCGCTCGCCGACGAGATCGAATCCTACACCCTGCCGCAGGGCGTTCTCTCGCAGATGATGCGCGAGCTGGCCGCCGGCCGGCCCGGTCTCATTACGCGCACCGGTCTGCACACGCTGGTCGATCCGCGGCAGCTCGGCGGCAGGCAGAGCCCGCGGACGAGCGAGCCGCTCGTGGAGCTGATGGAGATCGACGGCCGTGAGTATCTCCGCTACCGGCCGTTCCCGATCGACGTCGCCATCCTGCGCGGCACGACGGCGGACGAGGACGGAAATGTCAGCATGGAGCAGGAGGCGATCCCGGGCGAGATGATCTCGACCGCGCAGGCCGCGCGGCGCAATGGCGGCATCGTCATCGTGCAGGTGAAGCGCCTGGCCAGCCGCGGCACGCTCTCGCCGCGCGCGGTCAAGATCCCGAGCATCCTCGTCGACTACGTGGTCGTCGATCCGGCGCAGCGGCAGACCTACGTCACCGACTACGACCCGAGCTACGCCGGCGAGCTGCGCGTGCCGCTCGACCGCGTCAAGCCGCTGCCGTTCGACCATCGCAAGGTCATCGCCCGGCGGGCGGCGATGGAGCTGCGCCCGGGCGCGATCTGCAATCTCGGCGCCGGCATCTCGACCGGTATTTCCGCCGTCGCCGCGGAGGAGAGGGTGCTCGACGCGATCACGCTCACCAACGAGCAGGGATTCGTGGGCGGCGCGCCGCTCACCGGCCGGGATTCCGGCGCGGCGCAGAACTACGAGGCGATGATCGACCAGCCCTACCAGTTCGACTTCTACGACGGCGGCGGCCTCGACATCGCCTTCCTCTCCTTCGCCGAGGCCGACCCGCAGGGAAGCGTCAACATCAGCCGCTTCGAGGGCAAGATCGTCGGCATCGGCGGCTTCGTGAACATCAGCCAGAACGCCAAGAAGGTCGTGTTCAGCGGTACCTTCACGGCCGGCGGCCTCGAGGTCGCCTGCGAGGACGGACGGCTCCGCATCGTACGGGAGGGGAGGCACCGCAAGTTCGTCGAGCGGATCGAGCAGGTCTGCTACAGCGCGCCCTTCGCGCAGTCCGAGGGCCGGCAGGCGCTGTTCGTCACCGAGCGCGCCGTGTTCGAGGCGACGGCGGACGGGCTGCTGATCATCGAGCTCGCGCCCGGCGTCGATCTCGAGCGCGACGTGCTGGCCCACATGGCCTTCACGCCCCGCATCGCCGACCCGTTGCCGCGGATGGACGAGCGCCTCTTTCGGCCCGCTCCCATGGGGCTCGCCCGGATGCTTCGGCCGGACGGCGAACAGGCGGGCTAATGCGGCCGAGGACGGCGAGAACGGGGCGGGCCGCCTCACCAGCGTCCCGTGCGTAGTCGCGGGCGTGCAGGTCCCTCACGCCTCGTCTCGGACTCGTCGTGCTCGCCCGTTATTTCGATCTCGGTTCCGGGTTTGTCGCTCGAGTAGCGGAATGCGCGGCCGATCGTCGACCGGAGATGCCCGGCTGGTTCGCGTCGCCATCGCACGTTGACCGATAGGGTCGCGCGCCCTTGGGCTGTGCCCGGACTTCCATCCAACTAATTTATGGAACGTCGAAAATTCCCGATTGGACGGTTGTCGGTCACGCCCATAGCGTCGCGTCCATTGGAACGAAGCCTGGAGCCGACGCGCCGGACAATGCCAACGGAGGTGCATCTCGTCGGGGAATTTCCGCTTTCCGACCCGCTCGATTGCTTCACTCTCGCGTCCCGCCATCTGGACGGCATGGTGACGCGATTTCCCTATGGCCGGCATGTGGCGTCCGGTGCTGCCGACGCCTCGGCCGTCGCCGGCGATCGCGCGCTGTTGCCCGGCCGCGAGGAGGTGACGGCCGCCTGGGAGGCGTTCCAGGCGGCCCGGCGCGCGCGGATACTCGGCGAGGGAGCGAGGTTGCAGCTGCATGTCCGCCCCGCTTTCATGCGCGACGCGGCGCATGGCGGAGAGGCCGACGTGCCGCTCGACGAGACATTCGGCAGCGCCCTCGCCGACCATGTTCGCGACATCGTCGAGGGCCTGCAGGCGACGGAGCTCGCCATCCAAATCGAGGTTCCCGTCGCGCATCTGGCGGTGGCCCGCTGCCCCGCGGCGTCCGCGGCGGCGGTGACGCGCATGGTTCTCGACGCGGTCCCGCCCGGCGCGGATGCGGTGATCCACTTCTGCTGCCTCGACGGCCCCCGCTACCGGATGTCGCCATCGGACATGGCCATGATGGTGGATATCGCCAACCGCACGCTGGCCGGCTCTGCACGACCCGTGCAAGTGCTGCATGTTCCCTGTCCCCTGCGGCATGAGGACGACGGCTTCTTCCGTCCGCTCGCCGACCTCCAATCCGGGGCGGAGACGCGGCTTTCGCTCGGCCTCGTTCATCTGTCCGATGGGCTCTCCGGCGCCTTGCAGCGAGCCGACTACGCCAGCCGGCACGCTTCGGATTTCGGCGTCGCGGCGCGATGCGGCTTCTCCGCCCGGGCGCCGGAAGACATTCCCGGTTTCCTGCAGCTGCACGCCGACGTGGCTCGGGCGCTCGACTAGCAGGAGGGGAGAGATTGTCTTCGAGGGTGAAGGTCTACGATTGGAACGACATTCCGTCCCGGGTGCTGAAGCCGGGCATCATCCAGAGGGGCTTTCGCAGCAAGGGCGTCCTCGTCACCTATAACTATCTCGAGCCGGGCTGCCAGGGATCGCCGCACAAGCATTCCTTCGATCAGCTGTTCATGATCATCAAGGGCCGGGTCAAGCTCCACGTCGAGGACGAGGTGTTCGATTGCGGGCCGACCAGCGTCGTCCGCATTCCGGCCGATCACATGCACTGGGTCGAGCCGCCCGATCCGGAGGACGGCGTCGCCATCAATCTCGATATATTCGGTCCGATGCGGGAGGACTATCTCGATATCGTCGCGTACCAGGACGACGATTTCTCACAATAAAAGCAGGGAGGCGGGGCGTGAGGCAGTCGGTCAGGGGCGTGCGGTCGGTGGAACTTGCTCTCGCCGATCCAGCGCGGGCGGCGCGGTTCTTTTCGGAGGTCTGGCATCTCGACCCGGTCGTCGAGGAGCAGGGCGCCTTCTACCTGCGCGGTACCTGTTCGTATCATCACATCGTGGCCCTGCATCCGAGCTACGGGCCGCCGAATGTCCGCCGCGTCGTCTATGACGCCGTGGACGTCGCGATGGTGGACGCGCTCCACACCAAGGTGGCAGCCTCGGGCGTCGCCTGCGAGAAGCCGGACGCTCTACGGATGGCCGGCGGCGGCTACGGCTTTGGCTTTCTCGATCCCTCGGGACGCGCACTCGCGATCGTTTCCGGCGTCGAGGATCATGCCGAGCGCGGTCCGGTCCCCGATCGTCCGGCCAAGATCACCCATATCAACTACAACGATACCGATCCCGTGCGCCTGCGCGATTTCTACATCGACGTGCTGGGCTTCCGCTTCGTCGATCATGCCGGCCGGCAGTTCTTCATGCACGCGGACTGCCCCGATCACAGCAGCGTGGTGATCTGCGACGCCGAGGCCAACACGCTGAATCATCTTTCCTTCGAGATGGACACGCTCGACTCGGTGATGCGGGGAGCGGGCCGGATGATGGATCACGGCTATCCGATCGAATGGGGGATCGGAAGGCACGGCGCTGCCGCCAACGTCTTCGCCTATTTCGCCGGGCCGGAAGAAATGCCGCTGGAATACAGCAGCGACGGCCTCAAGATCGACGACAGCTATCCGTTCAACGGCCCGGAGCATTGGAAGTGGCCGCCGAACCGGCTGGACCAGTGGGGAGTGACGCCGCCGCACACCCGGCGCTGGAAGCGGATCCAGACGCTTTTCGATTTCGACGCCCGACATTGGCGGCTCACGTCCTGCGAGGACGCCGCCGCCGGCGAACGGTTCCTCGCGACCAGCGCGCCCGGAGCTTGAGAATGCTTCGACCAGAGGAGACCGCTCCGGGCGCGTTGCCGGAGGGCGGCGAGGACTACGACGTCGTCATCGTCGGCTACGGGCCGTGCGGAGCGCTCGCGGCCAGCCTGCTCGGCAAGCAAGGCGTCCGCGTGCTCGTGGTCGACCGGGAGCACGAGGTCTACGACAAGCCACGGGCGATGGCGCTGGATCACGAGATCCTGCGCATCTTCGACAATCTCGGTCTCGCCGACGACGTCATACCCTATATCGGCCCGTTCGCGACGTCGCAGCATTTCGGCGCGCAGGGCCAGCTCCTGCGTACTCTGACGATGGTCCCGGAGCCTTATCCGCACGGCTACACGCCGAGCATGGTCTTCAACCAGCCGCGGATCGAGGAACGACTGCGCGCCGTTGCCGAAAGCCTGGAGAGCGTCGTCGTCGAGCTCGGGACCGCGCTGATCTCCATCGCGCAATCGGATCGCGGCGTAAAGGTCGGCCTCGCCTCGGAGGATGGAAGCCGGCGGACCGTTTCCGCCCGCTATGCCATCGCCTGCGACGGTGCTTCGAGCACGGTGCGCACGCTGCTCGGCATAGAGCTCGAGGATCTCGACTTCGACGAGCCGTGGATCGTCGTGGATATGCTGGTCGAAGAGGGCGGCGGCCGGCGTCTTCCTGAGGAGTCGGCGCATTTCTGCTATCCCGAGCGACCGATCGTCTACGTCGTGGGGACCGGCAACCACGTCCGCTGGGAGATCATGCTGAACGACGGCGAGGACCCGCGCGAGATGGAGCGGCCGGAGCAGGTCTGGCGTCTGCTCGATCGCTGGATCGGCCCCGACGAGGCCTCGCTATGGCGTTCGGCGAGCTATCGCTTCCACGCGCTGGTCGCACGTGACTGGCGGCGCGGACGCATCTTCATCGCCGGCGACGCGGCGCACCAGCAGCCTCCGATCCTGGGGCAGGGCATGTGCCAGGGGATGCGCGACGTCGCCAATCTCGCCTGGAAGCTGGGGGGCGTCCTCCAGGGCCGCTGGCCGGCCTCGATTCTCGATAGCTACCAGGCCGAGCGGCGGCCGCATGTTCGCGAGCTGATCGAGCGGATCAAGGCGCTCGGCGCGGTCCTGTGCGAGCGCGATCCCGAGGCGGCAAGGCTCCGCGACGAGCGGCTGCTGGCCGAGGGCGGAGGCTCGCCGCGCCACATCACCCGCCAGTCGATCCTGCCCCGGCTGATGCAGGGCTTGCTGGCCGTCCGGGGCGGGCCGGGCGTCGGAACGCTCTTTCCCCAGCCTTGGGTCCTCGTCGGCGAGGGGCGAGCGCGGATGGACAAGGTTTTCGGTCACGACTGGCGCCTGATCGCCACCGACGGCCGGATGCTTGCCGGCGAGAACACGGTCGCGCGCTGCCGCGCTCTCGGTCTGCGCGTTCTGGTCCTCGGCGGCAATGTCGCCGGCGCCGAGGTCGTGAACGAGGCCGAGGGAGTCCTCGCGGCGTGGTTCGACGCCAACCGTACGGGTGCGGCCATCGTGCGCCCCGACCATTACGTCTACGGGACGGCCGCCGATCCGCAGCAGCTCGAAGAGATCATCGGGGAACTCGAAGAGGCGCTCGCCCGGGCGCCGGATGCGAGCCCGCAAATGGAGATCGCACGTGAAGTTTGCTAGTTTCAGCCGCAACGGCAGCGAAAGCTGGGGCGCGGTCCAGGACGACAGGATCGTCGACCTCGGCAGCGTGCTGGGCGGCGGCCTGCCCGACCTCAAGTCCGCCATCGCCTCGGGTCGGCTCGGGCAGGGCCGGGCGGCGGCGGCCGATGCTCCCTCGTTCGACGTGGGCGAGGTCCGCTGGCTGCCGGTGATTCCCAATCCCGACAAGATCCTCTGCGTCGGGCTGAACTACGAGACGCACCGCAAGGAGACCGGGCGGGCGGAGGTGGAGCAGCCGACCATCTTCACACGCTTCGCCAACAGCCAGACGGGTCACGCGGAGCCGGTGCCGCGCCCAAAAGTCTCCGACAAGGTGGACTTCGAGGGCGAGCTCGCCGTCGTCATCGGACGTGCCGGCCGCTACATCGCGCGCAAGGACGCCATGGAGCACGTGGCCGGCTATTCCATCTACAACGACATCACCATACGAGACTTCCAGTACCACACCCATCAGTTTACGCCCGGCAAGAACTTCCCGGGCACCGGCGCGTTTGGTCCATGGATGGTGACGCCGGACGAGATGGGCGAGCTCGGGGCCCAGCGTCTCCAGACGCGCGTGAACGGGCAGGTCGTCCAGCACGCCGAGCTGGGCGCCATGATCTTCGATATCGCTCGCATCATCGAATACTGCTCGTCCTTCACCCGCCTCGAGCCGGGCGACGTGATCGCGACCGGCACGCCCGGCGGCGTCGGCGCGAAGCGCAAGCCCGAGCTGTGGCTGCGCCCCGGCGACGAGGTCGCCGTCGAGATCGAGGGCATCGGCACGCTCTCGAACATCATCGAAGACGAGCGGTAGGCCGGAAATCCGACGCAGCACAGTCGATCGATACGACCGCAACCAGGCTTGAAGATCTGCGTAAACAACGGAGCTCGCGCATTTGCGCAGGGAGGACACGATGCGATTTCTGATCGGAGCATACGCAGCGGCGATCGCGGCGCTGATGGGCGTCTTTCCGGCGCTCGCCGACTGGCCCGAGCGCCCGGTGACGCTCGTCGTGTCGCAAGGGGCGGGCGCCAGTCCCGACATTATGGCGCGGCTGCTGGCCGAGAAGCTGTCCGCCAAGCTGGGCACCCGGTTCATCGTCGATAATCGACCCGGCGGCGGCAACGTCGTCGGTTCGGCCAGCGTCGCGCGATCGGCACCGGACGGCTACACGCTGTTCTTCGCCACGTCGGCCGCTCTCGTCACCAATCCCTACGTGATGAAGAATCTTCCCTACGACCCGCTCAAGAGCTTCGATCCTGCCGCGCTCGTGGCGACGAGCCAGATACTGATCGTCGCCAATCCCGCGAGCGGCATCACCTCCGTCAAGTCGCTGATTGAGAAGTCGAAGGCGGGGCCGGTCGTGAGCGTTGGGGTCGACAGCCCGCGGAACCTGTCGGGAATCATCGCCCGCGCGATCAATCACGAGGCAGGGATTCAGCTGCGTCTCGTGAGCTACAACAACATACCGCAGTCTGTTCAGGACACGGTGTCCGGCGTCATCCCGGTTTCGATCCAATCGGAATCGGTCGTCACGCCCTATCTGAAGGACAACTCGCTGAAGGCGATCGCCGTTGCGGGATCGGAAGGGATCGAGATGCTGCCCGACCTGCCGACCGTCACGTCGGTGCTTCCGGGCGTCGACCTCAAGGGCTGGTTCATGATCGTCACGCCGAAGGGCGTCGACCCCGCCATCATCGACAAGCTGAACGCCGCCGTTCGCGCAGTGATCGCGGAGCCTGAAGTTCAGGCGCTCGCCAAGCGCCTCGGCTTCCAGCTGTCGCCGGGATACGACGTCGCCAAGTCGGCCGCTTTTCTCGAGAGCCAGCTGAAAGACTGGAAGGCCATAACCGCAAATCTGGGCATCGTTCCCGAGTAACGTTCCTTCCTCGTCGACCCGAGTAGGGCCCATGTTCAATCGTCTCGGATTTCGGGCCGGAGAGAGAGCAGGGGCCGCCATCCTGTTCGCCGGCGGCCTCCTCCTCTCCTGGCAGGGTCTTCAGCTGTCGCTCGGCTCGCTGGCGAACTTCGGCCCGGGCCTCTTCCCCTTCGTGATCGGCGTCGTGCTCGCCGGTCTCGCCGGCGGCCTCTTATTGAGGCCGCCCGAGGCGCCCGCGAGCAGGGAGCCGCGGGAAGCCGTCGCCTGGCGCAGCATCGTCGCGGTCTCCGCCGGGATGATCGCCTTCGCTCTGCTCATACTGCCGCTGGGGCTCGTTCCCGCGACGGTTTCCTTGGTGGTCCTGTCGTCCCTCGGGGAGCGAGGGCCAAATCTGCTCGTCTCGCTGGCGAGCGCTGCGGTCCTCTCTCTCGTTGGCGTCGCCATCTTCATCTGGGGCCTCGGCCTGCCCCTTCATGCGATCAAGTGGTGACCCGTGGACACCTTCTCCCAATTCGCAGGAGGCATCGGCAGCGCGCTCGCCCCCGGCCTGTTCCTGATGTGCCTGACCGGCGTCGTGATCGGGATGGTGGTCGGCGTGCTGCCGGGGATCGGCGCGATTGCGGCGCTGTCGCTGGCCTTGCCGATCACCTTCTATCTCGAGCCGACCGCTGCCCTGGTGATGCTGTCCGGCATCTTCTACGGCACGCAGTATGGCGGCTCTACGTCGTCGATCCTCCTCAATCTGCCGGGAACGGCGACCTCGGCCGTCACCTGTCTGGACGGCTATCCGCTCGCCAAGCAGGGCAAGGCGGGCGTGGCGCTTTTCATCACCACCATCGCGTCCTTCATCGGCGCGTCGATCGCCATCATCGTGATGATGCTGCTGACGCCGGTGCTCGCCCGGCTGGCCCTGGGCTTCAGCGCGGCGGACTATTTCGCCGTGATGCTGCTCGGGCTCGTCGCCGCGTCGGCGCTGTCCACCGGCTCGGCAGTCAAGGGGCTGGCCATGGTCGTGGTCGGGCTCGGCCTCGGGCTCGTCGGCATGGACGTCAACAGCGGCCTTCCGCGGCTCACCCTGGGGCTCTTCGAGCTGATGGACGGGATCAGCCTCGTCGCGCTGGCGATGGGGCTGTTCGGCGTGTCGGAGGTTTTCGCCAACATGGCCAAGCCGGAGTCCGGCAAGGTGAAGAGCCGTGTTCGGCTGCGCGACCTGATCCCGACCCGTGAAGAGTTCCGCACCTCGTTGGGCCCGACCTTTCGAGGCACCGCTCTCGGCACCGTCCTCGGCTGCCTGCCGGGCATGGGCGCAGCCGTGACCTCGTTCATGTCCTACGCGATCGAGCGCAAGCTCGCCAAGGATCCGTCACGGTTCGGCAAGGGCGCCATCGAGGGCATCGCCGCTCCCGAGGCGGCGAACAACGCCACGGTTCAGGCCTCCTTCATCCCGACGCTCAGCCTCGGCATTCCTGGCGATCCGGTCATGGCCATCATCATCGGCGCGATGATGCTGCACGGGATCGTGCCAGGACCGCGCTTCATAACCGATAACTCTGCCATGTTCTGGCTGCTGATCGGTAGCTTTTGGATCGGCAATCTTCTTCTGCTGATCCTCAACATACCTCTCGTCGGCATCTGGGTCAGGATATTGTCGATCCCCTCGAAGATTCTCTATCCGGCGGTTCTCGTCTTCGTGTGCATCGGGGTCTTCAGCGTCAGGAGCAGCGCCTTCGACATCTACGTGACGCTGCTCTTCGGAGTCGTAGGCTATGCCATGAACCGCTTCTCGTATCCGGCGGCACCGCTTCTGCTCGGGTTCGTGCTCGGCCCGGTGATGGAGGAGAACCTGACGCGCGCGCTCGTCATCTCCGGCGGCAGCCCGACGGTCTTCTTCACGCGGCCGATCAGCGCCGTCTTCATGGGGCTGACATTCCTCATCCTGGCGGCGACGGTGCGCGGCCTCGCCCGTCAGCACGGTCGGAGAAAGCCGGAACCCGCCCGGATATGAAGCGTGCTCGTTGCCGCAGGACGGCCCGACGACGCTCGAGCCCGTCCGCGGCCTTCGAGCGTCAGAGCTGGTTCTCGCGGTCGTACCGAGGCGCGATTTGCTTCAGGACCGTGCAGAAGAGCTCGGCTATCGGCGAAGGCTTGCGGTCCTTCAGCAGGCGCAGGCCGAACGTCCTGTGGCCCACCAGCTCCTCGAGCGGGACCGCGACCAATCGCCCGAGCGAGATGTCGTTGCGCACGATCTGGTGCGGGATCAGCGTGACGGCGCCGGACTGGAGCACGATCTCCTTCAGCGTCGCGAAGGTGGAGGTTTGGATGATGTTGTCCGGAATGCGCCGCCCGGCCATCAGGAACATGGCTTCGAGCTGCGTACGGAAGGTCCCGCCCGGCTGAGGCAGGACGAGCTGGTGGTCGTCGAGATCCGCAAGACTGACCTTGCTGCGCCCCGCGAGCGGATGGTCGGGCCGGAACACCGCCGCGATCGCCGACTTGAACAGGGGGATGTCCTCGACCGCGTCGTCATGGGCGCCGAGATTGATGCTGCTGACGACGATGTCGTACTTGTAGCCGAGCAGCCCCGTCAGAAGCTGCTGGTCGGTATCCTCGACGACATCGATGCGGACACGGCCGACGTCCTTGGCGAGCACGGCGATCGCGGCGGGGATGATGCTCATGACCGCGAGCGGCGTCCCGCCCACGTTGAGCGGGCCCATGATATCGCGCCGGCAGAGGTGGATCTCGCGGCTGGCGCTGTCGAGCAGTCTTTCGATCTGCTCGGCGTGCCGCAGCAGGATTTCCCCGGCCGGCGTGGGCTTGGCCCCGTGCCGGCCGCGCGTCAGCAACTGGCACGCCGACGAGATCTTCGAGGCGCGAGATGCTGCTCGACAGGGCAGGCTGAGACAATGCGAGCTGCTCGGCCGCCTGGCTGAACGACCGCTCCCTCGCGATGACGAGGAGATGGCGCAACTGACGTGATTCGATCATGACCAACCCCCGGAGACCGGTGTTCGCCATCACGGCGGGCCGATCGTCTCGCACGAGGGACCGGTCGCGTGATCGTGCAGGGTTCTTCGCCCCGCGGCCGTCCCCGATCGTGCACAAGGGACACGATCGGTTCCAGCTGTCAAAGCCGAGGCCGATCCGGCGCGCATTCCCGAGACGCACGCGCCCGTGATTGTCGCGGCAAGGCTCATCCCGGAGTTCACCCGAAGCTTCGGAAACACGCTGCCGGGTTGCCGCAAATCGGAGTCGCGAGGCGGCAGGATCAGGCGGCCGGGACGACGGAGACGATCCGCTCGATGGCTGCGGTCAGTTGCACGGTGCCGCGCCACAGCTCCGTAGCGGGCTCGTGGGCGACCTTTCCGCTGGCGATGGCGTCATACATTTGAAGGAGCGCGCTCGCCACCTCGTCTCGAACACCGGCTGCCGCAAGAATGGCCGCACGCTGATCGGGCGGAACGAAAGCGGGCGTGACCGCGCGGCCGAGCACATTGGCGAAAGAGGCCGCCACGTCGCCCGCGCTCCAATCCTCCGGCCCGCCGAGCCCCACGATACGCCTACCTGTCCAGTCCTCGCAGAGAAGCTGCGCGGCGGCCCGTCCGACATCGATTGTGCTCACCATCGGGATTTTCTGAGCCGGGTCGAGAAAAGTCGGCAACACACCCTTGGTAATGGCAGCTTCCGCCGCTTCGCTCCAAGTCTCCACGAAGTAGCCGGGCCGCAGGAAGACGGTCGCAGTCGCCGCCCGATCGAGGAGGGTCTCGAGACGGTTCAAGGTAGCGACGACCCCGGTTCCGGAAGCGTGCTGCGCGCCGACCGAGGAGAGCACCACGGCTTTCGGCAGCCTCGCGCGCCGCGCGCCCTCGGCGAGCGCCGCTCCGATTTCCTCCGTCCGCGCATAAGGATCGTCAGCCAGGGGCGGCGGGTTGAGCAGGAACGCACCCGATGCGCCTTCCAGCGCGGCGGCCACCGCACCGGCATCTTCCATACTCGCGATGGCGACCTGCACTTCCGCTCCCTTCCAGTGCGCCGCCTGTTCCGCGCGGCGCAGGACGATGCGCACATCCTCGCCGCGCTCGATCAAGGCGCGTGCCGTCTCGCCGCCCGCCCTGCCGGTTGCTCCGAACACCACATGCATGATCTTGCCCCTTTCGTTGCCGTGATCGATGCGGATCGGTACCTGTTGCGCTTTCATGCGTCGAATGCATGTGGCACATTCTGTTCATGCGTGAAGTGGATTTACGTCGAATCGATCTGAACCTGCTGGTGGCGCTCGACGCGCTGCTGGAGGAGCGGAATGTCACCCGCGCCGCCGCGCGTCTCCGCATGAGCCAGCCGGCGGCGAGCCGTGCGCTCGGGCGACTGCGGGCTCTGTTCTCCGATGCGCTGCTGGTCGACAGGCCGGGGGGCTACACACTCAGCACCCGCGCCGAGGAGCTTCGCCCCGCACTACGGCAGACGCTGGCCGGGATCGGCGAGATGCTGGAGGCGCGTCCCTTCGATCCCGCTACGGCGACCGGCCCGGTGCGCCTGTTGATGACCGACCTGCACGCCGCCGTGCTCGCGCCGCACCTGCTGTCCCGTCTCGCCAAGCGGGCGCCGGGCATCGATCTCGACATCCTCCCGCCCGGCCCGTCAATCATGGAGATGCTCGGCAACAACGCCGTCGACGCGGTCGTGGGCGCGATCGAGGACGCACCAGCGGGCATCCGCCGGAGAAAGCTCTTCGAAGATCGATACGTGACGCTCATGCGCGCAGGACATCCGGCAACCAGGCGGAAGCTCAGCCTCGAGAACTATCTAGCCCTCGACCATCTGGTCATAAGCATCACGGGCGCGGGGCCGGCTCCCGTCGACGAGTTGCTCTCGGCCATCGGTCGTAGCCGGCGCGTGCGTGTGCGCGTTCCGAACTTCTTCGCCGCCATGGAGATCGCCGCCTGTTCCGACCTCGTGATGACGCTGCCCGAAAGCCTCGCCCGCACCGCTGCCGGTTCGGCAGGCTTCGTCCTGTTGCCGCCGCCAGTCGATCCGGGCCCCATCGCGCTCAACCTCCTGTGGCATGCCCGACACCAGGACGCACCGCGCCACGTTTGGCTGAGGAGTCTCATTGTGGCTGCCGCACAGCCATCCGCGGCCGATGATGCTCCCGGGCGGGGACGGTCGACGGCGCGGCATCGGACGCTCGACAAGCCTAAGAATTCGAGTGGAGAGGGCTGATAGGAGAGGGCGGACACCACCTGCCCAGATGCTCTCGTGTTGGCTGCGCGTTCATGGCGCTGCGTTGGTTATCCAGCGGCCCGAGCGCGTGTCGACCTCCAGGAGGCGTCCGGTCCGATGTCGCTGAGGGGCTCCCGTCGTGGCGGGTGAGATCGCGAAGCGTCGCCGGTCCGCATTACGAGTGCAAGATCGCCATGTTCGGCGGCACCATCCGGACCGAGAAGGTCGAGCGCATCGACGCGCTCGTCGCCCGCCTCGCCGTCGCGCGGCACCAACGAAGACCCGATCCTACCCGACCGGCACGCGATGCGCCTCGAGCGGGGTGTGGCAGGAGAGGACCTCGCAGCCGTCCTCGGTGATCAGCGTGAGATCGCCGATGTTGGCGCCGGCGACCATGGGGTCGAGCCATTGCGAGTGGAAGACCGAGACCATGCCGGGTTCGAGCCGATCGTAATTGTGCGAGGCGATGTTGTAGGCGGGCATGCCCATCATCGTGATCTCGTGGCCGAGATTCGGATTGTGGGGTCCGAACGTCGCCGGGTAGACGTGGTCGAGCGTCCTGCCCTGCCGCTCCCAGTCGGCATCCGGCACCCGCTGGCGGACGAAGCGGCGCGGCGAGCCGTCCGGCATCGCCCCCCAGTTGAAGGGCATCGTCCGCGCCTCGGCATCTTTCAGGTAGCCGCGCTCGATATAGGGCTCGAAGGCGGCGTTGTTGACGTCCCGGACGAGCACGCCGGGCTTGGCGACCGCGATCGCGCGGCGCACCCCCTCGGCGCACATCTCCAGCACCTCCTCCTGCTTCTTCGTGATGTCGCCGACGGCGATCATGCGGGCGGTCTGGGCGCAGTAGCCGCGATAGGTGACGTTGGAGATGTAGAGGTTGATCAGGTCGCCCGGCCGCACGACGTGGCCGTAGGGCTTGCCGCAATGGGTGCCCCAGCGGTTGATGCCGATCTGGTAGCCGTCGCCGGTCTCGCCGCCGCGCGCGAGCTGAGCGTAGGTGAAGGCGGCATAGATCTCGTGGTCGGTCACCCCTGGCTTGATCACGTGGTAGGCGGCCTGCATGCCGATGTCGACGAGCTGCGCGGCGCCGCGGAAGATCGCCTGCTCGCGCGGCGAGCGCACGCGCTGCATGCGGTCGATGATGTCCTTTTCGTTGGCGAAGGTCGCCTCCGGCAGGCCCTTCGCCAGCTCCGCCCAGTAGGGCGCCGAGGTCCGGTCGCCGATCAGCCCGATGCGGCCCTCGGCGATACCGAGCTTCTTCAGGATCTCGATCGCGAACGACACCGTCTTCTTCACCGGACTGCCCGGGCGGTCCAGGAACTCGCGCCCCCAGGGACCGATCTGCCAGATGTCCTCGACCAGCATCGGCTCGCCGGGCGGCGGCAGAAGGACGGAGGCGGTGAAGAAGGTGAGGAGCTGCAGTCCCTTGTCGACATCCGTCGGGATGATGAGAAAGCCCTCGCGCGCCCAGTCGCAGACGTAGCGGAGATAGGAGTTCGAGGTGTGGAACCAGCCGATGCCATCGGCATGGACGATGAGGCAGTCGTATTCGCCGACCGTCGCGGCGCGCCGGATGCGTCGCAGGCGCTCGGCGTACTCCTCCTCCGGCAGCGGATCGACCGGCACGAACTCGAAGTTCGGCTCGAAGCCGGCGAGCAGGCTCTCGCAGCGGTTGGAGAACGCGTAAGGCAGCGCGTCGACGGGAGCATGCTGGTTCATCGGTGTTTTCCTTCGGCGTGCCGGTTGTTGGTCATTGCCCGCGGTCGCGCATCAAGGGGGCGATGCGCTGGGCGAGGACGAGCAGGATGAAGGTCGCGGCGATCAGCACGCCGGAGACCGCGGCGACCCGGGCGTCGAGCGATTCCTCGATCATCTGCCAGAGCCGCATCGGCAGCACGCTCGTGCCGGCGTCGGCGAGGAACAGCGTGATCGAGACGTTGTCGAAGGACTGCATGAAGACGAGGAACGCGCCGGCGACGATGCCCGGGGCGAGCAGCGGCAGGAGGATGCGGGCGAAGGTGCGGTGATAGTGGGCGCCGAGCGTCGCCGAGGCCTCCTCGAGCGAGGGATCGAGTCCTGCGGCCACGGCGACCGTCGCCCGGTAGAGCAGCGGGGCGAAGATGACGATGTGGCCGGCGATGACGAGAGCGCGCGAGGTGCCGAGCCCGATCATGGTGGCGGCGATGAGGGCGCCGAAGCCGTAGACGAGGCTCGGCAGCACCAGCGGCGCGAGCAGCACGGCCTCGACGCCGACGAGCGCCTTGCGGCTCAGCCGCAGCGTGCCGATAGCCGCCGGCACGGCGAACACCATGGCCCCCAGCACCGCGAGGGCGGCGATCTCGAGCGAGGTCGCCGCCGCGCGGTGGATCGGCTCGGAGCGGGCCGGGTCGGCGAGCGCCTCGTACCAGCGCAGCGACAGGCCGCTCGGCGGAAAGCGCAGCGTCTGGCCGGCGGTGAACGACATCAAAAGGCCCAGCAGGACAGGCCCGACCATGACGACGAGGCCCAGTCCGCCGAGGCCGATCACGGCGGCCTGGTAGGTGAACCGGGAGAGGTCCGCCGAGTCACGCATAGGCGACGAGCCTCTTGTGGCGGCCGAGCATCGTCAGCGCGATCAGGACCGTTCCGGTGGAGACCAGCAGCACCACCGCCACCGCCGCCGCGAGCGGCCAGTTGAACAGCGTTCCGACCTGCTGGTAGACGAACAGCGGCAGGTAGATGTTGCGTGCGCCACCGATCACCGCCTGGGTGACGAAGGAGGTGACCGCGCTCGCGAACACCAGCACCCAGCCCGCCAGAATGCCGGGGATCGCCGCCGGCAGGATCACGGTGACGAGGATCCGCCAGGATCCGGCGCCGAGCGTCGCGGCCGCCTCGAGATAGCGCTGGTCGAGGCGGCTCAGCACGGCGATCAGCGGCAGGACGAGCAGCGGCAGCTCGATCTGCGTCAGCGCCAGCACAAGCCCGAACTCGGTGAACAGGAGGCGCATCGGGGTGTTCGTGAGACCGAGCCCGATCAGCGCCGAGTTCAGTAGGCCCTCCCGACCGAGAATGACGATCCAGGCGAAGGTTCGGACGACGTTGCTGGTCAGGATCGGCAGCAGCGTCAGGAAGATGATGACGTGGCGCCATCGCGGCGGGGCGTGCAGGTAGAGAAGCCCGATCGGCAGCCCGAGCAGGGTCGTCGCGCCGACCACCTTCAGACCGAGCAGGGTATTGATCATCACCCCGACGTTGAACGGATCGCCGAGGAAGCCGCGATAGGCCTCGAGCGTCACCTCGCCGCCGCGCGGCCAGTCCGTGAGGCTGACCGCGACCATGACGAACAGGGGGACGACGAAGAAGGCGAGCGACAGCACGACCATCGGCAAGAGGAGAAGCCGCCTGTTGTCGCCCATGGCGCTCGCCCTCCGGCCCGCGCTCAGCGCGCGGCGACGATCTTGTTGAACCGCTCGGTCCAGCCGGCGCGGGCGACATTGATCGACGCCCAGTCGGGAGTGACGAGCGACGGCAGGTCGGCGCGCGTCACGTAGTCGGAGACGTCGGGCGGGAGCGCGACGTCCTTGTTGGTCGGGAAGTAGGCGAGCGGCGGCCCCTTGAAGACGTTCTGCACCTCGGCCGAGATCGAGGCGTCCATGTAGGCGTAGACGGCGTCCGGGTCGGCGCTGCCGGTCGTCAGATGGATGTAGACGGGCAGGGCGAGCGCGCCGGTCTCCGGCTTGGCGAACGCGCACGGAACACCGAGGCCCTTGAGGCGCGCCACATTGCCGGTGCTGCCGAGGAAGACGTTGACCTCGCCCTGCTGGAACAGGCTGAGCTGCTGCGAGCCGCTGTTGGCGATCGCCCCCACCTTGGGCAGGTATTTCTGCAGCATCTCGAACATCGGCTCCATGTTCTTCGCCGAGCCGCCGAACGCTTTCGCGATCTCCACCCAGGCCGCCGTCGCCGAGTTCGAGCCGAAGCCGATGAGGCTGATCTGCTTGTCGAAAGCCGGATTGGTGAAGAGGTCGCGGTAATCCTTCGGCTTCGGCACCTTGGTCGGATTGTAGGCGATGCCGTCGACCTGCACGTGCACGGTCGGGCCCCACTCCGTCTGGAAGGCGGGGTCGAGCTTCGACCAGTTCGGCATCTTCGACGGGTCGACCTTCTGGATGAGCTTGTTGGCGACGAGGACGGCGGTCTGGCCGGGCGAGACGTAGAGCGCGTCGAAGGGTGGCTTGCCGGCCGAGGCCATCATCTTGCCGACCTGGTCCTGGGCGAGGATCGGCGCGACGGTGAGCTCGATGCCCTTGGCGGCGAGGATAGGAGTGATCGTCTTGCGGATCATGTCCTCGGTGTCGCCGGGGAAGACGGCGGCGACGAGCTTGCCAGCCGCATGCGCGCGGCGGGGCAGCAGCGGCAGGGTCGCGGCGGCCGCGCTGCCGACCAGGAATGTGCGACGTGCAAGCGTATGATCGGCCATGTCGGTTCTCCTTAAGCTGGGGAGGCGGTTTCGGACGGGAGCTGATCGATCGGGAACACCTGGAGGCGGCCGAGGTCGGGGCGGATTCGGACGCGCTGACCGGGCGAACGGATGGTCTCGGGCGTGCGCGGCTCGACCACCTTCACCGGCGTGCCGTCGTCGAGCACGGCCTCGTGCACGACGGTCGGGCCGAGCGGCAGGCTGACGACGAGCGTTGCCGAGAGCGAGTTCTCGCCGTCCCCGAAAGTGACGTGCTCCGGGCGGATGCTGACGGCGACCGGGGCTCCGCGCATGAACGGAACCGGGGCCGGCAGCGCGAGGACCTCGCCGGTCGAAAGGCTGAGGTGGGCGCGCTCCGGCCCGGTTTCGCTGACGACCGCGCGGAACACGGAGGCGCGGCCGACGAACAGGTTGACGAAGAGGCTTTTCGGCCGGTCGTAGATCTCGGTCGGGGCGCCCTGCTGCTCGATCCTGCCGGCCCGCATGACGATCACCTGGCCGGCGACGGAGAGCGCCTCCTCCTGGTCGTGCGTGACGATGATCGTCGTGATCGACAGCTTCTTCTGCAGACGGACGAGCTCGATCTGCAGGTCGAGGCGGAGGTCCTTGTCGAGGGCGGCGAACGGCTCGTCGAGGAGCAGCAGCCGCGGCTCGATCGCCAGCGCCCTCGCCACCGCCGCCCGCTGCTGCTGGCCGCCGGAAAGCTCCTTCGGCAGCCGGTTGGCGAAACCCTCGAGGCGCACGAGCGCGAGCATCTCGTCCACCCGCTTGCGCCGCTCGGGGCGGGCGACGCCGTGCGCGGCGAGGCCGTAGGCGACGTTCTCCTGCACGGTGAGGTGCGGGAACAGCGCGTAGCTCTGGAAGACCATGCCGATGCGCCGGCGTCGCGTCGGCAGGCTGTCGATGCGCATTGCTCCGAGATCGATGCGGCCGGCATCCGGCCGCACGAGGCCGGCGATCGAGCGCAGGATCGTCGTCTTGCCGCAGCCGGAAGGGCCGAGGAGGGCCAGCGTCTGCCCGGCCTCCACCGTGAAGGAGACCTCGTCGAGCACCGTCGTCGTGCCGAAGCGGTGGCTGACGCGCTCGACCCGAAGCTCTTCGCCGCGCACCGGCGCGCGTGACGCCGCCGCCAGGCTACCGACCGGCGAAGCGGGAGAAGCGGCTCTCGAACGAAGGAGGGGCATCCGGCCTCCTGCTAGAGCTGCGTACAATCTTTGTAGCAGCATGTGCATACGAAAGCGAATCTCGTGCCACGCGGCGTCTGCCGGATCGGGCCACCGAGTTCCTGAGAGCGGGGAGGGCGTGTGAGGGGGAAACGGGCTCGGCAACCGATCGGCCGCACAGCGTCGAGCGATCAACAAGCGTGCAGTGCTGAGTATTTGATGTGCAATTGCCTGCGAGGATCGTATGCACGTACGGTGCGCATCAGCGCCCGTGGGACGTCCTCGTTCCGGCGCTTCTCGAGCTCGCCCATTCCTCGGGACGCGGCGTCTCGAGGTCGAAAAGGTCGCGCGTGCGCGCATAGCCGTGGCCGCCCATGCGGCCGAGCGCATCGAGGCCGGTCGCATCGACGTGCAGGCGCTCGTCGACGAGCCCGGGATGGAAGAAGGCGGCCTGCACCTCGCCGAGGATGATCTCGCGCGACCTGCCGACCTCCAAGGTCAGGTATCGCCGACACTCGAAGGCGACCGGCGCCTCGGCGATTCGGGGGCACGAGACCCTGGTGCCTGGCACCGCTGTGAGGCCCGCTTCGCGGAGCTCGTCGACCTCGGGCGAAAAGGCCACGGCGCAGACGTTCATTGCCTCGGCGAGCGCGTCGCCGACGATGTGGACGGTGAACTCCCCGGTCAGCCGGACATTGAGGCCAGTGTCCTTGAATCGCATGTCGGGGTGGTTTTCGACGCCGAGCGCGAGGATCGCGGGGTCCGCAGAGAGGCAGTTGAAGAAGCTGAACGGCGCGGCGTTCACCCGTCCCTTGAGGTCGACGCTCGTGACGAGCGCGATCGGCCTCGGCACGACCGAGCCGATCAAGAGCTTGTAGCGCTCGCGCGGGCTCAGCGCGGCGAAGTCGAAAGCGACCGCGCCGCCGCTGCCGGACGCGCCGAGGGCGCCGCTATTTGCCTTTTCGAGCACGCCTCGCGCTCCTCGGCGGGGGCTCGGCGGCCTCGACCGCGAACGGCGACAGGATCTCGCGGATGTCGCGCGGGCGGTGCGGCTTGTCGTCAAGAAGGGCGCGGCCGATCACCGAGACGAGGTGCTCGTCCATGACCTGCATCGCCTTGTCGGCATCGCCGGCCTCGAGCGCCGAGATGATCTCCCGGTGCTCGGTGACGGCGCATTCGGACGAGTGAGGCCGCCCGTAGAGTGCGAGGATCAGGGAGCAGCGCGACACCACCTCGCCGACGAAGCGGGCGAGCAGGCCGTTTCCCGTCGCCTCGGCGAGGAGGGTATGGAATCCGCCGGCGAGATGGATCGACTCGGCGCCGGTTTCCGCCCACGCCCGTTCCTCGGCTTCGACATGGGCGACCAACGCCGCCTTCTCCGCCTCGGGAAAGCGGCGGGCGAGCGTCTCCACCACGATGCGCTCGAGGCCGCGCCGCACCGCAAAGATGTCGTGCGCTTCCGCCAGGCTTGGCGTCGCGACGGTGGCGCCCCGGTTCGGCTTCAGCTCGATCAGGCCTTCGGCCGCGAGTTGCGTGAACGCGGCCCGGGCGATCGTCCGGCTGACGCCGAAGCTCTCGCCGACGGCGTCCTCCGGCAGCTTGGTGCCGGGAACGAGAGCCTGGCTGATGATGGCGCGGCGAAGGGCACGGATGACGATCGACACGCGCGAATTCGCAGGAACCACGGTTGCAGCGCCGATGAGGAAGACCGGCAACGGTCTGGCACGTTTCCCGCGAGCATACAAGATGCTACACGAATTGCATACATAGCCGGCATCATTCGCCGGAGCCGCCGGCGTGGTGTGGGCGAAGACCATCGGCTTCCGCCATGCCACTTCTCGAGCACGTTCTGCGATGAGGGACCAGTCCCGACGGATGATCCGGAAGGATGTGCGCACGCGTCCGCTGGACGGGCGTGTCGGCGCGAAGGTCGGCAGATCATGCGAGCGCAGCCGCGCTCCCCTCCGGGAGCTCCTGGAGACGGCCGAAAACGTTCGCGATCCCCGTCTCGCGCATCCGGCGTGCGAGCTCCGACCGCAGCGCGAGCCGCGCCTCGTCGAAGCCGATCGGTTCCGGCCAGGCGGCCGAGGGTAGGATGTAGTCGCTGCGGGCCGGCCTGTTCGTGCAGATGCGCGAAGGCCCCTCGACCAAGGACATGAAGAGCCTGCCGCCGGTGATCGCCGAGCTCGGCGCGGTGCGCAAGGTTCTGAGAGCCGCGGCACTCCGGCCGAAAACGGGCGCTATCTGCCTGCTCCGAAGGCGGTTCCATACCCGGGCCGCCTGCGACGGACCGTTCTCGTCGAGCGCCAGCTCGAGCCCGACGATTTCCGTCTGCCGATCGCCGACGGCACAGCGATCTGCCGCATCATCGAGGCGCGAGAGGCCTTTCTGCGGACCGAGAAGCGCATCGAGGAGCTGCCGATCCGCGGCGGCGCGGTTGGGGACGGCGTGGCGCGTGGCCTCGCCAAGCTGATGGTGGCGATGGCCGCCAACCGCGCCGTCGCGATGGACGGGGGCATTGCCGTCGCCTGCGACGGGAGGTCGATTTATACGCAATTCGAGGCACTTACCGGACTTCGGGGGGCCACCTCGGACGGGCTGATGGTGCCGGCTGAGGGAGTCGAACCCCCGACCTGCCGCTTACAAGGCGGCTGCTCTACCAGCTGAGCTAAGCCGGCGTGCGACCTCACGCCTAGCAGGCCCGCGGCCGGGGAACAACCTCGGGGCTCGCGCGGGTGACGGTCGGCAGCGGTCGCGGTTCGGCCGGCGAAGTAGACGAGCAGGACCGGATTCGGCGTCGCCCGGGCCTCGGCGAGGAAAGCGTCGAGGAGCCGGTTCGCCTCGGAGAGCGAGGCGTTCTTGGCGACCGTCCTGCGGAAGCCGGCGGTGCGCAGCGAGGTCTCCATCAGGTCGACGTCGTTCTCGGGATTGCGCAGCGGCGTCGCGTGCTCGTAGCGGCTGTTGCCGATGAGGAGCGCGAGACGCGTCTCCTCCTCGGCGCGCGCGGGGCCGGTGCAGAGGGTGGCGACGGTCGCGAGAATGCCGACGATCGTTCCAAGGAGAAGCTTCATGAGGCACCCGCTCGCTCGAGGGCGGCCGTGCGCGGTCGAGGGCGACCGCCGGCCGTGCCCGGGTTGTGGTGTCTTGCGCGCAATGTCGCACGGGGCCTCACGGCGATCTTAGGAGACGACATCGACGGCCGGCAATCCGGAACGGCGGCGCGGTGCCTGGGGCTTCGGCGCGTCGCCCGTGGGCTGGCGAAAAGCTAACCGAAGCGTGATCGGGTCGGACTGGGCGTGCCCGGACGCTCTGCTAGAACGTCGACCATGGCGGGGGTGCCGCCCACCAACAAGGAGGACACGATGTTCGAGACCGATCGCCGCGCGCTGCTCGTAGGGTCGGCCGCGCTCGCCGCATCGAGCCTCCTGCCTCCGACCTTCGGCGCCGCCTTCGCGGCCGCCCCGGCCGCCCGCCGCCAAGTGCCGGGCGCCTATCGCTACAAGCTCGGCGAGTTCGAGCTGACCGCCGTCACCGACGGCATCGCCCGCCGGCCGCTCGATCCGGCCTTCGTCCGCAACGCCAAGCTCGAAGATGTGAAGCGGGCCCTCGACGAGGCCTTTCTGCCGAGCGACACGCTCGGCATCCCCTTTACCGCGCTCGTCGTCAACACCGGCAACCGCATGGTGCTGATCGATACCGGCAATGGCGGCATGGGCGCCGCCACGGCCGGCCAGCTCGCCGAGAACATGACGGCGGCCGGCATCGAGCCGGCGGCCGTCGACAGCATCGTCGTCTCGCATTTCCACGGCGACCACATCAACGGCATCCGCGCCAAGTCCGGCGAGCTCCTGTTCGCCAACGCCGAGATCCTCGTTCCCGAGGTGGAGTGGGCCTTCTGGATGGACGAAGGCCAGATGAGCCGTGCACCCGAGAACCTCAAGGGCGGCTTCAAGAACGTCCGGCGCGTCTTCGGCCCGAACGCCAAGCAGGTTCGCCGGTTCGAACCCGAGGCCGAGATCTTCCCGGGCATCACGGCGGTCCCCGCGCATGGCCACACGCCCGGGCACACCGCCTTCCGCATCGGCTCCGGCGGCCAGGAGATGCTGGTGCTGTCGGACACGACCAACCATCCCGCCCTGTTCGTCCGCAACCCGGCCTGGCAGGCGGCCTTCGACATGGACGGCGACAAGGCGGCCGAGACCCGGCGCCGGCTGCTCGACATGGCGGTGGCCGACCGCCTTCTGGTTCAAGGCTACCACTACCCGTTCCCGGCCGGCGGCCACATCGCCAAGGACGGCGAGCGCTACCGCTACGTGCCGATCGACTGGAACCCGGTGCTCTGACGCCGGCTCTCCGGCCGACATGTCACAGCCCGCCGGCAAATGTCGGCTGCCGCGGTGCGTGCCTTGACAACCGGCGGCCGGAAATCTGTGGTCGCGTCAGCACCGGTGCCCGGGCCTCGGCCCGGGCAAGAGGGAATGCGGTGAGGCGGGAGCGGGCGCTCCGGCCGATGCCGCAGCTGCCCCCGCAACTGTAGGCGGCGAGCCGCTCTCCAAGTCGAGCCACTGGCGGCCAGAAACCGCCGGGAAGGCGGGGAGCCGGCGACGACCCGTGAGCCAGGAGACCTGCCGGCGCGCCTGTCACCTTCTCGCGTGCGGGGCGCGCGCGGGAGCGGTTCTTCCGCAGGTGACCTCGCCGCGGGGCCTTCTCGGCGCCGTTCCGATGCTCCGCATGCCGGGGCGCGGACGCGCAACGACTCCGCACGTCATCGGACCTGCGGAGGATGCTTCGCGACATGCGCGTTTCGACCCGACTTCTGCCGCCGCTGGCGGCGATCATCGCCGCCCTCGCGCCGGCCGCCGCCATGGGGCAAGGCGTCACCGCGGCGCCGCCCGACGAGCCGGTCTATCAGCTCGACGACATCGTCGTCTCTGCGAGCCGGGTGCCGCTCGAGGCGAGCCGGGTCGGCTCCTCCGTCACCGTCTTCACGGCCGAAGACATTCGCAGCCGCGGCCTGCAGACGGTCGCCGACGTGCTGCGCGAGACGCCGGGGGTGGCCGTCTCCCAGTCCGGCGGCAGCGGCTCGATCACCCAGGTGCGCATCCGCGGCGCCGAGGCGAACCAGACGCTGGTGATGATCGACGGCGTGCAGTCGAACCAGGTCGGCGACGGCGACTTCGACTACGCCGACTTCCTCGTCGACGACATCGAGCGCGTCGAGGTGATCCGCGGGCCGCAGTCGGGCCTCTACGGCTCGAACGCCAATGCCGGCCTCGTCAACATCGTCACCAAGAGCGGGCGGGGGCTCGCCAAGCCGGTCTTCGAGAGCCGGGTGGAAGGCGGCTCGATGGGCACCACGCGGGCGACCGTCGGCGCACGCGGCGCGGTCGGCGGCTTCTACGGCTCGGTTATGGGGCAGGGCTTCCGCACCGACGGCGACAACATCTCGCGCTTCGGCGAGGAGAAGGACGGCAGCTCGACCGGCATCCTGACCGCCAAGGCCGGCGTCGACATCGGCGACGTCTGGAATATCGAGGGCATGCTCCGCCACGTCGAGCGCGCTGCCCGGACCGATCCGCAGGACTTCGCCGATCCGCCGACGCACACCTACGGCTTCGTCGTCGACGGCGACGATTCCAACCGCTTCCGCTCGACCACCGGCCGCATCGCCTCGACGCTCTCGCTCTTCGACGGCCGGCTGACGAGCCGCACCGCCGGCAGCTTCTTCGACCAGACCTATAGTTTCGACGCCGACGGCAAGCGCCAGTAC
Source organism: Pseudomonadota bacterium (assembly GCA_023430145.1). Lineage (GTDB taxonomy): Bacteria > Pseudomonadota > Alphaproteobacteria > Rhizobiales > Methylopilaceae > JAEZCD01. The sequence continues at coordinate 83,458 of JAEZCD010000165.1, forward strand.
ACGGCCGACGGCACCCGCAACCGCTTCGAGCAGTATTTCACCGGCAAGGCCGACACGAGCCTCTTCGGCGGCGAGCGGCATGCGCTCACGGCCGGCGTCGACTACCAGAAGGAGACTTTCAGGTATCGTAGCCTCGACCTCGCCTTCGATCCCGACGCGGACGAGTTCTGGCGGCGCGGCGCCGATCGCACGCGGACCGGCCTGTCCGGCGAGTACGTCGTCGAGACCGAGCACGGCACCGCGGCCTCGGCGGCGATCCGACACGACTGGAACAGCGACTTCAAGGACGCCACCACCTGGCGGCTCACCGGCTCGCAGAAGTTCCACACCGGCACGCGGCTGCACGGCTCGGTCGGCACCGGCATCACCGACCCGACCTTTTTCGAGCAGTTCGGCTTCTTCTCGAACTTCGTCGGCAACCCGAATTTGCGGCCCGAGCAGTCGCTCGGCTGGGATGCCGGCATCGAGCAGACGCTGTGGGACGGACGGGTGGTGGTCGATGCGACCTACTTCCACACAACGCTCGAGGACGAGATCGTGCAAGTCTTCGGCACGCCCTCGACGGTCGAGAATCTGAAGGGCGCCTCGCGGCGGCAGGGTGTCGAGCTGTCGGGCACCTTCAAGCCCGTGGACTGGCTCGACCTCGTCGCCACCTACACCTATACGCAGTCCGAGGACGCGACCGGCATCACCGAGATCCGGCGGCCGCCGCACACGGCGAGCCTGTCGGCGGTGGCGCGCTTCGACGAGGGGCGGGGGAGGGCGTCGGCGAACGTCGTCTACAACGGCACCACCAAGGACATCCGCCTCTTGCCGACGACGCCCTTCTCGACGGTCGTTGACCTGCCCGCCTATACGCTGATCTCGGCCGAGCTCGCCTACACGCTGCGGCCGGGCCTCACCGGCTATGTGCGCGCCGAGAACGTGCTCGACGTCCGCTACGAGAACGTCTTCTCCTACCAGGCGCCCGGCTTCGGCGCCTATGCGGGCCTCAGGGCGGTCATCGAGTAGGAGAGTGGGGGCGCCGACGTGCCCAGCGCGCGGGGCCTCGTCATTGCGAGCGAAGCGAAGCAATCCAGCTTCTTCTTCGTCGCCCGCAGAGCTGGATTGCTTCGTCGCTGACGCTCCTCGCAATGACGAAGAGCGCGCGGCGTTCGTCAGCGGTTCATGTGCGCGCTATAAGATCTCCCCCGAGGGGCATGCACCGCGCACGCCGTGCGCGAAGGGAGTCGCAACGATGCGGAAACTGCTCTTTGTCACCGCCTTCTCGGTCCTCCTCCCCGCCGCCGCCCTGGCGATCGGCACCGAAGCCGATACCAAGGAGCCATGGCGCGATGCCTATGATGCGGCCGTGGTGCTGATCAAGGCGGGCAAGTACGACGAGGGGATCGTCAAGCTGAAGGCGATCAAGGCGTCCAGCGCCGACATCGACAACCAGCTCGGGTTCGCCTACCGCAAGTCCGGCAAATGGGACGAGGCGGTGCGCCACTACGAGGCGGCGCTCAAGGTCGACCCGAACCATGTCGGCGCGCTCGAATATTATGGCGAGTACTTCGTCTGGAAGGGCGATCTCGCCAAGGCGCGCGACCATCTCGCCAAGATCGAGAAGGCCTGCGGCAGCAAGTCCTGCGCGGGCTACAAGGAGCTCGCCGCGGCGATCGAGAAGAAGAAGCCGAACTGAGGCCGCTCCCGCGCATCGCCGACCCCGGCGATGCGCGCGACGCGGCGGAACGAGGACGGCTCGAGCTCTAGGGGAGGGGGGCGCGGTGATCCGCTGCGTGCGCATCTGGACGGGGGCCGACGGCAACAGCCGCTTCGAGATCGGGCGGATCGATCTGCCGAAAGGCGAGCGCGGCGACGCGCTGAGCCTCGTTAGCGAGGCGACCGGCGTCTCGTTCCGGGAGACCGGCGCCGGTGGCGCCTATGCCTGGCATGACGCTCCGAACCGGCAGCTCGTGCTCACCCTGTCGGGCACGCTCGACTTCCAGACGCGGAAGGGCGCGCACTTCACCATCGGCCCCGGCGACGTGCTGCTCGCCGAGGACACGACGGGGAGCGGCCACAGCTGGCGGCTCGTCGGCGACCAGCCCTGGCGCCGCGCCTACGTCGTCCTGGCGCCCGGTGCGCCCGTTCCCTTCGTCGCCTCCGAGGGGTGAGCGCCCGCCGCCGGCGGGGAGATCCAGGTCGCGACGAGACGGTCGAGGAATCCCTGTGCCACGAGGCGCGCCTGGGCGGCATCGAGCGCCTCGCGCAGCGCATCGTTCCCACGCCGGACCGAGACGGCGAGCTTTTCGGTCGTGATTCCTTCCTCGACCACCCGGAGATCGGGCCGGTCGCGGGTCAGCCAGCGCATGACCGGGGCGAGCTTCATGACGGCGGCGATCCTTCCCGCCTCGAGGTCGTCGAGCATCGCGCCGATGGCGTCGTATGGATAGATCCGGACATCGCCCACCGCGCCTTCGGCCTTCAGCCGCTCCGCCACCGGCTGCGAGGTGTTGCCGCGCTGGACGGCGATCACTGCGCCCCGGAGATCGCCGATGGAGCGGATCGCCGGCGTCCGCGCGACGTTGCAGACGAGGCTCTGGCCGGAGACGAGATAGGGGCGGCAGAAATCGGCCTTCGCCTGCCGCCCGGCGGTGATCGTCGTGCCGGAGGCGACGCAGTCGAACGAGCCGTCGGCGAGCCCGCCGAAAATGCCCTCGAAATCGGCGCCGCCATAGCGGACGAGGCGCCATTCGAGGCCGAGATCGCCACAGACCGCGCGCATCAGCTCGATGTCGAAGCCGGCCGGCTCGCCGTCCCGCATCAGCTCGAAAGGCGGATCAGGGATGGCGGCGCCCACCTTCAACACGCCGGGCGTGACCGTGGGAATCATCGTCGAGGCCTGCCCCTACCGTCCGTCTCGGAACGCGAGGCGGCGACGATGCCATGGAAATTCCCTCGGCGCCGAATCCGGGCGAATGCCAGCCTTGCCGCCCGGCCGGTGACGCGAACCGCCTGCGGCGACCGGCGGCCGCCTGGTCTATAAAGGGACCGCAGAGGGTCGCCCATGCTGTCCGAAGAATTCGTCGACGTCGCCCTCCGCCTGCTCGCCGCCGTCGGCGCCGGCATGGCGATCGGGCTGAACCGCGACATCAAGGGCAAGCCGACCGGCATGCGGACGCTCGGCCTCGTCTCGCTCGGCGCCGCGCTCGTCTCCATCGTCATGGTCCATCATGCCGACATGCAGCAGCATCCGGATGCGCTGTCGCGCGTGCTGCAGGGCATCATCCAGGGGGTCATGACCGGCATCGGGTTCATCGGCGCCGGGGTGATCCTGCGCGACCACAAGGAGAAGGAGGTCGAGGGCCTGACGACGGCCGCCTGCGTCTGGGTGACGGCGGCGCTCGGCATCGCCTGTGCGCTCGCCGCCTGGAGTATCGTGCTGCTCGGCGCCGGCCTCGCGCTCGCCATCCTCACGCTCGGCCGTCCGGTCGAGCGGGTCCTGTCGCGCCTCTTCGCGCCGAGCTCCAAGGAGCCGTCGGGCGACAGCTGATGTCGGCGGAGGCTGCCGCTTCGGCTACGCGGCGTCATCCTGCGCGAGAGCGCAGGATCCATCTTCATTTCTGCGCGCCGCGCACCGGGAGAGAATGGTCATCC
>JAEZCD010000182.1 GCA_023430145.1 Pseudomonadota bacterium
GCGTCAGATGTGTATAAGCGCCAGGGCGCGCATCGCGCGCGGAGGGCCGGCTGCCATCGGCCCCGATGCGCGGCAGCGGGCCGAACCGCGACGGCTCGAGCAGTGCTGCGCTCGGCTCGGCCGGACCGTGTACGGGGGAGGGAGCGCCGCCGCTGCCGGGAACGCGGATGATGACCGGGCCGCTCTGCGGCATCGGGTCGCCCGGCTCCACGATCGGCACGCTGCCGCGCATCGCGGCGGCCGGCCCGGGCGCGTTCGGAATAGGGTGCTTGGGCGGTGCGAGGCGGCGCTCGATCGAGGCGGTGGCGACCGGCTCGCCGCCGAGCGGATCGTCGACCAGCAGCACCCAGAGGATCGGCGGGATCGCGGCGAGCGCCAGGAGCGTGAGCGCGAGGCGTGCGAGGCTCCAGCGGGGCCGTCCGGCGGGTCGCGGGCCGCCGCGCAGCGGCGCGTCGAGGTCGTCCGGCCCGTCCATGGCTCGCAGCCTCGCCCCCGGAAGCGGAACGGCGCCCCGGAGGGCGCCGCTCGAAAGCTCAGTTGGGGATCGCGGCCCGCTGGCTCGGGGTCGGCGGGAACTTCGAGTCCGTCTTCACCCCGCGCAACAGGTCGAGCGCATGATTGAGCTGCTTGTCGTCGGCACGGTTCGGCGGCACGTAGGCCGAGGAGCCGGACTTCTCGTCGTCGCCGTTCTTCAGGTGGCCGCGCAGGCCGGCCTCGCCCTTGGTCTCGTCCTTGCCCTTCAGATCGGCCGGAATCTCCTGCAGGATCTCGATGTCGGGATCGATGCCCTTGGCCTGGATCGACTTGCCGGACGGCGTGTAGTAGCGCGCCGTCGTCAGCCGGAGCGCCCCGTTCGAGCCGAGCGGGATGATCGTCTGCACGGAGCCCTTGCCGAAGGAGCGGCTGCCGATCAGCGTGCCGCGCTTGTGGTCCTGCAGGGCGCCGGCGACGATCTCCGAGGCCGAGGCCGAGCCGCCGTTCAGGAGGACGATGACCGGCTTGCCGCGCGCGAGGTCACCCGAGCGGGCGTTGTAGCGCTGCGTCTCGTCGGCGGTGCGGCCGCGCGTCGAGACGATCTCGCCCCGGTCGAGGAACGCGTCGGAGACGGCGATCGCTTGGTCGAGCAAGCCGCCCGGATTGTTGCGCAGGTCGAGCACGTAGCCCTTCAGCTTGTCGGCCGGGATCTTGGTCGAGAAGTCGTCGATCGCCTTCTTCAGGCCCTCGAAGGTCTGCTCGTTGAACTGGGTGACGCGGACGTAGCCGACGTCGCCGCCGAGATCCTCGCTGCGCACCGAGCGGATGCGGATGACGTCGCGGACGACCTTCAGCTCCACCGGCTCGGCGACGTCCTTGCGGGTGATTCGCAGCGAGATCGGCGTGTTCACCGGGCCGCGCATCTTCTCGACCGCCTGGTTGAGCGTCAGCCCCTGCACCGGCTCGCCGTCGAGATGGGTGATGATGTCGCCGGACATCACGCCGGCGCGGGCGGCGGGCGTCTCGTCGATCGGCGACACGACCTTGACGAGGCCTTCCTCCATCGTGACCTCGATGCCGAGGCCGCCGAACTCGCCGCGCGTCTGCACCTGCATGTCGCGGAAGGTCTTCGCATCGAGGAAGCTCGAATGCGGGTCGAGCGAGGTGAGCATGCCGTTGATGGCCGATTCGACGAGCTTGGCGTCGTCGGGCCGCTCGACATAGTCGGCGCGTACGCGCTCGAAGACGTCACCGAACAGGTTCAGCTGGCGGTAGGTGTCGGTGCTCGCGGCGGCGATGGCGTCGCCGAGGAAGGCCTTCGGCTGCGTGACGACGCCGACGGCCGTCGCGCCGAGCAGCGCGCCGATGAAAACCAGAGACAATTTCCTCATCATCCGCCAACCTTCTCGCTTGTGGCGTCCGACCACCAGGGTGTCGGATCAATCGAAACGCCGCCCTTCCGAAACTCGACGTACAGGACGGGCTGTGGGGAGCCTGTTGTCGCTGCGGCAGCCGTTGCTGAGCCGCCCATCGCGGCCACCGGTTCGCCTGTCAGGACGAACCGACCCAATTCGACATTGATCCGTTCCATTCCCGCAAGCAACACATGATATCCGTCTCCGGCGTTCAGGATCAAGAGTTGACCATAGGAGCGGAAGGGGCCGGCGTAGACCACCCAGCCGTCGCAGGGGGCGGTGACCTGGCCGCCGGCACGGGTGGCGATGGCGATGCCGCGCTCGGTGCCGCCGAAGCCGTCGGGGGCGCCGAAGGCCCGCATCCGCAGGCCCGATACGGGCAGCGGCAGCAAGCCCTTCGCCTCGCCGAAGGCGATTGCCGGAGCGAGCCGGCCGGGGTCCTTGGCGGCGGCGAGGTCGGCCCGCCGCTTGCCCTTTTCGATCGGCTTGGTGGCCGCGAAGGCGGCCTTCCGCGCCGCCTCGACCTCCTTCTCCATGCCGGCGATCAAACCTTCGAGAGTCTGCGCCTGGCGGGCGAGCTCGCTGATCCGCTTCTCCTCCGCCGCGAAGTCGCCCTCGCGCTCCCCCTGCTGCCGCCGGCGCTCTTCGCCGAGGGCGGTCAGTCGCGCCTGCTCGGCCGATAGCGAGACGAGATCGGCGCCGAACTGCTCGCGCTCGCGCATGATGCTGGCGCGCAGCCGGCCGAGCTCGCGCAGGTCGACTGCCAGCGCCTCGGCCTCCATCCGCAGCTCCGGCAGCACGGCGCCGAGCAGGATGGCCGAGCGCACCGATTCGAGCGCGGCCTCCGGACGGACCAGCAGCGCCGGCGGCGGCTGCCGCCCCATCCGCTGCAGCGAGGCAAGGACCTCGCCGAGGACACCGCGCCGGGCGATGAGGGAGCTTTTCAGCCGCGCCTCGGAATCGGCGAGCTCGGCGAGCCGCCGCTCGCCGTCGACGAGGCCGCTCTCGAGCGCACGGGCACGGTCGGCGGCCTCGATCAGGCTCTGCATCAGCCGCGCCCGCTCGCCGGCGATCTCCTCGACGTCGCGGCCGATCGCGCGGCGGCGCTCGTCGGCCTCGCGAAGCTGCTCCTGCACGGTGGCGAGCTCGGACTTGCGCGCGAGCCGCTCCGCCTCGTCGGGCTCGGCCGCGAATCCGGGCGCGGCGGCGAGGACCGCGAGGAGGGCGAAAAGGAATGGCGAGAGGCGCATCGCCTGATTGAGCCGCAGGTCCCTTAACGGTCCGTCAACCGTACATGACGCGGGGGCGTCCGGCGAGCCGCCGTCACGCCCGGTGATAGGGGTGTCCGGCGAGCAGCGTCGCCACCCGGTAGAGCTGCTCGGCGAGGAGAACCCGGACGAGCTGGTGCGGCAGCGTCATCGCACCGAAGGAGAGCCGCCCCTGGACCTGCGCCAGAAGCCGCTCGTCGAGCCCGTCGGGGCCGCCGATCAGGAACGCATAGCCGGCCACGCCGCCGTCGCGGGCGGCGCCGATCTCCGCCGCGAGCGCCTCCGTCGTGCCCGAGCGCGCCGTCGGCTCGAGCGCGACCGTCCGATAGCCGGCCGGCACCAGCGCCAAGAGCCGCGCCGATTCGTCACGCCGGCGCTCCTCCGGACGGCGGCCGCGGCCCTCGTCGAGCTCGGCGATGTCGAGCGCGGAGAGGCCGATGCCGCGGCCGACGGGGCCGAAACGCTCCCGATAGCGGGCGACGAGCGCCCGCTCCGGTCCGTCCTTCAGGCGGCCGACCGCGCCGACGAGGATGCGCAGCCGGTCAGGCTCCCGCGCGCTCGACCGGACGCTCCGCGGCCCACATCTTCTCGAGATTGTAGAAGCTGCGGACCTCGGGCCGGAAGACGTGCACAATGACGTCACCGACGTCGAGCAGCACCCAGTCGCAATGCGGGGTGCCCTCGATGCCGACGCGGCCGTAGCCGTGCTCCTTCAGCGCGCGCGCCAGCCGGTCGACGATGGCGCCGACATGGCGTTGCGAGCGCCCCGAAGCCACGATCATGGCATCGGCGAGCGTCGTCTTGCCTCCGAGATCGATGGTGACGATGTCCTCGGCCTTGGCATCCTCGAGTAGGCCGAGAACGAGCTGAACCGCCGGGTCACTCACGCCGATGGCAGAGGGGGCGGGGCGAAGCGCCGTGGGCGCCTCAACGGCAAGGGCAGTGGACAGCTTTACAGTCCTCACAGGAACAAACATCGGCGAACGGCCGACTCGTCCGAAGATAAGCCGAATCTGCGCCGGTTCAACCGGCCGCGGCAGCTTGCCAGCGGTTCGGTGAAGGAGCGATGACGCACTGTGTCCGAGATGTCGCGACGAGCAGCACCTGCAAAGGCGGTGCCGCCGGCGCCCTGAAGAGCCGGCGGCACGCGCACGAGCGCCACGGCTCAGTAGTAGCGGCAGCTGCGGACGAACTTCACGACGGGGCCCCACTTGGTGAACACCGTCACCGGGATGCGCGGGCAGACATAGCCGCCGCCGATGATGATCTTCGGGCCGTGCCAGCCGTGCTTGAAGTGATGATGCTTCTTCCAGCCCGCCGAGGCGCCGGTCGAGGCGAGGGCCGCGGTGGCGAGGACGAGGGCGGCGGCGCCGCCGAGGACGAGCTTCTTCATTGTCGTAACTCCGGAACTTCGGGTGGGGGTGGGTGGCAGATAGCGGCGAGGGCTCAGAAGTAGCCGTTGCAGCTGCGGACGAACTTCACCACCGGGCCCCACTTGGTGAACACGGTCACCGGGATGCGCGGACAGACATAGCCGCCGCCGATGATGATCTTCGGGCCGTGCCAGCCGTGCTTGAAGTGATGATGCTTCTTCCAGCCGGCCGAGGCGCCCGTCGAGGCGAGAGCGGCGGTGGCGAGGACGAGAGCGGCGGTGCCGCCGAGAACGAGCTTTTTCATGATGCGTACTCCAAAGTGGGTGGTTGCGGTCGAGTGGTTCCAGAGCGCGTCTGCGAACCTGATGTCGCGAACCTAGATGTCGGGCGCTGAACTCCCGCTGAGCCGTGCGTTCAGGCGAGGTTTATGCGCCCGTCTTGCGCCCAAGCCGCTGTGCGCAAAAGAAAAAGGCCGGGCCCTTGCGGGACCGGCCGAGTTGGCTCGGGAGAGCCAGGAGGAAGTTCGCGCAGGATGACCGAGCGCGTCTGAACCGGCGCTGAGGCGCCCGTTCACCGGGCGTGCAGGAAAGCGCCGGCTTTGCCGCCGCCGGCATTCCGGCTAGGCTCGCCGCATGCCCGACCGCCCCCGTCCCGACCATCTCGCCGGTCTCGGCCGCAGCGACGATCTCCTCGGCGGCTCCGCGCGCCCGGATGCCCCACCACCCGAGGATGGGATCGAGATCTGGGGGCGGCGCATCGGCCGCGCCCTCGCCGTCGGTGCGGCGATCGTCATCGTCGTCCTCTTCATCGCCAACAGCGGCTGACGGCGTGCCGACAGGAGCGAACGAGGGCCCCGCCTGGGGCCGGTTGATGGCGCCCGGCATCGCCGAGTTCGAGCGGCTCGCCGACGCCGCCTATGCCGAACTGCCGGCGAGTTTTCGCGCGCTGTGCAGGGACCTGGTGATCAAGGTCGAGGATTTTCCGACCGACGAGGTGCTGGACGCGCTCGGCCTCGAATCGGAGTTCGACCTGCTCGGCCTCTTCCAGGGGATCGGCCTCGCCCACCAAAGCATCTCGCAGCCGGCGCTGATGCCGAACATGGTCTTCCTCTACCGGCGACCGATCCTCGACTACTGGGCCGAGCACGAGGAGACGCTCGGCGACATCGTCACGCACGTCCTGGTGCACGAGATCGGCCACCATTTCGGCCTCTCGGACGAGGACATCGCCGAGATCGAGGCCGCCCCGGGCTGAGGGGCTTTCGGCCGCGACGGCGATAGGACGGTCCGCCCCGAGAGCTTTCGAGGCAGGCAACCGGCTGCTGGCAAAGCGGGCGGCGCGAGCCGTGCCTTTCGTCGCGCCCTCAGGCTTCGCGGGCGATGGGAAGCTTGGCGACGTGCGCGTCGATCGCCTGCGCGAGCTGCTTCGATATCGGCAGATCGCCGCGGTCGGCATTCCAGACGTCATGGAAGCGGGCGACAGTCTCCTTCGCCGCGTCGGTCATCGGCTTTCGCGGCAGGCCCGCCTTGGCCGAAAGATAGGCGATCTCGTCGAGCGTCAGGCCGTCCATGCGCTTGGTGCGGGCGAAGGTCAACGCGGCCTTGTCGTCGGGAAGGTAGGGGATCGTCGACACGAGATCATAGGCCGGCGAGAGCTGCGCATGACGTCGGTCCGGATAGATGAGCGACCAGTTCTTCAGATGCATGTCGGCATTGCCGATCAACGCGCTGAAGACAAGGCGGCGAATGAGCTCGGCGGCCGCATCGTCTCCGGCCTCGATACCGATGACCTCGGCGATGTTGCGGTAGCTCGCCTTCCGGTACTTGTCGTCGGGATAGACGCCGAACACCTGGGCGAAATCCTCCATGTGAACGGGACCTTCGGCGCTTCGGTCGAAGCGCTGCACCGCTAGCGCCTGTCCGGCGAGATCGCCCATGCCGTCCGGCAGGCCGGCAATGGCGTCCATGGCGACGAGCTGGACATCCGGCACGTCGATACCGATGCGCCGGGCGAGGCTCATCATCGAGAACTCGTTCTCGGGCACCCCCCCGAGCCGCGTCGAGGGCAGCTTGACGATCCAGGAGCCGCCGACGCCCTCGGCCGGTATGGTCAGGCCGCCGGTGGCCTCCTTCACCGCCGACAGCTTGAGTTGCACGCCGGCGAGCGAAAAGCGCAGCGCGTGGCGACGCGCCAGGTCCTGCTCCTCCCGGTCCGGTTGGTCCTTTCCGCGCGGCCAGGCCTCGCCATCGGCCGGGCGGATGGTCAACGCGCCCGGCAGGTCGCGTCCGAGCACCCACAGCAGAAAGAATTCCCGCGTCGGGTTCACGCCCGCCCTCTCGGCGAGATAGTCGCGCATCGCGCCTTCGGGCAGGAGGTTGGCGAAGAACGGGGGGACGCGCGTCTGCGTCGGGCGGATGTCGGTGATCAGATCGCCGAGACTGTCCTTGAAGGAGAGGCTGAGGGTCGGCCGGTCCGGGTCGTCGACATAGGCCTCGTTGAAGGCGAACAGCGTGCGGTCGCCCTGGAAGTGGGTGAGCGTGCCGATCGGCTCGTCATGGAGCAGGACATCGAGCACTGAGACGTCAGGCATCGGCAGCCCCGTCATCGAGGCTGTAGGCCGGCCGGCGCGGAGGCGGCTCGCGCGTCTCGTGGACGAGGCGGTTGCGCATCTGTCGCAGCGTGTCGGCGACGGGCAGGACGTCCTCCAGCGTCGCCGGACCAGCGGCGGCGCACCTGAGCAGCAGCCTCGCCTCGTGCACCTGCGAGGCTTCCGGCGCGCCGAGGCGAATATTGGTGAGATCCCGTGCGGTATCCTGCAGGCTGCGCAGCTCCCGGCTTTCGGGATGCAGTTCCCGGAGAACGGTGACCGCCGTCTCGAGCAGGCGAGCCTCCTTACGCGCGCGCTCTTCGACGGAACCCGGAACTGGCAGCGCGGCGCTGCGAACGATGGACTGGACCGCCGGCACGAGTTTCCGCGGGACGAGCACCACGTCCAGGTCGAGGGCGCGGGCCAGCTCGATCAGGCTGGAAAGCTTCAGGTCGACGGTTCCACCCTCGATCTTCGAGACATGGCTCTGCGGAAGGCCGACCTTCTCGCCGAGGGCACGCTGGCTCAGGGCGCGCGCTTCTCGCGCCGCTTTCAGGGCATTGGCGACCTTTTCCTGGGTGTAGGGCATTGTGATATGTCCACGCGTATCATTCTCACCAAGCCATATGTCCAAACATATCACAGAGGAGCGAGCATCTCCACATCGATATGTGGCAACATATCATCCAAAGAGATTATCTGCCCAAGCATATTTAGTAACGCCGCCGCCGGCCGTTCGATGATCCCGGGCCGGCGCGGTAGGATGCGCGGATGACCCTGCCCGCCATCGAAGCGCGCGATTGGTACGAGACGGTACCGTTCGCGGACGGCATCACGCTGATCCACGAGCCGTGGATGCCGCCCTTCTTCCGCTGCAACATGTGGCTGATCGAGGGAAGCGAGCGCAGCCTCCTGGTCGATTCCGGCCTCGGCGCGGTGCCGCTGCGCGCGCACGTGCCGATGCTGAACGGGCGGCCGATCACGCTCCTGATCAGCCACACGCACTGGGACCATATCGGCGCCGCGCACGAGTTCTCCGAGCGGCTCGCGCATCCGGCCGAGGCCGACATCGCCGCCGACCCGACGCATGCGTCGACGCTGTTCGAGAAATACGCCTCGGGCGCGCGGGACGCGGAGATGTTTCTCGGCCTGCCGCCGGGCTGGAGCGCGCCCGCCTATGAAATCCCGCCGGCGCCGGCGACCGGGCTCGTCCGGCATGGCGACCGGATCGATCTCGGCGGCCGGGAGCTGACGGTGCTGCATACGCCCGGCCACTCGCCGGGGCACCTCTCCCTCTTCGAGGAGAGGACCGGCACGCTGATCGCCCAGGACGTGGTCTATGACGGGCCGCTGGTCGACACCTGCTACCACTCCGACGTCGGCGTCTACCTCGCCACCATGCGGGCGCTGCGCGAGCTCGAGCCGCGGATCGTCCACGGCGGCCATTTCGCGAGCTTCGGCGCCACGCGCTACCGGCAGCTGATCGACGCCTACCTCGCCGAGCGCGGCTGAGGCCGCCCCGCTGAGGCCGTGGGTGGGCCGGCGCCTTGCCGCATCGCGTTGCGTTCGCCCCGGGCGCATGCCACATCCCTCGCATGACGGCTCTGGTCAAAATCTGCGGCCTCTCGGAGGAGGCGACGCTCGACGCGGCGCTCTCGGCCGGCGCCGATTTCGTCGGCCTCGTGCATTTTGCGAGGAGCCCGCGGCATGTGTCGGCCGAGCGCGCCGCCGTGCTGGCGGACCGCGCGCGGGGACGGGCGCAGATCGTTCTCCTCACCGTCGATGCGGCCGGGCTCGACGAACTGGTCCGGACCATCCGGCCCGACGTATTGCAGCTGCATGGGAGGGAGACGCCGGAAACCGCCGCCGCCATACGGCAGCGGCTCGGGCCCGTCTGGAAGGCCGTCGCGGTATCCGGTCCGGACGATCTTTCGCGCGCCGCGGCCTTCGCGGGCGCCGCCGACCGCATCCTGTTCGACGCCAAGCCGCCGGCGGATGCGACGCGTCCCGGCGGCAACGGTCTCGCCTTCGACTGGGAGATTCTCGCCGCGGCGCCGTCCGGCTTCGTCCTTTCCGGCGGTCTTTCTCCCGAGAACGTCGCCGAGGCGATCCGAACAACGTCGCCCTTCGCGGTCGACGTGTCCTCCGGCGTCGAGAGCGCGCCCGGCCGCAAGGATCCCGAAAAAATCGCCGCCTTCGTGCGTGCCGCACGCTCCGCTTCACCCGCTCTGGCGAGGGCCTCATGAACGTCGCAGCGCCCAACTCCTTCCGCAACGGCCCGGACGAGGCCGGCCGCTTCGGCATTTTTGGCGGCCGCTTCGTCGCCGAGACGCTGATGCCGCTGATCCTCGACCTCGAGCGCGCCTATGCCGAGGCCAAGGAGGATGCGGCCTACCGGGCCGAGATGGACGGCATGCTGAAGAGCTATGTCGGCCGCCCCTCGCCGCTCTATCTCGCCGAGCGACTGACGGACCATCTCGGCGGCGCGAAGATCTACTTCAAGCGCGAGGAGCTGAACCACACCGGCTCGCACAAGGTGAACAACGTGCTCGGGCAGATCCTTCTCGCCCGACGGATGGGGAAGACGCGGATCATCGCCGAGACCGGCGCCGGCCAGCACGGCGTCGCCACCGCGACGCTGTGCGCCCGCTACGGCCTCGACTGCGTCGTCTATATGGGCGCCACCGACGTCGCCCGGCAGGCGCCGAACGTTTTTCGCATGAAGATGCTGGGGGCGGAGGTGCGGCCCGTCACCTCCGGCGCCTCGACGCTCAAGGACGCGATGAACGAGGCGCTGCGCGACTGGGTCACCAATGTCCAGAACACCTTCTACTGCATCGGCACGGTCGCCGGTCCGCACCCCTATCCGATGATGGTGCGCGATTTTCAGTCGGTGATCGGCCGGGAGACGCGCGAGCAGATGCTCGAGGCCGAGGGCCGGCTGCCGGATAGCCTCGTCGCCTGCATCGGCGGCGGCTCCAACGCCATGGGCCTGTTCCACCCCTTCCTCGACGATCCGGAGGTGGAGATTTTTGGCGTCGAGGCGGCCGGGCACGGCATCGAGAGCGGCCAGCATGCCGCCTCCCTCACCGGCGGCCGGCCGGGCGTGCTGCACGGCAACCGCACCTTCCTGTTGATGGACGATGACGGCCAGATCACCGAGGCGCACTCGATCTCGGCCGGGCTCGACTATCCCGGAATCGGCCCGGAGCATTCCTGGCTGCACGATATCGGCCGCGCGAAATATCTGTCGGCCACCGACGAGGAGGCGCTAGCCGCCTTCCAGCTCCTGTCGAAGCTCGAGGGCATCATCCCGGCGCTCGAGCCGGCGCATGCGATCGCCAAGGTGCTGCAGCTCGCGCCCGAGCGGCCAAAAGATCACCTGATGGTGGTGAATCTCTCCGGCCGCGGCGACAAGGACATTCCGCAGGTGGCGGAGATTCTGGGCAGCCGGGTTTAGCGGGCGGCGGCGGAACCTTGGGAAGCCGCCGGTGAATCGCTATATTGGCGGTGAACGCACTCGCGAGTGAAGCCATGCCCGCCGCCGTCCTCCGCCTGACGCCCGCCGCTGCCGACCGTGTGCGCGGCATTCTCGCCCGCGCCGAACCGCCGGCGGCGGGGTTGCGCATCGGCGTCAAGAAGGGCGGCTGCGCCGGGATGGAATACACGATGGAGGTCGCCGCCGAGCGCGGCCGCTTCGACGAGGTGGTCGAGGCGGACGGCGCCACTGTGCTGGTCGATCCGAAGGCTGTGCTCTATCTGCTCGGCACGGAGATGGACTGGCAGGCGGACAAGATCGCCGCCCGCTTCGTCTTCAACAATCCGAACCAGACCGGCGCCTGCGGCTGCGGCGAATCGGTGCAGCTCGTTCCGGCGAAGGGCGAGCCGGCTCCAGCCTGAGCCTTCGCCCCGCCCGTCCGGGGAGGGTGGGCCAGATCGATGTCGGAGTATCAGGCCGAGCGGCGCGAGGCGGCGCGCATCTGGTTCGAGGCGCTGCGCGACAGAATCCACGCTGCGTTCGAGGCGCTCGAGGCCGAGCTCGAGGGACCGCTCGCCGAAGGGCGGCCGGCGGCCCGCTTCGAGCGCATGCCCTGGCAGCGCACCGATCACACCGGCGCCCCCGGCGGCGGCGGCACGATGGGCATGCTGCGCGAGGGGCGCGTCTTCGAGAAGGCCGGCGTGCACGTCTCGAGCGTGCATGGCGAGTTCGCGCCCGAGTTCCGCAAGGACATCCCGGGCGCGGCGGAGGATCCGCGCTTCTTCGCCACCGGCATCTCGCTGATCGCGCATCCGCGCAATCCGAACGTGCCGACCGTGCACATGAACACACGCTACGTGGTGACGACGAAAGCCTGGTTCGGTGGCGGCGCGGACCTGACGCCGGTGCTCGACCGGCGGCGGACGCAGGAGGACGCCGACGCGGTGCAGTTCCACGCCGCCATGCACGGCGCCTGCGCGTGCCATTCGGTCGCCGACTATCCCCGCTTCAAGGCCTGGTGCGACGAGTATTTCTTCCTCAAGCATCGCAACGAGCCGCGCGGCATCGGCGGCATTTTCTACGACTGGCACGATTCGGGCGACTTCGACGCCGACCTCGCCTTCACCAGAAGCGTCGGCGAGGCGTTCCTCGCCGTCTATCCGCGCATCGTCCGCCGCAATTTCCGCACCCCCTGGACCGAGGCCGACCGTCGCGAGCAGCTCGTCCGCCGCGGCCGCTACGTCGAGTTCAACCTGCTCTACGACCGCGGCACCACGTTCGGCCTCAAGACCGGCGGCAACGTCGACTCGATCCTCTCCTCGATGCCGCCGCTGGCGGCCTGGCCGTGAGAGCGTGATCGAGCTGCCGCTCGGCGCCATCTTCGGGGGCTACGCGCTGCTGACCCTAATCAGTCCGTTACGGGCGGTCGGCTGCGCGCTCGCCGGCCGTTTCATCCGCTCGCGCTGGCAAGGCCTTGCGGTGGCGGGGGCGGTCGGCGTTGCCGATCCGCTGCCGCCCTGGGCCTCGGGAATGCCCTGGGACTCGCCGATCACGCTGGCCGCTGCCGGCCTCGCGGGCCTGTTCTGGTGGAGCATGGGCCGGTGGCTCCGCCGGCGGGGGGAGCGACAAGCATCGCCGTGAAGCAGCCGAGCCGTGAGGTTTTCCTTCCTTCTCCCATGGGGAGAAGGTGGCCGCGAAGCGGCCGGATGAGGGGGTACGGCGCTGGTTCTGAAGCTCCGTAGCCCCTCACCCGCCCGCTTCGCGGGCACCCTCTCCCCCTGGGAGAGGGAAGAAGAGACGATTCTACCTCACCCCGATCACCGCCGCGCCGGTGGCGTCCCTGAGCCGCGCCGGATCGGCCGAGAACACAGCCGCCGGTGTCCCGGCCGCCGCCCACACGACCGGGTAGCCCAGCAGGTCGCGGTCCATGAAGGTGGCGAGCGGGCTCGCGTGGCCGAAGGGCGGAATGCCGCCGATCGCAAAGCCGGTCGTCTCCCGCACGAAGGCCGCGTCGGGCCGCGACAGATCCTCGCCGATTGCCGTGGCGGCGGTCTTCTCGTCGACGCGGTTGGCGCCCGATACGAGGAGCAGCAGCGGCCTGCCGCTCGCAGCGCCCCGGAAGACCAGCGATTTGACGATCTGCCCGACCGCGCAGCCGCAGGCGGCGGCCGCCTCCTCGGCGGTGCGGGTGCTCGACGGCATGACGACGATCTCGATCGGCAGAGCGAGGCGCCTCGCCGCCTCGGCGACTTTCTGCGAGCTCGGCGGCAGGTCGGTCATAGGCGGTGTCCCGGCGAATGCGGCCGGGAAATTGCCTCTCCGCAGCCTGCGGCACAAGCCCGTGCCGTTCCGGCACAGATCGGGTGCCGCGAGGGGGGCTGCGACGATGCGCCGATCCGCGCTTAACGTTGCCGAGGCTGCGCGCTTGTGCGCAAGCCCTGGCGCGGGCTAGCTCTTCCCGCGGCGGGGAGAGAGCATTGGCGCGCATGTCCGGGATGTCCCGCGGAACCGCCCAACCTTTGCGGCAGGCGCTGCAGCGCGCGCGGATCGAGGCCGCCGAGCGTGGCTCGGCCGTGGTTGCGGTGCGCGACGCCGAGTTCGCGCGCCTCGAGATGCTGAAGGATGCGCTGCAGCCGGTGCTGGCGGACATTCCCGGGGAGGTCGACCTGTTCGACCTCGCCATCGGGCCGGGCGACCCGCCGCGCCTGTTCATCGACATGGTGGCGCATGTCGCCTTCGACCGCGAGACACGAACCTACCGGCTGCTGCGGGACACCCGCAGCGGGCGCCAGGTGCTGGCCGAAAGCCCGGACCAGAAGCTGATCGTCGCCGCCGCCACCGCCTACATCGCCCGGCGGATGGTCGAGCGGGAGCAAATCCTCGCCGAATCGCGGACCGACGCGCCGACCGTTGTCGACGGCGTGGTCGAGCCAACGCCGCCGAAGGCCGAGCGGACGTCGCGCTGGCTGCTTCTGCTGCTCGCCTTCATGCTCGGCGCGGTGGCGGGCGCGGCGCTCATGGTGGGGCTCCGCTGACCCTCAGCCGAGCTCGACCCGACGCAGCTCGCGAATGCCCTCGAGGGTGAGGCCGCGCTCGATGAACGAGCAGCGCCAGGCGCCCCCCGTGCCGGAAATGTCGAACAGATTGTAGGCGGCGGGCGGCTTGCGCCCCGACAGGCCGACCGAGGCGGACGCCGCGCCGATCACCGGGATCGGCCCCTCGGGGCCGGGCACCGTGCGCAGCGTCGCATGATGGTCGTGGCCGTGCAGCACGAGCTCGGCGCCGCTGGTGGCGAGGACGGCGCGGAAGGCGGGCCCGTCGAGCAGTCGCCGCAGCCGTCCCGAGCGGCTCGCCGCCGGCGAGTGATGGACGAGCACGACGCGGAACAGCTTCTCCGCCGCGAGCCCGGCGAGCAATTCCTTCAGCCGCGCGCACTGCTCTTCGCCGACGCGGCCGGCGGCCGAGACCGGCATGGTCGGCACCGCCGAGCTGACGCCGACGATGGCGAGCGGGCCGCGCCGCCGCAGATAGGGGAAGCCGGCGAGGCCGTCGTCGCCGCGGATGTGGTCGGCCCAGACGCGGGCGGCGTCCCCGGCGGTGTCGGGGACGTAGCAGTCGTGATTGCCCGGCACGACCGAGACGTCCTCCGCCGCTCCGAGCCGCGACAGGAACTCGAGCGCCGGGGCGAACTCGGCGGCGAGGCCGAGATTGACGAGGTCGCCGGTCACCGCGACGTGGTCCGGCCGCTCGGCGAGAAGGTCGGTGACCAGCGCGTCGAGCACCGCCATGTCGTGCCGCCAGCCGCGCGGCCGCACGCGGCTCGCGAGCCCGAGCATCCGCTTGCCGGCGAGCTCGGGCAGGCGCGGGCGGGGCAGGGGCCCGAGATGCGGGTCGGTGAGGTGGGCGAGGCGGAACACGATGCGTGGATGAATGGCCGGATCGAGGGGTATAGAGGAGGCATGAAGGATTTGTCGCTTCCGGCCAAGGCGCGCGGCGAGGGCCGGCTGCGCGGCGGCCCGCTGGTGCGCCGCTTCGTGCCGCTCGTCATGCGCTGGCGCCGCGGCATGACGCTCGGCGTGCGCGGCGTGGTGCTGGAGGGCGAGACGGTGCTGCTCGTCCGCCACGGCTATGCCGCCGGCTGGCATTTCCCGGGCGGCGGCATCGAGCCCGGCGAGACGGCGCGGCGGGCCCTCGACCGCGAGCTCGTCGAGGAGACCGGGATCGTGCCGACCGCCGAGCCGGCGCTGCACGGCATCTTCTTCAACCGCACCTTCGGCGGGCGCGACCACGTCGCCGTCTACCTCGTGCGCGACTATTCCCGAAAGCGGGTGCCCCCGCCGAGCCGCGAGATCGCCGAGCATGGGTTCTTCCCGCTCGCGGCGCTGCCGCAGGGAACCACCGGCCCGACGCGCCGCCGCCTCGCGGAGATTTTGGACGGCGCGCCGCTCGACGAGCTGTGGTGAGCTTCTCCTTGGATCGGCGATCGGGAGCCCCCACTTTCCCTCCCCTCGATGGGGAGGGTGGATCGCTCTGAGCCGCAGGCGAAGAGCGAGACGGGTGGGGTGACAGCGCCGGGAGGGCTTCACCAGCAGCGACAGGCGACCGTTTTGCACCACAGGGATTCACCCCACCCGGCGCGCCGCCTGCGGCGGCGGTCCGCCCTCCCCATAAGGGGAGGGAAAGAGCCGAGCCCCCGCTCAGCTCACGGCAGCGTGTAGGCCGTCTTCACCAGCGTGTAGAACTCCGCCGCGTAGCGGCCCTGCTCGCGCGGGCCGTAGGACGAGCCCTTCCGGCCGCCGAACGGCACGTGGTAGTCGACGCCGGCCGTCGGCAGGTTGACCATCACCATGCCGGCCTCGGCGTTGCGCTTGAAGTCGCTCGCATATTTCAGGCTCGTCGTGCAGATGCCGGCCGACAGCCCGAACTCGGTGTCGTTCGACGCCGCCAGCGCCTCCTCGTAATCCTTGACGCGGATCACCGAGGCCACGGGGCCAAAAATCTCCTCGCGGCTGATGCGCATCTCGTTGGTGGCGCCCGTGAACAGGGCCGGCGAGAGGTAGTGGCCGCGGGTCGACCGGTTCAGAATCTCGCCGCCGGCGGCGAGCGTCGCGCCCTCCTTGCGGCCGATCTCGATGTAGTCGAGGTCCTGCTTAAGCTGGCTCTCGTCGACCACCGGGCCGATATGCGTGCCGGCCTTCAGCGCATCGTCGACGACGAGCCCCTGCATGCGCGCCGTCAGCGCCTCGACGAACCTGTCGTGGATGCCCGACTGCACGATCACGCGCGAGGAGGCGGTGCAGCGCTGCCCGGTCGAGAAGAAGGCGCCGTTCGCCACGCACTCGACCGCGACCTTCAGGTCGGCGTCGTCGAGCACGACCACCGGGTTCTTGCCGCCCATCTCGAGCTGCACTTTCGCCATGCGCTTGGTCGCCGCCTCGAGCACCTTCTTGCCGGTGCCGACCGAGCCCGTGAAGGTGATGGCGGAAACGCGGGGATCGTCGAGGATCGCCTGGCCGACGACCGAGCCGCGGCCCATCACGAGGTTGAACACGCCGGCCGGGAAGCCCGCGCGCGAGATGATGTCGGCGAGCGCCCAGGCCGAGCCCGGCACGAGGTCGGCCGGCTTGATGACGACCGTGTTGCCGTAGCAGAGCGCGGGCGCGATCTTCCAGGCGGGAATGGCGATCGGGAAATTCCACGGCGTGATCATGCCGACGACGCCGACCGGCTCGCGCGTGATCTCGACGTCGACGCCCGGCCGCACCGAGGCGATTTTTTCGCCCGCGACCCGCAGCGCCTCGCCGGCGAAGAAGGCGAAGATCTGCCCGGCGCGCGTCACCTCGCCGATGCCTTCGGGCAGCGTCTTGCCCTCCTCCTGCGACAAGAGGCGGCCGAGCTCGTCCTTGCGGGCGAGGATCTCGTTCGAGACCTTCATCAGCGCCTCGTAGCGCTCCTGCGGCGTCGAGCGGGCCCATTTGGGCGCGGCGGCGGCCGCGGCGCCGATCGCCTGCTCGGCCTCGGCCTTGGAGGCGCGGGCATAGACGCCGACGACCTCGTCGAGGTTGGACGGGTTGCGGTTCTCGGTCGCGTCGTCCTCGCGGCCTTCCCAGGCGCCGGCGATGAGGTTCTTGTGCAAGGCGACCATGGGACGCTCCTTATGCGTGCGGATTTTGGATGGCAGGCGGCTCCCATAGCACACCGGCCGGCCCGAGGCGTACCCCCGGGAACTTCGCTCGCAACCGGACGTGGCTAGGGATAGCGTCCTCGTCATCGGGACTTCCGGCCGGCGCGATGAAGCCCCATGTTGAACGAGGCCGCGTAGCCGGGGGAGTTTCGGGCCGACCTTCTCTCGTCCGGGAGAATGCGATGCCGGTTGCGTTGGACGACAAATACACGGCTCTCGAAGGCCGCGTCTTTCTCTCTGGCCTGCAGGCGCTCGTGCGGCTGCCGATGGCGCAGATGCGCCGCGACCGCGCCGCCGGTCTCGACACGGCCGCCTTCATCACCGGCTATCGCGGCTCGCCGCTCGGCGGCTACGACCAGCAGCTCGAGCGGGCCGCGCCCTACCTCGCCGAGTACGGGATCAAGTTCCAGCCGGGCGTCAACGAGGATCTCGCGGCGACCGCCATCTGGGGCACCCAGCAGCTCGGCCTTTACCCGGGCGCGCGCAAGCAGGGCGTCGTCGGCATCTGGTACGGCAAAGGTCCCGGCGTCGACCGCTCCGGCGATGCGCTGAAGCACGGCAATGCCGCCGGCTCCTCGAAGCACGGCGGCGTCCTCTGCCTCGCCGGCGACGACCATTCCTGCAAGTCGTCCTCGATCCCGCACCAGTCCGACCACGCCTTCATGTCGGCGCTGATGCCGGTCCTCTATCCCTCCTCGGTGCACGAGTTCCTGGAATACGGCCTGCTCGGCATCGCCATGTCGCGCTATTCCGGCTGCTGGGTCGGGATGAAGTTCATCTCCGACACCGCCGAGACGACCGCCTCGGTCGATCTTTCCCAGGAGCAGCGCCGCTTCGTCATCCCCGAGGATTTCGAGCTGCCGCCGGACGGCCTCAACCTGCGCTGGCCCGACCCGCCGCTCGTGCAGGACGAGCGCCTGCAGAACCTGAAGGGCTACGCGGCCATCGCCTTTGCCCGCGCCAACCGCGTCGACCAGGTGACCCACGACGCGCCGGGCGCGCGGTTCGGAATCACGGCCTCCGGAAAAGCCTACGAGGACGTGCTGCAGGCGCTGAAGGAGCTCGGCCTCGGACCCGACGAGCGGCGCGCCATAGGCATGCGGATTCTCAAGGTGCGGATGCCCTGGCCGCTCGAGCCCGACGGCATCCGGCATTTCTCCGAAGGCCTCGAGGAGGTGCTGGTCGTCGAGGAGCGGCGCGAGATCGTCGAGAACCAGATCAAGCAGCAGCTCTTCAACTGGCGCGCCGACGTCCGCCCGCGCATCGTCGGCAAGTTCGACGAGAAGGACCAGCATTTCCTGTCGCTGTCGGAATCGCTGACGGTCGGCGCGGTCGCCCGCGCCATCGCCGACCGCCTCCTGCATTTCGAGTTCGACGCCGGGCTGAAGGCGCGCATCGCCGAAAAGCTCGACTATCTCGACCGGCGCGGCGTGCTCACGGGCAGCCACGTCGCCCCGCTCGCCCGCGTGCCGTATTTCTGCTCCGGCTGCCCGCACAACACCTCGACGCGCGTGCCGGAAGGCAGCCGCGCCGTGGCCGGCATCGGCTGCCACTTCATGGTCCAGTGGATGGATCGCCGGACCGAGACTTTTACGCATATGGGCGCGGAGGGCGTCTCCTGGGTCGGCATCGCCCCCTTCACCGATGACAGGCATCTCTTCGTCAATCTCGGCGACGGCACCTATTTCCACTCCGGCATCATGGCGATCCGCCCGGCGGTCGCCGCCAAGGTGAACGTCACCTACAAGCTGCTCTACAACGACGCCGTCGCCATGACCGGCGGCCAGCATGTCGACGGCCCGCTGACGCCCGAGCTCGTCACCCGGCAGCTGCACGCCGAGGGCGTCGAGCCGATCTACCTCCTCGCCGAGAAGCCGGAGGACATCCGAGCCGCCGACCTCGCGCCGGGGACGATCCTGCTGCCGCGCGAGGAAATCGACCGCGTGATGCTGGAGGTCCGGGAGATCCCGGGCTGCTCGGCGATCGTCTACGTGCAGACCTGCGCGGCCGAGAAGCGCCGCCGGCGCAGCCGCGGCCTCATGGAGGATCCGCCGGAGCGGCTCTACATCAACGCCGCCGTCTGCGAGGGTTGTGGCGATTGCTCGGTGCAGTCGAACTGCGTCTCTGTCGAGCCGCTGGAGACGCC
This sequence comes from Pseudomonadota bacterium, assembly GCA_023430145.1. Classification (GTDB taxonomy): domain Bacteria; phylum Pseudomonadota; class Alphaproteobacteria; order Rhizobiales; family Methylopilaceae; genus JAEZCD01. The sequence goes on from JAEZCD010000182.1 coordinate 18,926, forward strand.
GATGGGCCGCAAGCGACGCATCAACCAATCCACCTGCAACAAGGACTATTCCTGCCTAAAGGGATTCTGCCCCTCCTTCGTCACTATACATGGCGGACACTTGCGGAAACGCGCGGCGCGCGAGCGGCCGGACGTCTCGGGCCTGCCCGAGCCGAACCTGCCCTCGGTTGCGGAGCGGCCGTGGAACATCGCCATCGCCGGCGTCGGCGGCACCGGCATTCTGACGGTCGGCGCCATCCTCGGCATGGCGGCGCATCTCGACTGCAAAGCGCCGATGATTCTCGACATGGCCGGGCTCGCCCAGAAAGGCGGCTCGGTGATGAGCAATGTCCGCATCGGCGCCCGGCACGAGGACGTCACCTCGCCGCGGATCGTCACCGGCGGAGCCGACCTTCTGCTCGCCGCCGACAGCGTTGTGGCGGCCTCGAAGGAGTCGGTGACGCTCTGTGCGCCGGAGCGGACGCGCGCGGTCGTCAACGTGCACCGCACGCCGGTCGCGGACTTCGTCCGCCACCGCGACTTCGACTTCCACACCGGTCTCGTCGAGCGCACCGTGCGCAACACCGTGAGCGAGGACTCGTCCTTCCTCGACTTCTCGCAAGTCTCCGAGGCGCTGCTCGGCGACGCCATCGGCGCCAACATCATGATGGCCGGTTATGCCTGGCAGAAGGGGCTTCTGCCGCTGACCCGGGAGTCGATCGACCAGGCGATCGCGCTGAACGGCGTCGCCGTAGAGGCGAACCGCGCCGCCTTCGACTGGGGGCGGCTGCTCGCCGCCGATGCGGCGGCGGTCGAGCCGCTGCTCGGTGCGAAGGCGGAGACGTCGCTCGAGGAGATGAGCCTTTCGGAGATCGTCGAGCACCGCTCGGCGCATCTCGTCGCCTATCAGGGCCGGCGGCTGGCGAAAAAGTATCGCGCGCTCGTCGAGCGCGTGCGGAAAGCGGCGGCCGAGGCGGGTCTCGGCGAGGCGCTGCCGCGCGAGGTGGCGCATGTCTATGCGCGCTTGCTCGCCTACAAGGACGAGTACGAGGTGGCGCGGCTGCTCTCGGCGCGAGAATTCCGGGAGGAGCTCGCCGCCCAGTTCGACGGCGACTACAAAATCTCGCTCAACCTCGCGCCGCCCTTCCTGCCCGGCGAGGATTCTTCGGGCCGACCGAAGAAGCGCCGCTTCGGCGCCTGGATGCTGCCGGCGCTGCGCGTCTTGAAGTCGTTCCGGAAACTGCGCGGCTCCCCGCTCGATCCGTTCGGCTGGTCGGCCGAGCGGCGGCAGGAGCGGGCGCTGCCGAAAGAGTATGTGGCGCTGGTGAGCCGCGTGCTGCCGAAGCTTTCGCCCGGCAACGAGGCCGCGGCGGTGGCGCTGCTCGCGCTCTACGGCGAGATCCGCGGCTACGGTCCGGTCAAGGCGAAAGCCATCGAGGACGTTCGGGCACGCGAGCCTGCGCTCGTCGCCGCCTTCGAGGCGGCCAACGAAGAAGAGATCAAGGCGGCCGCATAAGAGGCCGGCGGGGGAGGGGTGCATGTACACGGCCGAGATGAGCTTTGGGCTCGGCGAGGACATCGACGCGCTCCGCGAGGCCGTGCGCAGATTCGCGCAGGAGCGCATCGCGCCGCTCGCCGCCGAGATCGATGCTTCCAACGCCTTTCCGATGCGGCTCTGGCGCGAGATGGGCGATCTCGGCCTGCTCGGCATCACCGCGCCCGAGGAATTCGGTGGCGCCGGCATGGGCTATCTGGCGCATTGCGTCGCCATGGAGGAGCTGAGCCGCGCCTCGGCCTCCGTGGCGCTGAGCTACGGCGCCCATTCCAATCTCTGCGTCAACCAGATCGCCCGTAACGGCACCGAGGAGCAGAAGCAAAAATACCTGCCGAAGCTGATCTCGGGCGAGCATGTCGGCGCGCTCGCCATGTCGGAGCCGGGCGCCGGCTCGGACGTCGTCTCGATGAAGCTGCGCGCCGAGCGTCGCGGCAACGAGGCTTTTTCGCTCACCGGTAACAAGATGTGGATCACCAACGGCCCGGACGCCGACGTGCTCGTGGTCTATGCGAAAACCGATCCCGAGGCCGGCTCGCGCGGCATCACCGCGTTCCTGGTCGAAAAACCCTTCGCCGGCTTCTCGACCGCCCAAAAGCTGGACAAGCTCGGCATGCGCGGCTCGAACACCTGCGAATTGGTCTTTCACGACTGCGAGGTGCCGGCGGAGAACGTGCTCGGCGAGGTGGGGCGCGGCGTGCGCGTCCTGATGTCCGGCCTCGACTACGAGCGCGTCGTGTTGTCGGCCGGGCCGGTCGGCATCATGGCCGCCTGCCTCGACGTCGTCGTTCCTTACGTGCACGACCGAAAGCAGTTCGACCGGCCGATCGGCGAGTTCCAGCTGATGCAGGGCAAGCTCGCCGACATGTATGTCGCGCTCAACACGGCGCGGGCTTACGTCTACGCCGTCGCGGCGGCCTGCGACCGCGGCGAGACCACCCGGAAGGACGCCGCCGGCTGCATCCTCTACGCTGCCGAGCAGGCGACGAAGGTGGCGCTCGAATCCATCCAGGCGCTCGGCGGCAACGGCTACATCAACGAGTTCCCGACCGGCCGCTTCCTGCGCGATGCGAAGCTCTACGAGATCGGCGCCGGCACCTCGGAGATCCGCCGCATGCTGATCGGCCGGGAGATGTTCGAGGAGAGTGTGTAGATATTGACATAAGGTACATACTGCTACATCCTCATTCCGGTAGATAGGATGGAGATGGCGGGTGGCGGAACCGAGCGTCGAAATGAGCCGTATCGTGGCGGGTCTGCAGACCAAAGCAGACAAGATTCGCGCGCTGGCCGATCGCGGATTTGGACGGAGCGAGATCGCCCGCTTCCTCCATATAAGGTATCAGCACGTATACAACACGTTGAAGCAACCCCGCCCCAATGTGGGAGACCGGCCGGGCGGGTCCAGCGCTGATGCTGAGGCGCCGTTTCCCCGAAAGGCAGCAACCGTCCTGCCCGAATTCATTCCGCTATCCATCGCGCCGAACGGCATCTTGGTCCTGCCGCCCGAGGTTCGAGCCGCCATGCTTCTCGATGACGACGGGCGGGTGACCGCAACCATGGTCGACGGCGAATTGCGGATCGTCTCGCCGATGGCCGCCATACGGCGGCTCCAGAGGATGATCGCTGAACGCGACACGGGCGAAGGCTCGCCAGTCGACGAGTTGATCGCTGAAAGGCGCGCCGAAGCCCGCCGCGAGGAGGAAGAGGCCGCCGCGTATGAGCGGCGTCAGTGACGCACGTTCTCGACAGTTCGGCGTTCCTCGCATTCCTTTGGTCGGAGCCCGGTGGCACCAGGGTCGCCGAGGCCTTTCGTACGTCCATCATCTCGACGGTCAACGTCGCCGAGATCGCCACGCGTCTCGTCGATCGACACGCGGGCGATGAGGCAGTTCAGGACGCGATGAAGGCGCTCGCCTCGCGGGCAGTGCCTTTCGATCTGTCGCAGGCGCGGACGGCCGGTTTGTTGCGGCGGATGACGCGGCCTTTCGGCCTATCGCTTGGAGACCGTGCGTGTCTCGCGCTCGCACTCGCGGAGGGAGCACCCGTCCTCACGGCTGACAGAGCATGGGCCAGCATCGATGTCGGCGTTCGCATTGAACTGATCCGCTGAAGGCCATGAGATGTTCGAGGACAGCGTGACGAGACGGCTCCCCGCGGAGCCAGTCCCGGCTTCTTTCCCGCCCATCGTCGCCGTCATTGCGAGGAGCGTCAGGGACGAAGCGATCCAGCTTTGCGGCGCTGCAAGAGAAGCTGGATTGCTTCGCTTCGCTCGCAATGACGGGGCGCTCGGCGACCCTTTCCCCCGCGAGCACCGGCTAGGGCAGTGACGCCCCCACACCCTCCCCTCGGCCGTCCGCCGGACGCCAGACCACGAGGATGCCGAACCGCTCCGGGTGCTCGGGATTGCGGGCGTGCTCCTCCCGGTATTGCCGCGCGATAGCGCGCAGCGTCCGCAGCCGCGTCTCGTGCTCGGGGCGTATCACCTCGACGCCGTCCTGCGGGAAATCGAGCAGCTCGCGCTCGTTCACGACCATCACCCGGAAGTGCTGGGCGCGCCGGTCGCGCAGCCGCTCGAAGGTCAGCGCGACCACGTAGCGGTGCGGCACGAAGTGCAGGCCGAGCGAATAGTCGAGCGAGTTCTGGTTGGTGATATAGGCGGCGATCTTGTTGACGATCCGATCGTAGGTCTTGCGATATTCGTTGTGGCGAGGCTCGCTCTCGTAGCTCTTCAGGTGCCAGCGGCCGTGCTTTCGGTAGCGGAACTTGATGAGCGGGTCGTCCTCGGTGCAAAGCTGCGCCATCCGCTGCAGGCGGATCACGTGCCAGGCGTTGTGCCAGATCTCGTCGAGCCGGTGCTCGTCGACCCAGGTGTCGATCATCAGCACGCCGTCGCGGGTCGTGTTCAGCGTGACGTTGACGGTGTCGTCGATCCCCTGGCGGTATCGCAGCCAGCCGAGGGCGACCCTGCCGAGATAGACGAGGCCCGACCCGCCGGCGGTGCTGAGCGAGCGCACGATCGAGGCGACGACGACGGCGAGCACGCCACCGAGGAAGAACCAGAAGCCGGCGACCAGCCTGTCGAGGTCGAACAGGTCTTGCCAACTCATCGCGGCCTTCTCTGCATGTTGCATCGGCCCCTGCCGCGACCATCTCCGGTTTCTGCTAGCATGATCGCGCCCCGCCGTGGGCGTCGTTATGTGCACCGCCGCGGCACGGCCCGCGAAGAAGACCAAGCAGCGGATCGGTTCGATCCTCGGGAGGACGCAATGCCCGTTCTCGCCTCCGCCGTCTCGACGCGCTCGGAGGCGTTCGCCACCAACCGGCGGGCGATGCTCGAGAACATCGGCGCGGTCGAGGCGGCGGTCGCGGCAGCGCTGCACGGCGGCGGCGAGAGCGCGCGGAAACGCCATCTCTCGCGCGGAAAGCTGCTGCCGCGGGAGCGGGTGGCGCGGCTGATCGATCCCGGCTCGCCGTTCCTCGAGATCGGTCTCACCGCCGGGCACGGCCTGCACGAGGGCGCGACGCCCTCGGCGAGCCTGATCGCCGGCATCGGCCGCATCGCGGGGCGCGAGTGCATGGTCGTCTGCAACGACGCGACGGCGAAAGGCGGCACCTATTTCCCCATCACCGTGAAGAAGCATTTACGCGCCCAAGAAATCGCGGCCGAGAACCGCCTTCCCTGCGTCTATCTCGTCGACTCCGGCGGCGCCAACCTGCCGAACCAGGACGAGGTGTTTCCGGACCGCGAGCATTTCGGCCGCATCTTCTACAATCAAGCGAACATGTCGGCTTCCGGCATCGCCCAGATCGCCGTCGTGCTCGGCTCCTGCACGGCCGGCGGCGCCTACGTGCCGGCGATGAGCGACGAGACCATCATCGTCCGCGAGCAGGGAACCATTTTCCTCGCCGGCCCGCCGCTCGTGAGGGCGGCGACGGGGGAAGTCGTGTCGGCCGAGGAGCTCGGCGGCGGCGATGTCCACACGCGCCTTTCCGGCGTCGCCGACCATCTGGCGCGCGACGACGCGCATGCGCTGGCGCTGGCGCGGCGGGCGGTGGCGAGCCTCAATTCCGTCAAGCGCGTCGAGGTGGAGCTGCAGGCGAGCGAGCCGCCGCTGCTCGACCCGGAAGAGCTGCTCGGCATCGTGCCGGCCGATCCGCGCGTCCAATACGATGTGCGCGAGGTCATCGCCCGGATCGTCGACGACTCGCGGCTCGACGAGTTCAAGGCGCGCTTCGGCTCCACCCTCGTCTGCGGCTTCGCGCACATCCACGGCATCCCGGTCGGCGTCCTGGCCAATAACGGCGTGCTGTTCTCCGAGTCGGCCGTGAAGGGTGCGCATTTCGTCGAGCTGTGCTCGCAGCGAAAAATCCCGCTCGTCTTTTTGCAAAACATCACCGGCTTCATGGTCGGCCAGAAATACGAGGCCGAGGGCATCGCCAAGCACGGCGCCAAGCTCGTCACCGCGGTTGCGACGACGGCGGTGCCGAAAATCACCATGCTGATCGGCAGCTCCTACGGCGCCGGCAATTACGGCATGGCGGGGAGAGCCTATTCGCCGCGCTTTTTGTGGACCTGGCCGAACAGCCGCATCGCCGTGATGGGTGGCGAGCAGGCGGCTGGCGTGCTGGCGACCGTGCGCCGCGAGGGCATCGAGCGCTCGGGGCGCACCTGGTCGGCGGAGGAGGAGGCGGCGTTCAAGGCGCCGACGCAAAGGATGTTCGAGCGGCAGAGCCATCCGCTCTACGCCTCGGCGCGGCTCTGGGACGACGGCATCGTCGATCCGCGGAAATCGCGCGACGTGCTCGGCCTCTCGCTGTCGGCGACGCTGAACGCGCCGATCGAAGAGACGCGCTTCGGCGTGTTCCGGATGTGAGCGCGAGGATGTTCCAAAAGATCCTCATCGCCAATCGCGGCGAGATCGCCTGCCGGGTGATGCGCACGGCAAGACGGCTCGGCATGCGCACGGTCGCCGTCTATTCCGACGCCGACCGCGACGCGCTGCACGTCGCCTCCGCCGACGAGGCGTTTCGCATCGGCCCGCCGGCGGCGGCGGAAAGCTATCTCGATGGCGCGCGCATCATCGAGGCGGCATTGGCGAGCGGGGCGGAGGCGATCCATCCGGGCTACGGGTTCCTGTCGGAAAACGCCGGTTTCGCCGAGGCGGTCGAGGCGGCCGGACTCGTGTTCGTCGGGCCGCCGGCCGCGGCGATCCGGGCGATGGGGCTGAAGGATGCGGCCAAAGCGCTGATGGAGCGCGCCGGCGTGCCGGTCGTGCCCGGATATCACGGCGACGCTCAGGATTTCTTCGCGCTCGCCGAGCGGGCGGAAGAGATCGGCTATCCGGTGCTGATCAAGGCGCGCGCCGGCGGCGGCGGCAAGGGCATGCGCCGCGTCGAGGATGCTTCCGGCCTGCGCGCGGCGCTCGACGGCGCCCGGCGTGAGGCGGAATCCTCCTTCGGCGACGGCGCCGTGCTGATCGAAAAATATCTCGGCCGGGCGCGGCACATCGAGGTGCAGGTGTTCGGCGACCGGCACGGGAATGCCGTCCACCTGTTCGAGCGCGACTGCTCGCTGCAGCGCCGCCACCAGAAGGTCATTGAGGAGGCGCCGGCGCCCGGCATGACCGCGGCGATGCGGCACGAGATGGGGGAAGCCGCGGTGCGGGCCGCCAACGCGATCGGCTATGTCGGCGCCGGCACCGCCGAGTTCATCGCCGACGTGTCCGAGGGGCTGAGGCCCGACCGCTTCTTCTTCATGGAGATGAACACGCGCCTGCAGGTCGAGCACCCGGTGACGGAGGCGATCACCGGCCAGGACCTCGTCGAATGGCAGTTTCTGGTCGCCGCCGGCGAGAGGCTGCCGCTGCGGCAGGAGGAGCTGTCGATCGACGGCTGGGCCTTCGAGGCGCGGCTCTATGCCGAGAACCCGGCGAAGGGATTTCTGCCCTCCACCGGCCGGCTCGTCCGCCTCGACATGCCGGCCGGTGAGGCGCGCGTCGATACGGGCGTGCGCGCGGGCGATGCGATCACGCCGTTCTACGATCCGCTGCTCGCGAAACTGATCGTGCACGGCCCAAGCCGCGAGGCGGCGCTGCGGAAGCTCCAGGATGCGCTCGGACGCTGCAGGATCGCCGGGATCGCCACCAATGCCGGGTTTCTCGCCCGGCTCGCGGCCGAGCCCGGCTTCGCCGCGGGCCAGGTCGACACCGGCCTGATTGACCGCACGCTCGCCGAGCTCGCGCCGGAGCCGGAGGCGCCGCCGGAAGCCTGGGCGATCGCCGCGCTGGCGGCGCTCGGCCTCCTCG
>JAEZCD010000189.1 GCA_023430145.1 Pseudomonadota bacterium
GATCGAGCCTGCGCTCAAACGAGATGCCTGGGTCATCTGCGACCGCTTTCTCGATTCCACGCGCGCTTATCAGGGCGCGCTCGGCAATCTCGATCCCCGCGTCCTGAAAGCGCTCGAGCGTGTGGTGATCGGCGACACGATGCCCGGCCTCTCTTTCATCCTCGATCTGCCGCCGGAAGAAGGGCTGCGCCGCGCGCAGACACGAGCCCGCGGCGCGGCCCCGGACCGGTTCGAAAGTGAAGAGATCGACTACCACAGGGCACTGCGCCAGGCGTTCCTCGACATCGCGGCCAAGGAACCTGGCCGCGTCGCCGTCATTGACGGCGAAGCGACGGCCGATCGTATTGCCGATCAGATCTGGTCGGAAGTGACGCAACGCTATGGGATCGATGCATGAGCGACAGCGATGCGCTCGAAATCGACCGGTTGGAGGACGCTCCGCATCCCCGCGAGACCATGCGCCTTTCGGGGCATCGCGAAGCCGAACAGATTCTGCTGAACGCCTATCGATCAAACCGGATGCATCACGCCTGGATCATCGGCGGCGAGGAAGGGATCGGCAAAGCGACTTTGGCTTACCGCTTTGCGCGCTTCATTTTGGCCAATTCCGATCCGGGCTCGGAAAACGTCCAGACCGCACATGATCTTTCGGTCGATCCTGGCGTTCCAGCCGTACGCCGCGTCATCCAGCAATCGCATCCGGACCTGTTCGCTCTGAGGCGCGGGCTCAACGCCGACCGGAAGAACATCGCCTCCGAAACGCGCGTCGATGAGGTGCGAAAGCTCGTTTCGTTTTTCACCACCACCGCAGGGGAAGGGGGGTGGCGCATTGCCATCGTCGACACGGCCGACGACCTCAACATCAATGCGGCAAATGCCCTTTTGAAGGTGCTCGAAGAGCCGCCGCCGCGTTCGCTGTTCCTCATTCTCTCGGCCGCGCCTAAACGCCTTCTTCCGACCATCCGGTCGCGCTGCCGTTCGCTCGTTCTGAAGCCTTTGAGCGATGGGCAAGTGCTGGAAGTCCTGGAAGGCCTGCCGGACATTACGGGAGAAACCTCACCCGACGAGCTGCAACGCATTGCGGAGGCGGCAGAAGGGTCGATCCGGCGCGCCGCGAGCATGCTGGCCGAAGACAGCCTTGTACTGCGCGATGTTCTGACCGGGATGCTGGAGAGGCTGCCGAACGTCGACCACGCCGAGATTCACGGCCTTGCCGAAAAGATCGCCGCGCGGGATGGCGGGCAGAGTTTTGCCCTGTTTCTCGGCTTCATTCAGGACTGGCTTCACCAGCGGCTAACCCACGGAGCCCAAACGGGAGATGCCAAGCTTGCGGCATGGGCGGCGCTGTGGGAGAAAACGGCGCGCACGGCCCGCGAGGCCGAGACCTTCAATCTCGACAAACGCCCGCTCGTGCTTTCGATCTTCTCCGATCTTGCTGCGGTGACGCGCGGCTGATCCTCTCGTCAGGAAACCATGGCCGAGCGCTCCTCTTATTACATCACGACCGCCATCGCCTATCCCAACGGCGCACCGCATATCGGCCACGCCTATGAGGTCATCGCGTCGGATGCGATCGCGCGCTTCCACCGGCTGGACGGACGCGATGTGTTCTTCATGACCGGCGCGGACGAGCACGGCATCAAGATGCTGCAGACGGCGCAGAAAGAGGACATCTCGCCCGCGGATCTCGTCGCGCGAAACGTGCCGAAATTTCAGGAAATGTGCGCCCGGCTGAACATCTCGTTCGACCGCTACATCCGCACGACCGAGCCCGCTCATCACAAAAGCTCCCAAGCGATCTGGGAGAAGATGCAGGAGAGGGGCGACATCTATCTCGACACCTATGCCGGCTGGTACTCGGTCCGCGACGAAGCCTTCTTCGCCGAGGACGAGACGAGCCTCGGCGCCGACGGCGTGCGCGTCGGCCCGACCGGCGCGCCGGTCGAGTGGGTCGAGGAGCGGAGCTACTTCTTCCGCCTCTCCGCCTACCAGGACCGGCTGCTGAAGCTCTACTCCGACCAGCCGAAGTTCATCGGCCCGGAGAGCCGCCGGAACGAGATCGTCAGCTTCGTCCGCGGCGGCCTGCAGGACCTGTCGATCAGCCGTACCACCTTCGACTGGGGCATCCGCGTGCCGGGCGATGCCGAGCACATCATGTATGTCTGGGTCGATGCGCTGACGAACTATCTGACGGGCGTCGGCTTTCCGGACGAGCAGGGAGCTTTCGCGCGCTTCTGGCCGGCCGACCTGCACGTGATCGGCAAGGACATCACGCGCTTCCATGCGGTCTACTGGCCGGCCTTCCTGATGTCGGCCGGCATCGCGCTGCCGAAGCGCGTCTTCGGGCACGGCTTTCTGTTCAACCGCGGCGAGAAGATGTCGAAGTCGGTCGGCAACGTCATCGACCCGCTGGCGCTCGCCGACGCCTACGGCCTCGACCAGCTGCGCTACTTCCTGCTGCGCGAGGTGCCCTTCGGCCAGGACGGCAGCTACAGCCACGAGGCGATCGTCAACCGCACCAATGCCGACCTCGCCAACGATCTCGGCAACCTCGCGCAGCGCTCGCTCAGCATGGTCGCGCGGAACTGCGGCGGGGCGGTTCCCGAGCCCGGCGCGCTCACGCCGGCCGACGAGGCGCTGCTCGCCGCGGCCGATGGCCTGCACGCGGCGGCGCGCGGCCATATGGTCGATCTCGCCCTGCATGCCGTGCTGGCCGAGATCTGGGCGGTGGTCGCGGCGGCCAACCGGTACTTCGCTGCCGAAGAACCCTGGGTGCTGCGCAAGACCGATCCGGCGCGCATGGCCACCGTGCTCTACGTCACCGGCGAGACGCTGCGGCAGATCGCGATTCTCGCGCAGCCCTTCGTGCCGGGCTCGGCCGGCAAGCTGCTCGACCTGCTCGGCCAGCCGGCCGACCGGCGCGCCTTCGACGCGCTCGGGGCAGGGGGCCGCCTCGTTGCCGGCACGCCGCTGCCGCCGCCGGCGCCGGTCTTCCCGCGCTATGTGGACGAGGAGGCGCCCGCCGGCGCGGGCGGGTGAGCGCGCCCGTGCTGGTCGACAGCCACTGTCATCTCGACTTCCCGGACTTCGCGGATGACATCGACGGCGTTCTCGCGCGCGCCCGCGACGCCGGCATCGGCCGGCTCGTCACCATCTCGACCCGGGTGCGCCGCTTCGACCGCATCCTCGGCCTCGTCGAGAGTCACGAAGACGTGTTCGGAACCGTCGGCACGCATCCCCATAACGCGCACGAAGAGCTGGACGTCAGCGCCGAGGAGCTTGCCAAACTCTCCGAACATCCGAAAATCGTCGGCATCGGGGAGGCCGGCCTCGACTTCCATTACGACAACTCGCCGCGCGATGCGCAGGAGCAGGGGCTGCGCACGCATATCCACGCCGCCCGCCTGACCGGACTGCCGCTCGTGATCCATGCCCGCAGTGCCGACGAGGCGATGATCGCCATCCTCGAGGAGGAGTTTTCACGCGGCGCCTTCACCGGTGTGCTGCATTGCTTCTCCTCGGGCGCCGAGCTGGCGCGGCGCGGCGTCGCGCTCGGGCTCTATCTCTCCTTCTCGGGCATCATCAGCTTCAAGAAGAGCGAGGCGCTGCGCGACATCGCGCGCGCTGCGCCGGCCGACCGGCTGCTGGTGGAGACCGACGCGCCCTATCTCGCCCCGGAGCCGCATCGCGGCCGTCGCAACGAGCCGGCCTATGTCCGCTTCACCGCCGAGGCGCTCGCCCGCGCGCGCGGCGTGACGACCGACGAGATCGCTTCAAGGACAACTGACAACTTCTTCAAATTGTTCAGGAAAGTCCCACGGCTACGCGCTGCGGTCGCGGCCGCATGACGATCGAGGCCGTCATATTGGGCTGCGGCTCGTCCGGCGGCGTACCGCGGGTCGGCGCCGGATGGGGCGCGTGCGATCCGAACGAGCCGCGCAATCAGCGCCGCCGCTGCTCGCTGCTCGTCGAGCGCCGCTCGGATGCCGGCGTGACGCGCGTGCTGGTCGACACCTCGCCGGATCTCCGGGAGCAACTGCTCGACGCCGAGGTCGACTGGATCGACGCGGTGCTGTTCACGCATTCGCATGCCGACCATACGCACGGCATCGACGATCTCAGGCCGCTGTCGGTGCTGCAGCGCAAGCGGATCGAGATCTGGGCGGATTCGCCGACCTCCGTCGCGCTGCGCTCGCGCTTCAGCTACTGCTTCTCGACGCCGGCCGGCAGCGAATATCCGCCGATTTTGCGCGAGCGGCGGCTCGAGCCGGGCCGGCCGATTACCGTCGACGGCGCCGGCGGCCGCATCGTCGCGACGCCGTTCGCGGTCGAGCACGGCTCGATGCCGGCGCTCGGCTTCCGCTTCGGCGATCTGGCCTACACGCCCGACATCAGCGGCGTGCCGCGCGAGTCGCGCCGGCTGCTCGAGGACCTGGAAATCTGGATCATCGACGCGCTGCGCCACACGCCGCATCCGAGCCATTTCTCGCTCGCCGAAGCGCTCCTGTGGATCGCCCAGATGCAGCCGCAGGCGGCGATCCTCACCAACATGCATACCGACCTCGACTACAATCGGCTACTGGCCGAGCTGCCGACCGGGATCGTGCCCGCGCATGACGGCCTCCGGATCGAGTTCACGGACCGCACGGAGATGCGGCGCGGCGCGCTGCAGGAGGCGCGCTGACGGCGGCTTCGCCCCTCCTTGGTAGGCATCAGATTTGGTTCCATAATCTATCTTATGCGAATCTCTTCTCGGGGGGGCCCGCGGTTGACGCCTGGCGTCCGAAACTCCCTCTTCCGTTCGCCGGCGAGCCTGCGGCGTAGCCGAGCACGGCCGAATATCGTGAGCGACGATGCCGGGCCGTCATCGCGCGCGGCGTCAAAATCTCGAATCCGAGGCCTTCGTGCGGATAGCTGTTCTGGCCGACGTCCATGGCTCTGATCGCGCTCGCGGCCGTGCTGGCCGATCTGCGCGCGGCTGCGCTCGATCTCGTCGTCAATCACGGGCATGCCTCTCGGCGACCCATCTCGCGCAGCAAGCCGAGCAGCACGGACGCGCCGCCGTTGCCCATTCGGTGCGCACGGGACGATGGCCTGCCGCGTAGCGCGGCTGCTCGCCGAAGTCCGCCCGCTGAGCCATCAGCGAAGCGAGCCCAGAGTCCGACTGAACCTATGGAGAGCCTCTGAGCGCCCGATCGAAGGCTGAGATCGCCATATCGACCAGGCGCTTGTGTATCTCGCTCCGCGAATGCCCACCACCGTCCGAGCAGATGGGCTCGCCAAGGTCCATCTTTTCCGCCAGTTCGGCGGCACCGGGTTTGCACTCACCGAACATGCTGTAATGACTCGCGTCCTCGATCACTGTGTAATGCGCCTTGGGAATCGCCTTGGCGACCTCGTCGGCATTCGCCGTGACCGGTATCCGACCCCTCTTTCCGAGATTGACGATCTCGACAGGTATCTCGATCCCGGAAAGGCTTACGGGCTCCAAGACGTCGACCGGAACCGGATCGATAGCCATGGCGAAGCGCACGCGGGGCTCTCTGTTGTCACGTCCCGCCAGTCTCACATCCAACTTGTGAAGGTCGACGCCGGATTGTCTCACCCAGGCACACAGCGAAGGGTTCGATGCGTCCGTATCGCAGTAACCCGCCAATCGACCGGGGCTTAGGCGCGCGCCCGACATGACCAGAGCCGTGCTGCCGCCCATCGAGAGGCCGAGCACGCCCACCTTGCCATCCTCGAGATACTCCCGGAACACCGCCGACCCGAGCACGGTGTTCAGAGCCTCGGTCAAGTCGGCGGGCCGAAGCCAGAGCTTCATCGTCTCGGCCGCAGAGCGCTTGGGCCCAGTATTCCCCGGATGCGTCGGCGCTGCCACGACGAAGCCGTGCTTGGCCAGCGGCGTCGCCATCCAGCTCAGAGCCTGCGCGTTGCCGGCCAGACCTGCGCCATGGGAAAGCAGGATCAGCGGGTACTTGCCGGCAGCCACCGGAGCATCGCGCATCGCAGGCGTCCCCACGAAAAACGGGGATTCGCCGAGAACCACCTGCTCGCCGCCGGCCCGAGCAGGATACCAGACCGTGACGTCGAGATCCGCGCCACGCTCGGTCGAATGGGCTATCACCTGGCGAACGCCGACGGCGTCCTGGGCGGTTGCGGACAGGGCCCTCAGGCTCACCAACGTGACGGCCGAGAATACGGTCCGGAGTATCGCTGTTACGCGCATAATGGCGGGCACCTCATTTGCGCCGAGCAGGAGTGCGGCTCGATACCACTGTCGGGAGGCCCGATCTCCCATAGGGGTCGCCACTGGAACCGTCTATTGGCGCACGCTATATGACCACTTACATAGTCAGGAGCGCAACAATGGACGCGGTCAGTCTCGCCGACGCTAAGGCCCGCCTGAGCGAGCTGCTCGACCGCGTGGAGGCGGGCGCCTCGATCTGCATCACGCGACGCGGCAAGCCTGTTGCGCAGCTCGCCGCCATCGAGAAGCCGCGCAAGCCGATCGACATCGCCTTGCTGCAGGGACTGACCGCCGCCCTGCCCCCGGCAGCCCAGACGGCCGCCGAGATCGTGCGGGCGATGCGGGACGGCGACCGCTACTGATGCTCTATCTCGACACGTCGCTGATCATCGCCGCGCTCTCCAACGAGGCCGCTACGCCGAGCGTCCAGGCTTGGCTGGCGCGACAGGACCCGGCGGGGCTCTCGATCAGCGACTGGACCATCACCGAGATGTCCTCGGCACTAGCCATCAAGCTGCGGACCGGGCAAATGATGGTGGACCAGCGCGCAGCCGTGATCGCGGTGTTCAACAGGCTGGTCGCCGAAAGCTTCATCGTGCTGCCAGTGACGGCCATGCACTTCCGGGCGGCGGCGCTGTTCATCGATCAGCATGCACTCGGACTTCGCGCGGGCGACGCGCTGCATCTCGCAATCGCGGCGGAGCACGGCGCGACGGTCCACACGCTCGATCGACGGCTCGCGGAGACCGGCCCTGAGGTCGGCGTGCCGACGCGGTTGCTTGGCTGATCGGCGGCGCGAGCCCCGCGAATTTGCCGCGGCGGAACAGATGTCGGCCACCAATGAACGCCAATGATCGCCTCGTCGTCCTCTCCGGCTGCTCCGGCGGCGGAAAGTCCACCCTGCTCGCCGAGCTCGCCGCGCGCGGGCATGCTGTCGTTGAAGAGCCGGGGCGGCGGATCGTCGCCGAGGAGCTCGCGGGGGATGGCAGCGCCCTGCCCTGGGTCGATCTCGAGGCGTTCGCCCGACGCACAGTCGCCATGGCCATCGAGGACCGCGCGAGGGTCCGCGGCGCCGACGGCTGGGTGTTCTTCGACCGTGGTCTCGTCGACGCCGCCGCCGCGCTGGAGCATGCCACGGGACGACCGGCGCTCGCCGAGCACTGCCGGTCGCACCCGTACCACCGGCGCGTCTTCCTCACGCCGCCATGGCCGGAAATCTTCGCCGCCGACGCCGGGCGCCGGCACGGCTTCGACGCGGCGGTGGAGGAGTATGCCCGCCTCCTCGACGCCTATGCTCGGCTCGGCTACGAGGTGACGATCCTGCCGAAGGTCGGCGTCGCCGAGCGCGCAGATTTTCTGCTCGGCACGCTCGCCGCCCCCTGAAGGACGCATCCGATGCAGCCCTCGCGCGACATTCTCCGGCTGATCGAGATCATGGCGGCGCTGCGCACCCCCGTCACCGGCTGCCCTTGGGACCTCGAGCAGACCTTTTCCACCATCGCCCCCTACACGATCGAGGAGGCCTACGAGGTCGCCGACGCGATCGAGCGCGGCGCCTTCGACGAGCTGCGCGACGAGCTCGGCGATCTGCTGCTCCAGGTCGTCTTCCACGCCCGCATGGCGGAGGAGGAGCAGAGATTCGATTTCGGCGACGTGGTGGAGGCGATCACGCAAAAGCTGATCCGGCGGCACCCGCACGTCTTCGCCGACACCGACGCCGCCGACCCCAAGGCGGTGAAGAAGAGCTGGGAGGCGATCAAGGCCGAGGAGCGCAGCTCGAAGAGCAACGGCCATGCGCCGAGCGCGCTCGACGGGGTGCCGGCCGCCCTGCCCGGCCTGATCCGCGCCGAGAAGCTCCAGTCCCGCGCCGGCCGCGTCGGCTTCGACTGGAACGATGCGCGGCTGGTGCTGGAAAAGATCGCCGAGGAAACGGCGGAAGTTGCTGCGACGCTCGGGAGCGCGGACAAGGCCGAGCAGGAGGAGGAGATCGGCGATCTGTTGTTCGCCGTCGTCAATCTCGCCCGCCACCTCGATATCGACCCCGAGGTGGCGATGCGGCGCGCGAACCAGAAGTTCGAGCGGCGGTTCCGGACGATCGAGCACGCCCTCGCCGCCCGTGGCACCACGCCGGCGCAGTCGACGCTGGCCGAGATGGAAGCGCTGTGGCAGGCGGCAAAGCAGGGGGAGCGATGAGCGGGGCAGACTCCCAAGGCCGATCCGAAGCTCCGTCGTCCTCCGCGAAGGCGGAGGATCCAGCCTTCTCTTCGACTGGCGCAAGATGGATCCTCTGCCTTTCGCGGAGGGTGACGAGAGCGGAGCGCCGAGCTTTCGCGGTCGCCCCGTCTCCTCAATCGCTGACGAAGGTGTAGCCGAAGCCGGCCCGCTGCAGCATGCCGATCGCCGCCTCGTTGCCGGGCGTGGTGACGACGCCGGGGATGAGGCTCGCGGTGAGGTCGGCGACGAGCTGCTCGGTCGAGGCGCCGTCCGGATTGACGCCCTTGGCGATCAGCGTCTCGGCCAGCTCCCAGAGCGCGTTGTGGCAGGCGAGGAAGACGGCGCCGCGCTTCTGCAGCACCGGGATGAAGTCGCCGCCGGCGGCGGAATAGAGCCCGGTCGTGTTCTCGGGGTCCTCCACGTCGGCGCGCGTATAGCGCGGATCCTTCAGCACGGTGTTGCGCGCGAAGGCGCCGTTCGTCAGAGCGGCGATGTCGTACTTCTTCCAGGCGACATTGGTGAGCAGCAGGAAGCCGGCCGGCCCGTGCGGCGCGGCGGCGATCAGAAAATTCGGGCGTCCGAACGCCCAGACCTCGGCGTTTAGCGTGTTGCGCATCTGGGTCAGCCAGGTGCTGGCGATGTCGGTCGTGTCGAAGACGTGCTTCGGCGCACCGTCATAGGCGAGGAGCGCATCGAGCGCCTGGCTGTCCCACTGGCCGGGCCTCGTCAGAATCATCGGCAGCCGCCGAAAGCTCCGACGTCGCGGAATGTCGGCGAGCTCTGCATAGAAACGGCGGAGTTTCGTGGCATCGCGCCGCAGGTAGTTTCGGGGAGTGGCGAGCGCCCCCACCTCCTGCGAAGCGCTTGTCGTGGCGGCGCCGGCCAAGGCCATGGCGCCGAGCGCCGTCAACGCAGCCCGGCGATCGATGTCCACCATGTCCGCCCTCCCCGCGGCCGAATCCGCCGACCGCCTCGGGGCGCGACGATATCGCTTCGCGCAAGCGTGGCAATGCGCCTCGAATGCGGGCGAGCATCAGCGCGGGCCGCTGTTCGCTCCCTCGGAATCCTGGCGGAGTGCCCGTATCGTCTGTCGCAATCGCAGCACCTCGCTCTGCTTGCGCTCCCACAGCCGGGCGAAGATGCCCATCGCGATCTCGAGCGTCAGATCGGGCTGCTCGCTCCGCGCACGGCCGGCGTCGGGGCCGCCGAACAGCGGATCGCCGGCCTCCTCGAGTGCGCCGCCGAAAAACTCCTCCGCCACGCAGGCATTCGAGTCGCGGAAGCTCGCCATAAAGGCATCGAGCTCCGCCGCAGGAAGGCTCAGCACCGGTCCCCGGCTCAGCTCGCCGAGCACCCTTTCGATGCCGCCGCGGCTCGGGTTGGTCCCCTTGCCTTCGATGACGCGCGGCAGGAAGCCGTTGAACAGCCGCATGAACTCGCAGGCCGTGGCGTCGAGGCTCTCGTTCTGCCGCGGCGGGCGGGCGAGGCCGGAGGCGTCGATGCCGGTGACCGCGCAGAAATCGTCGAGCGCATCCTCCCCGACGAGCCAGCGCCGATGATAGCGCCGGACGACGAGCGCCTCGCGGCCGAAGACAGCCGCCCATTTGGCGAGCATCGGCCAGTGATCGTAGTAGGAGCGGCGATCCTCCGCCGCGCTCAGCGAGAGCCTGTCCGTTCCCCCCGATGCCACGTAGGAGGAATAGTGACTGAGCACCAGCTCGTCCTGGCGCCGGATGTAGGCGACGACCGTGATCTTCTCGAACAGCGGCCGCAACATCCTGTGCAGCCGCTCGATCTCGGACGGCTCGGTCAGCCGCGACGAGCAGTGCTCGTTGGAGAGAACCGCGATCCCCGCTTTGGATTCGGCGAGCTCCTCGCGAAGCCGGGCGACCAAGCTTCGCCGGAATCGATCCACGTCGTCGGCCGTTCGGACGCCGAACACGAGCCGCAGCTCGTCGCGCTTGTCGTCGTCCTCGGCGGCGACCGTGAGGGCGGCATGGTTGCCGGTCTCGCCCGGCGATCTCGGAAAGAGCACGCCCCTCGCCTGGAGCGCATCCCGATGTGCCCGCAGAAAGCGCTGAATCGCGGTCGTGCCGGTCTTCTCGCCGCCGATGTGCAGATAGAGATGCATCGCGATCTTGGATCTAGGACGCCGCCGCGCCCGGAAAGCGTCGCTCCAGCGCCGCGCGGCGGCTCGCGTCGATGCGCAGCGTGATCCGCACCCTGCCCTCGAGGTCCTCGCGCGCCAAGACTTCTCCGGCCTCGTAGAGCCAGTGCAGGCCGCCGCCGTCGGCGGCATCGACCTCGACCACCACGGTCGGCCGGCCCTCCGCGACGCGCGCCTCGACCGCGGCGAGCAACGTCGCGATCCCCTCCCCGGTCTCGGCGGAGACGAGCAACGGCGCCGGCGTACGGCGGGATGCGACATTGGCGAGCGCCGCCCGTGCCTCCGAATCGAGCAGGTCGACCTTGTTCCAGACTTCGAGCAGCCGCGGATCGGCCGCCGGGTCGATGCCGAGGTCCTTCAGGACGCCATAGACGTCCTCGGCCTGCGCGTCCGAATCCTCGCGGGCGATGTCGCGCACATGCAGGATCAGCTCGGCCTCGATCACCTCCTCGAGCGTCGCCCGGAAGGCGGCGACGAGCAGCGTCGGCAGCTCGGAGATGAAGCCGACTGTGTCGGAGAGGATGGCTTTCGTCCCCTGCGGCAGATCGAGCGCCCTCAGGGTCGGGTCGAGCGTGGCGAACAGGAGATCCTCGGCCTGCACGCTCGCCCGCGTCAGCCGGTTGAACAGCGTCGACTTGCCGGCATTGGTGTAGCCGACGAGGGCGACGACCGGGAACGGCACGCGCTTGCGGCTCTCGCGATGCAGGCCGCGCGTACGCTTGACCTGGTCGAGTTCCTTCTTGATGCGCAGGATGCGGTCCTGGATGACCCGCCGGTCGGCCTCGATCTGCGTCTCGCCGGGCCCGCCGAGGAAGCCGAAGCCGCCGCGCTGGCGCTCGAGATGCGTCCAGGAGCGGACGAGCCGGCTCTTCTGCCAGGTGAGGTGCGCGAGCTCGACCTGCAGCGCGCCCTCACGGGTGCGCGCGCGGCGGCCGAAGATCTCGAGGATCAGCCCGGTGCGGTCCAGAACCTTGGCGTTCCAGGCGCGCTCGAGGTTGCGCTGCTGCACCGGCGTCAGCGCCGTGTCGATGAGCACGAGGCCCACCTCCTCGGTGCGGATGACGCCGGCGAGCTCCTCGACCTTGCCCTTGCCGAGAAAGGTCGCCGGCCGCACTGCCGACAGCGGCACGATGCCGGAGGCCACCACCTCGAGGTCGACCGCCACGGCAAGGCCGACGGCCTCGGCGAGCCTCGCCTCGGCCGTACGCTCGCCTTCCTCGAACCGCCGCGTGCGCAGCGGCACGAACACCGCCGCCCGCGTCGGGCTCGGCCGCGCGTCGACTGTGCGATCGGTGACCGATCGCGCGGAGCGTCGCTGCTCCGGGGCCGCCAATCAGGGCCTGTCCGACACGGCCGCTTCGTCCGCCGGATCGAAGAGCTGCACCGGGTGACTCGGCATCACGGTCGAGATCGCGTGCTTGTACACGAGCTGCGAGTGCCCATCGCGCCGCAACAGTACGCAGAAATTGTCGAACCAGGTGACGACACCCTGCAGCTTGACCCCATTCACCAGGAATATCGTCAGTGGGACCTTGTTCTTGCGTACGTAGTTGAGAAAAGTGTCCTGTAGATTTTGTGCTCGTTCCGCCGCCATGTTTTCTTTTTCCAGCGGTGCCCCGCGATCGATGTCGGGTTACGCCCGACTGTCCCGTTCGGTTCCATTAGACGCCGCGCGATGCTGCGCCGCAAGAGCCGTACGCCTCTTGCCTCAGATTAGCAATTTCTCGGCCACCGTGTGGAAGGTGCTCCGAAGCCGCGTCGCGACCGGGCCCGGCCGGCCGTCGCCGACGGGCTCTCCGTCGATCCGGACGACCGGGGTGATGAGCGCCGTCGCCGCGCTGACGAAGGCCTCCCGCGCCGCCTTCGCCTCGGCCGGCGTGAAGGGGCGCTCGACGAAGACGAGGCCGTCGCGGGTGATGAGGTCGATCAGCGTGGTGCGCGTGATGCCGCGCAGGATGCCGCTCTCGGCCGAACGGGTGACGAGCTCGCCCGCGGCGGTGACGATCCAGGCGTTCGAGGAGCCGCCCTCGGTGACGTAGCCGTCGCGGTCGACGAACCAGACCTCCCGCGCCCCTGCCTGCTTGGCTGCCTGTTTTGCGAGCACATTCGGCAGCAGCGAGGTCGACTTGATGTCGACCCGTGGCCAGCGGCTTTCCGGCGCCGTGATGACGGCGATGCCCGCAGCCGCCACCGCCTCCGCCTTCGCCCGGTCGGTCGAGCGGGCGAGCACGATCAGCGAGGGCCGCACCGGCGGGTCGGGGAAGACGAAGTCGCGCCGCGCCGCGCCGCGGGTGACCTGCACATAGACGAGGCCGTCGCGCACCCGGTTGCGCCGCATCACCTCGTGCATGACGAGCGCCAGCGCCCGCCGGCCCATCGGCGCGGCGATGGCGAGCTCGCCGAGCGAGCGCCAGAGGCGGTCGAGGTGACGGGTCTCGTCGGTCACCATGCCGTCGCGGATCTCGCAGACCTCGTAGACGCCGTCGGCGAACTGGAAACCGCGGTCTTCGATATGCACGGCGGCTTCGGCGAGCGGCCGATAGCTGCCGTTTACGTAGGCGATGCGACTCATCCGATTCCGAGCGCCTTCAGCTTGCGGTGCAGCGCCGAGCGCTCCATGCCGATGAACTCGGCCGTCCGCGAGATATTGCCGCCGAAGCGGCTGATCTGCGCCATCAGGTACTGGCGCTCGAAGATCTCGCGCGCGTCGCGCAGCGGCATGCTCATCAGCTGCTCGCCGCCCGCCCCGCTCGGCGTCGGCGGCACCATGGTGCCGACCTCGGCCGGCAGCATGCTCGCCGTCACCACCGCCTCCGGGTCGCCGCCGGTCAGGATCATCAGCCGCTCGACGTTGTTGCGCAGCTGGCGGATGTTGCCCGGCCAGTCGTGGCTCTGCAGCACGGCCATCGCGTCCTCGCCGATCTGCCGGCGCGGCAGGCCGCTCGAGGCCGAGATCTGCTCGAGGAAGAAATCGATCAGCTCCGGAATGTCCTCGCGCCGCTCGGCCAGCCCCGGCACCCGCAAGGGCACCACCGCGAGGCGATGAAACAGATCCTCGCGGAAGCGGCCGCCCTCGATCTCGGCCTCGAGGTCGCGGCTCGTCGAGGAGAAGATGCGCACGTCGACATGCACGCGGGTCGAGCCGCCGACGCGGGTGAAGCTCTGCTCGACGAGCACGCGCAGAATCTTGTTCTGCGTCTCGCGCGGCATGTCGGCGACTTCGTCGATGAACAGCGAGCCGCCATGCGCCTCCTCGAGCGCGCCGACGCGGCGCGCCTTGCCGTCGGTCGCCTCGACGCCGAACAGCTCCTCCTCCATCCGCTCGGGCGTGATCATCGCCGCGTTGATGAGCACGAAGGGCCCGCTCGAGCGGTTGGAGGCGGTGTGCAGGGCGCGCGCGGCGAGCTCCTTGCCGGAGCCCGACGGACCGAAGATCAGCACCCGGCTGTTGGTCGGGCCGATGCGGTCGATGGCCCCGCGCAGATGGTTGGCGGCCGAGGAGCGGCCGACGATGCGCGAGGCGATCGGCGAGGCCTGCCGCAGCTCCTTGACCTCGCGCCGCAGGCGCGAGGCCTCGAGCGCGCGGGCGGCGACGAGCACGAGCCGGTCGGCCTTGAAGGGCTTCTCGATGAAGTCGTAGGCGCCGTGCTTGATGGCCGCCACCGCGGTCTCGATGTTGCCGTGGCCGGAGATCATCACCACCGGCAGGTCCGGGTGGCTCTCCTTGATCACGTCGAGAATCTGCAGGCCGTCGAGCCGGCTGCCCTGCAGCCAGATGTCGAGGAACACGAGCTGCGGGCGCCGCTTTTCGATCTCGGCGAACGCCTCGTCGGCGCCCTTGGCGGTGCGCGTGCCGTGCCCCTCGTCCTCGAGGATGCCCGAGACCAGCTCCCGGATGTCGGCTTCGTCGTCGACGATGAGGATATCGGTGGCCATGAAGGGGTGATGCCGCCTTGGTCAGAGGGTTGCGGGGACAGATGCGCCGGCCGCGGCGGCGGCCGGCGTGCGGACGACCGGCAGAAAGAGCCGGACGAGCGCGCCGTGGCCGCCTTCGGCGACCGCCGGTGCGTCGAGGAGCTCGACCCCCCCGCCGTGCTCCTCCAGAATCTTGCCGACGATGGCGAGGCCTAGCCCGGTGCCCTTCTCGCGCGTCGTCATGTAGGGCTCGAGCAGCCGCTGCCGGTCCTTCTTCGGGAAGCCCGGGCCGTTGTCGATGACGTCGATCTCGATCCGCTCCGGCAGCCGGCGCAGCACGACGTCGATCCGCCCCGGTCCGCGCTCCTCGTCCGGCATCGCCGAGACGGCCTCGGTGGCGTTCTTGATGATGTTGCCGAGCGCCTGCGACAGCAGCCGGCGGTCGAACACGGCCATCACCGGCTCGTCCGGCGCCGAGAAGTCGATCTCGAGGTCCGGATAGCCGACGCGCATGTCGAGCACCACCTTGCGCGCCATGTCGGCGAGGTTGTCCTCGGTGATCGCCGGCTTCGGCATGCGGGCGAAGGACGAGAACTCGTTGACCATGTGCTGGATCGTCTCGACCTGGCGGACGATCGTGTCGGTGCACTGCTCGACGACCTCGCGACCGGCCGGCTCGGCCTCCAGCAGCTTGGAGACTCGGCGGCGGATGCGCTCGGCCGACAGCTGGATCGGCGTCAGCGGGTTCTTGATCTCGTGCGCGATGCGGCGGGCGACGTCGGCCCAGGCGGAGCTGCGCTGCGCGGTGACGAGATCGGTGATGTCGTCGAAGGTGACGACGAAGCCGCGGTTGTCCTCCGGCGACAGCTCCGTGGTGACGCGGACGTTGAGGTTGCGCTCGCGGCCCTGGCGGGTGAGCGTCACCTGGCCTTGCACGAGCCGCGGGGTGCCGCCGAGCGCCTCGGCGACGAGGTCGGCGAGCTCGGGCACCGCCTCGGCGAGCGGCCGGCGCAGGATCTCGCTCTCGGTCACGCCGAGGAACCGCTCGGCGGTGCGGTTCAGGAGAGTGACGCGGCCCGCCTCGTCGATGCCGACCACGGCGGCGCTGACGCCCGCCAGCACCGCCTCGGTGAACAGCCGGCGGGTGTCGAGCTGCTCGTTGGCCTCCATCAGCGCGTTGCGCTGCGAGCGCAGCTGCGCGGTCATCTTGTTGAAGGTCTCGGCGAAGCCGGCCAGATCGCCCTCCCCGCGCCGCACCGGCACCTGCACGTAGAGATTGCCGAGCGCCACCTGGTCGGCGGCGGTGATCAGCCGTCGGATCGGCGCCACGAGCCGGCTGGCGAAGGACAGGCCGAGCCAGATCGCCGCCAAGAGCAGCGTCAGCGCGATCACCGTGTACATCAGCGCGAAGGCGGCCTGCACGCCGACCCGCCGCGCCGCCAGCATGCGGTATTCGGCGACGCCCTGCTCGGTCAGCTGCAGATACTGGTTCGCGCGCGGATCGACGGCGCGCACGACGAACAGCACGAGATCGTCATAGGCGCCGAGCTTCAATATGGCGCCGATCGCGTTGGAGCTGCCGGGCGCGAGCAGGATCGGCTCCTCGGCCTCGGCCGCCGCGACGTCCGGCTGCGGCGGCATCGGGAAGCTGCGGCCGACATTGGCCGTGAACTGCTCTACGATCGTCATGTCGGGCCGCAAGAGGACGGCTCGCGGCACGGTGCGGATCGCCGCCTGGGCGATGAACAGCTGCCGGAACTGCGGCCGGTCGCTGTCGTAGATCTGCTTCGCCCGGTTGAGGTCGGCCGCCATCGCCAGGATGTCGCCGCGGATCGAGCGGGCGTGCTCGTCGAGATAGGCCCTGGCGACGACGAGCGAGTTGTCGACGATCGCCCGCGCCCGCTCCGAGAACCAGCTGTCGAGGCCGCGGTCGATAGTGATCGAGGCGACGATGGCGAGCAGGAAGGCGGGCGCCGCAGCGATGATGCTGAACAGGCCGACGATGCGGCTGTGTATCTGCGCCCCGGCAGTCCCGCGCCGGCGAGCCTTGACGAGGCGGGCGATCTCCCAGCCGATGATCGACAGAAGGATGCAGACGAAGACGACGTTCACGACGAGGGTCGTGACGACGATCGTCTGCGTCGGCTCGACAGGCGTCAGGCCGGCGAGGATGAGGAAGGTGGCGAGAGCCGACAGCAGCGCGAGTCCGACGCCGATCGGGCCGAGAACGCCCGGCCCGCGCCTTTCGCGGCCGTCCGGAATCTCGGCCGCAGCCAAGCTCGCTTCGGCGCTCATCGCCCGATTCTGCCCTTCCCGCTGCTGCGAGAGGGGCCCCGCCGCGCCCTCTCACCCCTGATGCAGGGGGGGCACAGTGTTGTTGGAATGCGACAGAATCGGGGCGCGCCCCGCAGGAAGCGGAGTTGTCCTCAGGGAGCGCGGAGCGAGCGGATCACCTGGATGTCGAGATCGCGGATCTTCTTGCGCAACGTGTTGCGGTTGAGGCCGAGAATCTCGGCCGCCTTGATCTGATTCCCCCGCGTCGAGGCGAGGACGGCGCCAATCAGCGGCGTCTCCACCTCGCGCAGGATGCGCTGGTAGAGGCCGGGCGGCGGCGAGCGGTCGCCGAGCTCGCCGAAATAGCCCGTGAGATGCCGCTCGACGGCCGCCTCTAGCGACGGCGCGGGGCCGCCGGGATCGTCGGCGCCGGCGATCGGCGGCTGCGCCAGCTCGGCCTCGATCACGCCGACCGTGACGATCTCTTGCGGGTAGAGCGCGGCGAGACGCTGGATGAGGTTCTCGAGCTCGCGGATGTTTCCGGGCCAGCGGTGCCGCTTGAGGCGCTCGACGGCGGCGACCTCGAGCTGCTTGGCCGGCAGGCCCTCGCGCTCGGCATTGCCGAGGAAGTGACGGACGAGGTCTGGAATGTCCTCGGTGCGCTCGCGCAAGGGTGGCAGGCGGATCGGAACCACGTTGAGGCGGAAGAACAGGTCCTCGCGGAAGAGGCCGCCCTGGATCAGCCCGCGCAGATCCTTGTTGGTGGCGGCGACGATGCGCACGTCGGTCTTGATCGCCGTGCGGCCACCGACGGTGGTGTACTCGCCCTGCTGCAGGACGCGCAGGAGGCGCGTCTGCGCCTCCATCGGCATGTCGCCGATCTCGTCGAGGAACAGCGTGCCGCCCTCGGCCTGCTCGAATCGGCCCATGGAGCGCGCCTGGGCGCCGGTGAAGGCGCCGCGCTCGTGGCCGAAGAGCTCCGATTCGATCAGCTCGCGCGGGATCGCCGCCATGTTGATGGCGACGAAGGGCCCGTGCCGCCGCTTGCCGTAGTCGTGCAAGGCCCGGGCGACGAGCTCCTTGCCGGTGCCCGATTCGCCCGTGATCATCACCGTGAGGTCGGTCTGCATCAGCCGCGCGAGCACCCGGTAGATGTCCTGCATGGCCGGCGAGCGGCCGACGAGCGGGATCGAATCGGCGTCCGGCAGCCGGCCGCTCTCGGCCCGCTCCTTGGGCTCGGTCACCGCCCGGCCGACGATGGCGACCAGCTCCTTGAGGTCGAACGGCTTCGGCAGGTACTCGTAGGCGCCGCGCTCGGAGGCGCGGATGGCGGTCATGAACGTGTTCTGCGCGCTCATGACGATGACCGGCAGATCGGGCCGGATTTTCTTGATGCGCGGCAAGAGGTCGAAGGCGTTCTCGTCGGGCATCACCACGTCGGTGATGACGAGGTCGCCCTCCCCCTGCGCCACCCAGCGCCAGAGCGTCGCGGCATTTCCGGTCGACCGCACCTGGTAGCCGGCGCGGCCGAGGGCTTGGCTCAACACGGTGCGGATCGCCGCGTCGTCGTCGGCGACGATGATGTTGGCCTCAGGCATGGTTGTCCTCGATATGGTGGCTCGTCGGGCCTGGCTCGCCCGTGAACACCGGCAGCAACACGCGGAACACCGTCCGCCGCGGCTGCGAGTTGCATTCGATGATGCCGCCGTGGTCGCCGATGATCTTGGCGACCAGTGCAAGACCCAGGCCGGTTCCGGTCGGCTTGGTCGTCATGAAGGGATCGAACAAATGCGGCAGGAGGTCCTCGGGGACGCCGGGGCCGTTGTCGCGGACCGTGAACTCGAGCGGCAGGCTCACCCGGGTCGAGGAGCCCGGCACGCTGAGGCGCACGCCCGGCCGGAACGCGGTGGTCAGCTGGATCTCACCATCGGTAGCGTTTCCAATGGCTTCGGCGGCGTTCTTGACAAGGTTCAGGAACACCTGGACGAGCTGGTCGCGGTTGGCGAACACCGGCGGCAGCGAGGGGTCGTACTCCTCGACGAAGCGGATGTGGCGGGCAAAGCCGCTCTGCGCGAGACGGCGCACATGCTCGAGCACGACGTGGATGTTGACCGGCTGGCGCTGGATCGGTCGCTCGTCGGTGAACACCTCCATGCGGTCGACGAGCTTCACGATCCGGTCCGTCTCCTCGCAGATGAGGCGGGTCAGGGTGCGGTCGTCCTCGCCGACCGAATGCTCGAGCAGCTGCGCGGCGCCGCGAATGCCGGACAGCGGGTTCTTGATCTCGTGCGCCAGCATGCCGGCGAGCGCGCTGACCGAGCGCGCCGCGCTGCGATGCGTCAGCTGGCGGTCCATCTTGTCGGCGATCGACCGCTCCTGCAGCATCACCAGCACCTCGCCCTCGGTCTCGCCGAGCGGCGCGACGTAGATGTCGACCATGCGCTCGGGACCGCCGGTGCGCGGCGTGCCGATCAGCACCCGGTATTCGCGCACCGCCGCGCCACGCTTGGCGACCTGGTCGATCAGCGCCAGCAGCGGCGACCCGAAGGCGACGAACTCGGCGAGGTGCGAGCGCGTCAGCATCGACGCGCTCGCCTCGAAGAACGCCTCGGCGGCGTCGTTGACCTGGCGGATGCGGCCGTCGCGGCCGATGGTCAGGATCGGCAGCGGCAGGGCGTTGACGAGGCGGTCGCCCGGGGTTGCGAGCACGCGGTCGGCTGCCATCATGCCGCGCGCCTCAGCCGGAGCGCGGCGAAAGCCTCGGCCATGAGGATCCTCACGTCGGAGGGATTGCTGGCGCCGAGAATCCGGGCCCGCAGCGCCGGCTCCGCCGGCCGACCGGCGGTGTCGCCGGCGGCGTCGAGATACCAGCCGAGATGCTTTCGCGCATGGCGCACCCCGACGGCCGGCCCGAGCAGGTCGAGAAGGCCGTCATAGTGCTCGAGTGCGAGATCGAGCTGCGTCGACAGCGACGGTGAAGCGGGCACGGTGCCCGTTGCGAGAAACCGAGCCGTCTGCCCGGGCAGCCATGCCTTGCCCTGGGCGCCGCGGCCGATCATGACGCCGGCGGCGCCGGAACGATCGAGGATCGCTGCGGCATCCTCCGGGCGCACCACGTCGCCATTGGCGATCACCGGGATTTTCACCGATTCCACCACGCTGCGGATCGCCCGCCAGTCGGCACGCCCGGTGTAGAACTGGGCGCGCGTGCGGCCGTGCACGGTGAGCAGCCGCGCACCGGCGCCCTCCGCTCGGCGGGCGAGCTCCGGGGCGACGAGATCGCCCTCCCCCCAGCCGAGCCGCATCTTCACCGTGACGGGGACGTCGACCGCCCCCACCGCCGCATCGACCAGCCGCACGGCGAGATCCAGATCCTTCAGGAGCGCGGCGCCGCCGTAGCCGCCGACGACCTTCTTGGCGGGACAGCCCATGTTCAGATCGACGATCGCCGCACCCGAGGCGACGGCGACGCGGGCGCCCTCGGCGATCCATTGCGGGTCGCGCCCGGCGAGCTGCACGACGTGGATGCCGAGGCCGCTGCCTTCGGCCCGCAGCCGCGACTCGCTGTCGCGTGCAGCGAGCCCGTTCGCGGCCACCATCTCGGAGACGACCCAGCCGGCCCCGAGCCGCGCGGCGATGCGTCGGAAAACGACATCCGTCACGCCCGACATGGGGGCGAGCGCGACCCGGTTGGGCAGCACTATGAGGCCGATCTGGAGAAAGCTTGCGCGCACTGCTCACATTCTAGGCAAGGAGCGATGATGCCTAAACTATAGGCGACTGCTGCGCCGAGCAAGCGCTATCGACTGCGGCGACTTGGCCCTTAGGATAACTTCTGTGTAAGAGGCGGGCGCCCTCCTACCGGTCCTTTCCAACGTGACATCGAACGCCCTGGACGTCGCCGCCATCATCGTCGCAGCCGGCAGGGGCTTGCGCGCGCAGACCGCCGCCGGCACCCCGAAGCAGTACCGGATGCTCGGCGGCCGCCCGGTGCTCGCCTGGCCGATGCAAGCCTTTCTCGATGCACCGTCGATCGGCCGCATCGTCACCGTGATCGGAGCGGAGGACGGCGCGCTGTTCGGCACGCTCGGCGCGCTGCCCGATCGCCACGCGATCGCCTTCGGTGCGGCGACGCGGCAGGGATCGGTGCATGCCGGCCTCGAGGCGTTGGCCGAGAATCCGCCGGAGATCGTGCTGGTACACGACGCGGCCCGGCCGTTCCTGCCCGGCGCGCTGATCGAGCGCTCGATCGAGGCCGCCCGGCTGCACGGCGCGGCGGTGCCCGGGGTGCCGGTCGCCGACACGATCGCCGAGATCGATGCCGCCGGTCGCCGGCTCGGAACGCTCGTGCGCGATCGCCTGCGGGCCGTGCAGACGCCGCAGGCTTTCCGTTTCGCTCCCCTGCTCGACGCCCATCGGCGGGCCGCGGCGGCGGGACGCGACGACTTCACCGACGACGGCGCGCTCGCGGCCTGGGCCGGCATGGACGTGGCGATCTTCGAGGGCGATGCGATGAATTCCAAGCTCACCACCGCCGACGACATTCTGGCCGCCGAGCGCCGCATCGCCGCCGCCCGGCCGATGGAGACCCGCACCGGCACCGGCTATGACGTCCACGCCTTCGGCGACGGCGACCACGTGATGCTCTGCGGCCTCGCCGTGCCGCACGAGCGCGGCCTCCTCGGCCACTCCGATGCCGACGTGGCGCTGCATGCGCTGACCGACGCCCTCCTCGGGGCGATCGGCGACGGCGACATCGGCGCGCACTTCCCGCCGTCCGACCCGCAGTGGAAGGGCGCCGCCTCGGCCCGGTTCCTGGAGGATGCCGTGGCTCGGGTCGTCGCGCGCGGCGGCCGCATCATCCATCTCGACACGACCATCGTCTGCGAGGCGCCGCGTGTCGGCCGGCATCGCGAGGCGATGCGCAAAAGGCTCGCCGAGATCGCCGGGGTCGATGTCGAACGCGTCTCGGTGAAGGCGACGACGAGCGAGAAGCTCGGCTTCACCGGCCGCCGCGAGGGGATTGCCGCGCTCGCCGCGGCGACGGTGGAGCTCCCACGCCGAGGCTGATCGACGTCGCCGACCGGGCAGAGCGTCCCCGGCATACGCTCGATGAGGCGCCTCCGCCCTCGCTTGGGGGATCGTGGCGCCGCGAGGCGTGAATTGTCTCCCGTTCACCTTGCCTTCAGCTTGGCGCGGATAGCCGTGGCAAATTCGGCGAAGCGGGGGTGCAGATGATCATCCGAGCCCTGGTCGCAGTCCTGTGCGTCATCGCGCTCGGCCAGCCGGCGTTCGCCAAGCGTCTCGCGCTCGTCATCGGCAACGACGACTATCTGCATCTGCCGAAGCTCGAGCGAGCGGTCGCCGATGCTCGCGAGATCAGGGCCGCGTTCGAGCGGCTCGGCTTTTCCGTGACGCATGCGGAGAATGTCGACTTCGCCGCCTTCGCGACGACGCTCGCCGCCTTCGCGGCGCAGGTCGAGCCCGGCGACGAAGTCGCCTTCCATTTCTCGGGCCACGGGGTGGCGATCGCCGGCCGGAACTTCCTCCTGCCGACCGACATGGTGGTCCCGACGATCGGCCAGGAGAGCCTCGTCCGGGCCTTCGGACGGGATGCCGGCCAGCTCGTCGGCGAGATCGCCGCGCGCGGGACGCGACTGGTGTTCGCCCTCCTCGACGCGTGCCGCGACAATCCGTTCGACACCGTCGGGCGCTCGATCGGCGCCCCGCGCGGTCTCGCCCGGATGACGCCCGAGGTCGGCGAGTTCGTCCTGTTCGCCGCAGGCCCGGGTGAGCGAGCGCTCGACAGGCTCGGCGACGCCGATACGGCGAAAACCTCGATCTTCACGCGCGTGCTGCTGCAGCACCTCGAAACGCCCGGCCTTTCCTTGCAGGACATCGCCAAGGCGACGCAGGGCGAAGTCCGCCGCCTCGCCGCCACCGTCGGCCACGCCCAGTTTCCCGACTATTTCGACCGCACCGAGGGAAAGCCGGTTCTCAAGGCGATGCAGAGCGCCTCCCGTCCTCCGCCGGACGCGCCGGCGGGGCCGCCCGCCGACATCGGCTATCGCCTGGCGATGCGAGACGGTAGCGATGCGGCGCTCCTCGGCTTCGTGCGGAGCCACCCCTCCGACGCACGGGCCGCCGAGATCCTCGATCTCCTCGACCGGCGCGACGACGACCGCGCGTTCAAGGCCGCCGAAGACGAAAGGAGCCCGGATGCCTTGCGTGCCTATCTCGACAGGCACCCGAAGGGACGTAATGTCGAGCAGGCGCGGGAGCGGCTCGGCCTGCTCGAGCGGCGCTTGTTCGCGCTGACGATCGGGATAAACAAGTACGACTTGAACAATCATGCGGAAGATCTGCGAGGTGCCGTGAACGATGCCGAAGACATCGATAAAACGCTTTCGGCACTCGGCTTCCGTGTCAAACGACTGATCGACTACGACGCCTCGGGGGCTGCCCTGGAGCGCGAGTGGTCCGCGCTAGTCGATTCCGCCACCGAGAATGATCTGATCGTCCTACACTACTCGGGACACGCATACCATAATGATATCGGTGAGTCTGGGGCCACATCGATAATTTTTGGTAGGTATTCACCCGACGACAACGGCAAGACGAAATTTATCTCATACCTCGATTTCTCGAGGCTGATCGAGTTTGCGATCTATAAGAAGGCAAATGTATTGATAATTGCGGATACGAACTTCGGATTTCATCTTTTCAGACCGCAGTCCCCTGATGCGGATAGCTTCATCACCGCGATGACGACAGCCACCGGCCATAATGCTTCCGAGGTCGAGGTGGACGGCAAGACCCGGGGCGTGATGTCATGGGCGTTCGCGCGAGCGCTGGAAAACGTCGCGCGCACCGGCCAGGTCGTCTCTACAGCCAGACTCGCGAAAGAGATCGACGAGCAGCTCAAAAGGAAGGAATTCGCGGGCAAGAATCTCAAGCTTCATCAGGCTCCGAACCGTGACAAGCCTCTCTTCCAGCTGCGGCGCACCGCCTCGAGATAGCGGACCTGGCGAGCGCCGGTCCGCCGCTGATCCGCCGGCCTCGGCGCCTCCGTGACCGATATCTGCACGACGCCCTCCGACCGCTGGTGCCGATGACGCGCGAGTTTGGACCATCGTCCTGTCAAGGGAGGCATGGCCACGCCCGGCGCGACGTCGGAGGTCGCCACAGCGGTGGCCCTCCGTCGCAGGAGCATCTATCCGGCTTTGGCCTCGCTTCGGGCGGCGGTCAGGTAGTTCGCCCTCTACCCCCAGCGAGGGCGAAGAGGGCGCAATGACGAGCTATGCTCGAGCCGCCAGCGCGCCCGACTTTTTCGCCGTCCAGGTGGCGATGTAGTCCATCAGCGGCGGACTGAGGCAGTCGTAGGGCTCGAGCCCGAGCTCCTTCAGCCGCCCGCGGATGCCGGCCATGCGGCCCGGGTCGACGCCGGCTTCGATCACCGAGGAGACGAAGGCGGCGAAGCCCGGCGGCGACCAGCCGCTCTCCTCAAAGCGCTCCGGATGGACGAAGTCGAGGCCCTTGAACGGGTGGTCGCGCTCGACCGGGCCGTACATGTGCACGCCGCATTCGGTGCAGGCGTGCCGCTGGATGAGGGCGCTCGGATCGACCACCTTCAGCTTGTCGCCGTTCTCGAGAACGGTGACGTTCTCGTGCGGCGCGACGGCGACGACCGAGAAGATCGCCCCCTGCGGCTTCCAGCACTTCGTGCAGCCGCAGGCGTGGTTGTGGACGATCTGGCCCTTGATGGCGACCTTCACCGGCCGGCTCGCGCAGGCGCAGACCAGCGTGCCGCCGGCAAAGCTCGGGCTCTCCTCGGGCAGCCCATTGTCGATGCTCGGGTGAAGTTTCTCAGGCATGCCCTGTCCTCCCCTCATTGTTCTTCTGGCACCCCCGTCGTCCGACACTGGCGGGGACATTCGGGATAGGCTAGTATATTCTGCTGGCGAGCTGGCCTTCCTTTGCCGTTTGCATCAGCCAAGAGGCCTCTACGCCGCAGCGTCCACAGCAGCACCGGGAACGCTTGCTCGGAATAGGTCGATCGCGGCCAATGCTTCATCTGCTGACACATAGGACTCTGTCGATTGAGCGATGTCGCGCCCATCCGGCGTCGAAGCTCGCCACCGAAATCTATCGTCAGCGCTTCGGAACACGACGAAGTAGAGAGTAGGCTCCATGCCGCCTGTGAACTCTTCCGCCGCTTTCGAAAACTCATCGGCGAGTTCGTCGTAGGCTTTACGATATTCAGGATCCGCGGACCACCGCTTATGAAGTTCGGAGATCTTGGTCATCGTGGGAGCAGTCGCTCATTCAACTCTTTGAGGCGCTGACGGGCCAGCTCGAGTTCACGGCGAGGCGTCGCCTGCGACTTCTTTTCGAAGACGCGCAGGATGATAACCCGTCGGCCGACGCGCGTCACGTAGAAGGCCCGGGCGTCCAGTCCGCGGGTGGACGGACGCATCTCCCAAATCGGGCCCTCGACGTGTTTCAGGTAGGGCTCCCGTATACGTTCGAGCCCGACCGCCTTGATCAGAGCGGATATGCGGGCGAGAGCGGCGCACAAAGGGAGGGTGAGCTCCTCGATCTCACGATCCACGCGGTGATCGAGCGTCTCGATTTCCCAATCAGGCACGCTCCCGCCCTCTACGCCCCGCCTCGCCACAGCAACAGCATCCTGGAGAAAAGGACCGTGGCCCACGCCGTCGCCTTCGTCCTCGGCAACTTCACCCTGACCTTCTTCGTCGTCGGGCTGATCGCCTCGGCGATCACGCTGCTGCGGCGCCCGCGGCCCTGGTCGCGCGACCTCGTGCTGGAGGCGCTGTTCTCCTGGTTCCTGCTGTTCTCGATCGGCGTCGCCTACCTCTACAACGGCGTCGCGCACACCGTTTTCCACGAGATGACGGCGGAGCTGATCGGCTGGCCGGACAACCCCTTCCAGCTCGAGGTGGGCTTCGCCAGCTTCGGCTTCGGGCTCGTCGGCGTGCTTGCCTTCAAGGGCAGCTTCGGCCTCAGGACGGCGGCCATCGTCGGGCCGTCCTGCTTCTTGCTCGGGGCGGCCGGCGTGCATGTCTGGGACATCGTCACGGCCGGCAATCTCGCGCCCGGCAATGCCGGCGTGATCCTCTACAGCGACATTCTGGTGCCGCTCATCGGCCTGACGATGCTGTTCCTGCAGCACCGCTGGGCGGCCGGCCGCAGCAGCCCGGGCGTGCTGTCGCCGCTCGCCTGACCGGTCAGGCGGCGAGCGCGCGCGCGGCGGCGAGATAGGCGCGGCGCTCGTCCGGCAGCATCAGGCCGCGCGGCTCGAGCACGTCGCGGGCGAGGAAGTAGCCGGTCAGCCGGAAGGCGGCGTCGACCTCCGCCTCCGAGGGCGGGGCGTCCTCGTCGACCGCGAGCAGGAAGGGCGGCAGCGGCAGCAGCCGGTCCGCCCAGGGAAGCCCGGCCTCGCGGCTGACGGCGCGGCCCGAGCGCGGCGACACCCAGATCAGCTCTTCGCGGCGGCCGGTCGCCGCGCAGGCCAAAAGATCGAGCCCGAAGCCGAGCTCGGCGAGGAGGCGAAGCTCGAAGCGGGCGAGCAAGGCGGGCCCGATGTCGCCATCGGCGAGGTGCTGGGCGACCACTTCGGCGGCGGCGGCGATCTCGGCATGCGGGTCGCGCTCCGGCAAGAGGCGGGCGAGCGCGGCGAGATAGGTGATGCCGTAGAGCCCGGCCGGAGCGGCCATCAGCGCACCCGCGCGCGAGGCGAGCGGCTCGACGGCGTAGTTGCCGAGATGCTCCTCCAGGCGGGCGCTCCAGGCGGCGCGGACGCGGTTGCCGAGCTGCAGCACCGGGCGCATGCGGCGCGAGCGGCCGCCGCGGACGATGCCGAGATGGCGGCCGTGCGCGTCGGTGAGAAGCTCCACGATGACGCTCGCCTCGCCGTGCATGCGCACGCCGATGACGAGGCCTTCGTCGATCCAGTGCATGAGCCGCCTTTCGGCCGAATCCGCTGCCGCAGCGATCGGCCCAAAGAGCTTACACAGTCGCGTGTTTTTCCGCGAGCGGCGCTCGCTGCAGGTTGCCCGCGGACCGGCAGCGGCGTAGAAGGCCCGGCCGCGCCTGCGACAGGAGAACGCGCTCGGCCGGCTTGAGCTTGCACTAGATTTGCATGCCGCGGTCGAAGGCACACCTGTGCGTCGGCCCGAACCGAACTCCCGAAAGCAGCACAGTGCACGAACACGCAAAGCCGAGAACGGCCAAGTTCAAGATCGGCGAGATCGTCCGCCACCGCGTGTATCCGTTCCGCGGCATCGTCTTCGACGTCGATCCGATCTTCTCGAACACCGAGGACTGGTGGCTGTCGATCCCCGAGGAGATCCGTCCGGTCAAGGACCAGCCCTTCTACCACCTGCTCGCCGAGAACGAGGAGAGCGAATACGTCGCCTACGTGTCGGAGCAGAACCTGACGCTCGACACCTCCGGCGAGCCGATCCGCCACCCCGACGTCGAGGAGTATCTCGAACAGGACGAAGGCGGCGCTTGGCGCATGCGGCGGTCGATGGAGCACTGAGGCGGACGATCCCGAAAGGGCACGGAGTGTCCTGAACCGGGACGGTGTCGCGCTCCGGGTGGTCATCC
>JAEZCD010000214.1 GCA_023430145.1 Pseudomonadota bacterium
CGGCGGGGCGGGACGCGCCGCCGGGCGCGCACCACCGCCGCCGCCCTGCATCTCCTGGAAGCGGAAATCGACGTCGCCCTGGAAGCGCTTGAGCTGGTCCTCCATGCGCCGGAGCTGGAACTCGAGCTGCTCGATGCGGCCGTTGAGGCCGCGCATCTGGCCCTCGAGCTGTTGAATGCGCACCGCCGCGTCGGCGCCCGACATCTGCGCCGGAACCGCCATCGGGCGCCGGCGATCCTCGTCGCGGTCGCCGAAGATGAAGGCGCTCGCCGTGGAGGGCACGGCGAGGCACAGCAGCACGGCCGCCAGCGGCCGCATCGGGAACGTCATCGTCATGTCAGTGCGCACCGGCTCGCAGGAAAAGCCTGTCCGCGCCTATCGCCTCAGTTCGGCCAAAGTGAGGCCCGCGGCGACGCTTCGCCACGGGCGCCAAGGATCAGCTCGCCGGGCCGCCCAGCACCGTGACGGCGCGGCGGTTCTGGGACCAGCAGCTGATGTCGCTGCAGACCGCCACCGGGCGCTCCTTGCCGAACGAGACGGTGCGTATGCGCGCGCCGTCGACGCCGCGGGCGATGAGATAGTCGCGCGTCGACTGGGCGCGGCGGGCGCCGAGGGCGAGGTTGTACTCACGCGTGCCGCGCTCGTCGGCATGGCCCTCGATGGTCACCGGATAGCGGGCATATTGCCGCAGCCAGGTCGCCTGCTTGTCGAGCGTCTGCCGCGCCTGGCCGGAGAGGTCGGACTGGTCTTCCTCGAAGAACACGCGATCGCCGACGTTGACGACGAAATCCTGCTGGCTGCCGGGCACGCCGGGGCCTCCCGCGCCGAAGGCGCTGGCGTCCTGCTGGGCATTGGGGACGGACGAGCAGGCGGCGAGCGCCAGCACTGCGGCAAGCACGGCCGCGGCGCGGCCGAACGGCAATAGGCCAGATCGGAAAACCATCCCCGGCAACTCCTTGTTACCACTAACACCGGAAGCCGATGCGATAGCCGACTCGTGGTTAAGGGCAGGTTGCGTGCCCGACGCGTAGAGATCTTTCATCGGTCCGTCCCCGTGTCCAGGCCATGCGCGACACACGATCCGATCGTTTCGGATCGGCCGCTGCGGCCCCGCTAGTTCAAGAGCGGCGACCAGGCCGGATCGGAGCCGAAGGCCGGCGTCGGCACCCGCTGCTCATTGTATCCGGTGAGGTCGATGCTGAAGAGGTTCGGCCCGGCGCCCTGCTCGCGGAAGAACATCAGCACGCGGCCGTTGGGGGCCCAGGTCGGCCCCTCGTTGTGATAGCCCTCGGTGAGGATGCGCTCGCCCGAGCCGTCGGGGCGCATGATGCCGATGGCGAACTTGCCCTGGCTCTGCTTGGTGAAGGCGATGAGGTCGCCGCGCGGCGACCAGACCGGCGTCGAGTAGCGGCCGTCGCCGAAGCTGATGCGCCGCACGCCGGAGCCGTCGGAATTCATGACGTAGATCTGCTGCTGGCCGCCGCGGTCGCTCTCGAAGACGATCTGCCGCCCGTCCGGCGAATAGGAGGGAGCGGTGTCGATCGCCGCCCCCTCGGTCAGTCGGGTGGTCCTGCGCGAGCGCAGATCCATGACGTAGATGTTGGAATCGCCGCCCTGCTGCAGGCTCATGACGATGCGCTGCCCGTCAGGCGAGAAGCGCGGGCTGAAGGTCATGCCCGGAAAATTGCCGACGATCTCGCGCTGGCCGGTCTCGATGTTGAGCAAATAGACGCGCGGTTCGCTGCGGCCGAAGGACATGTAGGTGATTTCCTGGCTCGTCGGCGAGAAGCGCGGCGTCAGCACGAGGTCGTCGCCGCGGGTGAGAAAGCGGACGTTGGCGCCGTCCTGGTCCATGATGGCGAGGCGCTTGATGCGGCGCTCCTTGGGGCCGCTCTCGTCGACATAGACGACGCGGGTGTCGAAATAGCCCTTCTCGCCGGTGATGCGCTCGTAGATGGCATCGGCGATGAGGTGCGCGACGCGGCGGATGTTGTCGGTGCCGGTGACGTATTGGTGGCCGGTCATCTGCTGGCCGCCGAACACGTCCCAGAGCCGGAACTCGGTCTTCAGCCGGCCGTCCGGCTGCCGGACCGAGCGGCCGGTGACCAGCGCCTGGGCGTT
Organism: Pseudomonadota bacterium; assembly: GCA_023430145.1. Taxonomy (GTDB): domain Bacteria; phylum Pseudomonadota; class Alphaproteobacteria; order Rhizobiales; family Methylopilaceae; genus JAEZCD01. Next base: position 2,122 of record JAEZCD010000214.1, read on the forward strand.
GATGATCCGCCAGTCGCCGAAGCGCGGCGGCACGTCGATATTGCCGATCTGTTCGATGAAGGCCTTCTTGTCGATCGGCGCGAACAGGCCCGAGCGCTTCAGATCCGCCTCGACGATGGTCGAGATCTGGCGGGCGATCTCCGGATCGCCGGTGAAGTCGGGGATGGCGATCGGCAGCGGCTGCACCGTGCCTTGCGTGATGTCGATCGAGACGACGGCGCGGGCGCGGCCGACGAGGCAGTCGGTGGCGAGGAAGCCGACGACGAGAGCGGCGAGGAGGGCGGCGGTCGCCCGCACTTTCGGCATGGGGACGGTCCGGCCAGGAAGGGAGAGGGGAGCGCTCATCCGCCGAGCATGTCGCGCGGGTCGAAGGTGATCTGCACGTCGCGCCAATACTCGTAGGCCTGCGCCGGCAGCCTCAGCGGCGAGCAGCGGCGCACCGCCCGCATGGCACTGTCGGCCGCGGCCTGAAAGCCGGCCGCGCTGCCCCAGTCGACCACCGCCGGGCCGCCACTGAGCGTGCCGTCGGTATTGAGCTGGAAGCGCACGGTGACGCGCATCTCCTCGGCCCCGGCGGCGCCGATCGGCGGGTTCCAGCAGGGGGAGATCTGCTCGCGCACGGCGCTGTCGATGGCCGAGCGCTCGGAGATCGACAGCCGCGTCGCGGTGCCGCGCGGAATGCCGGCGGTGGTGGTGGCGGCGATCTCGCGCGCCGCCGAGGCCGTGCGCACCGGCTCGCGCTTGTCGAGCAGCGCGGCGATCTTGTTCTGATCGAAGGTCCGCTCGGGCTTCGGCGGCGCCGGCTTGGCGACCTCCTTCGGCGGCGGCGGCTCCTTGACCGGGGGCTTCGGAATCGGCTTGGCCTCGACCTTCTTCGGTTCGGGCTTCGGCTCCGGTTTCGGCTCGAGCTTGGGTTCGGGCTTCGGCTCGGGAGCCTTGGCGACGACCGGCTCCGGCTTCGGCTCGACCTTCGGCTCGGCCTTAGGCTCCGGGGGCTTCGGCTTCTCGGGCTCCTTGGGTGGCTCGGCCTCGGCCTTGACGGGCTTGGGCGGCGGCACGGGCTCGGCGACCTCCGGCTTCGGCTGCTCGGCGGGCGGCGGCGGCGTCACCTCCTGCTTGGCCTCCTTCAGGTCCGGCTTGTCCTCGGCCTCGGCATCCGACAGCGAGACGGCGCGCACGCGCGGCTTGTCGATCTCCTTGGAGGTCTTGGAACCCTTGGTCAGCTGGTCGTATTCCTCGGGCGTGATCAGCTCGATCGGCAGCGATTCGGTCACGCCGGCCTCGAACGGGCGCGGCGACCAGATGCCGACCAGCATCATGGTCAGCAGCGCTGCGTGCATGCCGGAGGAGACGACGAGGCCGGGCTGCATGCGCGCGCGCTCACGCTCCCTGCTCGATCTCGGTGACGAGCGCGACCCGGCGGAAGCCGGCCCCCGAAAGGGTGCCCATCACCTTCATGACCTGGCCGTAGTTCACGTTGCGGTCGCCCCTGACGTAGATGCGCTCCTCGTAGCCGGCCTTCGTGATCGCAATGAGGCGCGGCACGATCTCGTCGAGTTGAACGGGAGTGTCCTGGAGAAAGATCTCGCCCTTGTTGTTGACCGAGATGGTCAGCGGCTCGCGCTCCTCGTTGAGCGCCTTGGCCTCGCTCTGCGGCAGGTCGATCGGCACGCCGACGGTCAAGAGCGGCGCCGAGATCATGAAGATGATCAAGAGCACCAGCATCACGTCGACGAGCGGCGTGACGTTGATCTCGCTCATGATGCGGCTGCGGCCGCGGCCTCTGCCCCGCCGTCCGCCGCCGCTGCCGCCCATGGCGAAGCCGCCGGCCACCGCTCAGCTCCGCTCGTCGATCTGGCGCGACAGGATGGCCGAGAACTCGTCGGCGAAGCCCTCGAGGCGCACGGTCTGGCGGCTGACCTCGGTCGCGAACTTGTTGTAGAAGATCGTCGCCGGAATGGCGGCCAGAAGGCCGATGGCGGTCGCGAACAGCGCCTCGGCGATGCCCGGCGCGACCACCGCGAGACTGGTGTTCTTGGACGCCGCGATCGACTGGAAGCTCGTCATGATGCCCCAGACGGTGCCGAACAGGCCGATGAAGGGGCCGGCCGAGCCGACCGTGGCGAGCACCAGGAGCCTGCGCTCGAGCCGCTCGACCTCGCGGGCGATCGAGACGTCGAGCACCTTGTCGATGCGCTGCTGCAGGCCGGCCAGCGAGCGGGCGCCGCCCTCGAAGGAGCGCTTCCACTCGCGCATGGCGGCGACGAACAGCGCCGCCATCGAGGTGTTCCGTCCGTTGGCCAGCGTCCGATAGAGTTCCTCGAGGCTCTGGCCCGACCAGAACACCTTCTCGAAGCGATCCATGTGCGCGCGCGAACGGCTGTAGAGGAGTGTCTTGTCGATCACTATCGCCCAGCACCAGATCGACGCGGCGATCAGGCCGAGCATGACGACCTTGACGACGAAGTGCGCTTGGAAGAACAAGCCCCAGAGGGAGAGGTCAGCAGAACTCATGCAAATCGTCTCTCGGCTGACCGCGCCTGTCGCAAACGCCGCTCCACGCTCGACTCGCCTGACAGCTGACGCCGGTCCTTCGACCCGGGGACATGCCCGCCAGCCCGGGGAAAGCCGGCCCGGTTGTACGCAAGCCAATTTGTCCAAACTGCGGCGCCCCGTCGGCCCCGTAGGCTCCGTTCATGGTTGATCGACGGTTAAGAAAGGGTTCGTGGCCGATGCGCAACGTTCGCGTTCAGCTTGCCTCGGCTACCGCATTCGGCCTCTCCGCGGCGCTGCTCCAGCTTCCCGCCGCGGCCCTCGAGGGCGGCACGCCCGCCCGCGCCGCCGACCCCCTGGCGCGCGCCGTCGTGTCGATCCAGTCGATCGGCCCGGCCCGCAACGGCCGCGTCCGGGTGCGCGAATGCACGGGCGTGCTGATCGCCCGCGACCTCGTCCTCACGGCCGGCCACTGCCTCGAGGAGGTGACCGGGCCGGAGCGAATCGGCGTCTTCTTCTTCAAGGGATCGTCGCCGATCCCGACGGTCGTCACGGTGCGCGCGCTGACGCGGCATCCGGCCTATCGGCGCGGCTGGGAGAACCAGCCCGGCGAGGCGGAGACGCGGCAGCGCGAGATCGCCGCCGACCTCGCCCTGCTGCGCCTCAGCAAGCCGGCGCCGGCCGACCGCATCCCGGTCGGGCTGTCGCTCAATCCGGCCACGGCCGAGGGCGCGCCGAGCAAGTTCGCCGCCGCCGGGCTTTCGGGGGCCGGGCCGAAGGCCCGTTCCGGGACCCTCAAGGTCGCATCGCTCGACACGGTGCGCTTCACCGCCGGGACGCCGAAGATCGCCTTCGGCAGCGCCTCGCGGGCACGCGCCTGCGTCGGCGATTCGGGCGGCCCGGTCGCCTCGGCGGACGGGCGCATCTGGGGCGTCGTCAGCGCCGTGCTGCGGCCGAGCGGCGGCTGCGGCGGCCGCATCGTCGTCGCGCCCGTGCATCCCGAGGCGATGGCGACGATGATCGCCCGCGTGGGCTCCAGCAAGTAGTCGGCCGGAGGGCGAAGATGGCCCGGCTCTTGCAGCCCGGATGCGCACCGGATCGTGATCCGCGGCGGTGTCCCGATCTCGGACTTGGAATGCGATGAGCCGGAAAGTCGTCCTCTGCACGATCGGATCGCTCGGCGATCTCTACCCCTTCCTCGCCCTCGCCGGGGCGCTGCGCGAGCGCGGCTTCGAGCCGGTCGTCGCCACCTCGGCCGTCTATCGCGGCAAGATCGAGGCCGAGGGCCTCGGCTTCTTCCCCATCCGCCCGGACGAGAGCGACATGGTCGCCCGCCTCGGCATGGACATGCCGCAGCTCGTCGGCCGGCTGATGCGCGGCGACGGTTTCCTGCTCAGCCAGGTGCTGCTGCCCTTCCTCGAGGCGAGCTTTTCCGACTCGCTGGCGGCGATCGAGGACGCCGCGCTCGTGATCACCCATCCGCTGTCGGTCGGCGCCAAGCTCGCGGCCGAGATGCGCGGCGTGCCGCAGGTCAATCTCGTGCTGTCGCCGGCGCTGCTGCTGTCGGCCTGGGATCCGCCGCGCATCGGCCCGGTGCGGCTGATCGACGAGCCGCGCTCGGCCCTCGCGGTCGCCTTCAACCGGGCGGCGCTGAAGGCCGTGAAGCTCGGCACCGCGGTCTACACGCGCCGCGCAGGGGCGTTCCGCAAGCGCCTCGGCTTGCCGCCCACGGCAGCGGTGCCGTTCCTCGAGGACGGCTCGGCGGTCGCCACCATCGGCCTGTTCTCGCCGCTGCTCGCCCGGGTGCATCCGGACTATCCGCGCCGCTCGGCGATCGTCGGCTCCTCGTTCTACGACCGCAATGGCGACGTCGCGCAGGACCCGGAACTTGAAGCCTTTCTCGCCGCCGGCGCGCCGCCGGTCGTTTTCACGCTCGGCAGCTTCGCGGTGCTGGAGGGCGAGCGCTTCTTCCGCGCCAGCATCGAGGCGACGCGGGCGCTCGGCCGCCGCGCCGTCCTGCTCGCGGCGGAGGGCGACATCGCCCGGCTGCGGGGGGGCGTGGGGCCGGACGTCTTCGTCGCAGGCTACGTGCCGCACTCGGCCCTGTTCCCGGCGGCGGCGGCGATCGTCCACCATGGCGGCGTCGGTACGACGGCACAGGCGCTGCGCGCCGGCAAGCCGCAGCTCGTGGTGCCCTTCTTCGGCGACCAGAACGACAATGCCGCCCGGCTCCGCCGGCTCGGCGTCGCCCGCGCGCTGGGCCGCAAGCGGTACACGGGCGCGCGCGCCGCCGCCGAGCTCCGGGC
>JAEZCD010000311.1 GCA_023430145.1 Pseudomonadota bacterium
GCGACCCCGCGGCTCGCGCAGGCTTTCACGACGCGCGAAATCTCCTCGGTCGCCGCCGGCCGCACCACCGCGAGCGCCGTGCCGTGATAGCGGCCCCGGTGATCGGTGAGGAACGGCTCGGCGTCGACGGCGTCGGTGACGACGTAGCGCGACCCGACGATCGACTTCAGTTCGGCGAGGCAGGCGTCGTGCATGCGGACCAACGGCGGGCTGACGTCGCGGCGGCGGCCCGCTCCGGCATCGCCGGAGCGGGTCGAGCGGGACGGTCGCTCAGGTGATCATCCACTCGGCGTAGCGCTTCTGCACTTTCGTGTAGTTGTCGCTCCACCAGTCGGCATCGACGATGACGTTCCTGCCGTTGCCGAGGTCGGGCAGGAACTCCTTCGAGGGCGAGGCCTTCACCTCGTCCATCGCCGCGACGCTGTTCGGAAGATAGTAGCCGCGCACCGCCCAGGCGACCTGCCGGTCGGGCTTCAGGCAGAAGTCGATGAAGCGCATCGCCGCTTCCTTGTTCTTCGTGCCCTTCGGCACAGCGAAGTAGTCGAGCGAGTTGACGGTCTGCTCGAACGAGAAGGCGAGCGGCGCGCCGGCCTTCTGTGCCGACTTCACCCGGTTGAAGTAGCTGTAGGAGAAGTCGGCCTCGTTCTGGACGACCGCGTTCACCTGGTCCGGCGTCGTCGCCGCCCATTTGGAGACGTGCGGCTTCATTCGGTCGAGGGCGCGGAAGGCGCGCTCGACGTCGAGCGGATAGAGATCCTTCGGCGCCACGCCGTCGGCGACCAGCGCCACTTCCAGCGTCTCGGAGGCGAGCGCGCGCATCACGCGGCGGCCGGGAAACTTCTCGAAATCATAGAAGCCGGCGAAGTCGATCGGGTGCTTGCCGTCCGGCGTGCGCTTGTCGTCCCACAACAGGCCACCGCTGTAGAGATACATCGGCATGTAGGTCGGCGCCGGCTTCTGCACGAGCGCGCCCGGCTTGACGATCGACATGTCGAGCTCTTCCCAGAGCTTGTCGCGCGCGCCGGAGGTGGCGAAGGCGGCCGGGGCGTCGATAACGTCCCACTGCACCGCGCCGCTCTGCACCTGCGCCTTCACCTTGGCCATGTCGCCGTTGTCGACCAGCGTCACCGGGATGCCGGTCTCCTTGGTGAAGGGGTCGGCGAAAACCTCGCGCACCGACTTGTGGTAGTCGCCACCCCAGGAGGTGACGGTGAGCGTGGTGTCGGCCGCGCGCGCCCGGCCGGTGAACACAGCCGGGGCGGCGATCAGGCCGGCGAGGGCTGCGCCGCCGCGCAGGATGCCGCGCCGCGAGGTCGAGAAAGTCGTCTTGGTCATGGGCATGCTCCTCGTGCTTTTCTCGTCTGGATGGATCGGCCGGTCCGCCCCTCAATCGGCGGGCGGCGGCAGCAGGCGACCGTGTGCCGGCAGCCAGCCGGCGCGGACCTCCTCGCCGCGCTGCGCGGACGCGCGGCCCGGCTCGTTGAGCTCCTGGACGATCAGCGTCGAACCGTCGGCGCAGCGCACGAAGTGGCGCACGACACCGCCGAGCAGGATCGAATCCTCGATGCGGCCGGGCACGCCGATCGCCTCGGTGCCGTCGGTGAGCCGGATGTTCTCCGGGCGCACCAGCAGCACCGCCGGCTCGCCGACCTTCACCCATGGGTCGGGCATCGGCACCGGCAGAAGACCGACCGCGGTGCGCAGCGCCACCCACCCGTCGGCGCCTTCCTCGACCGTGCCGGAGATGAGGTTCGAGCTGCCGATGAACTCGGCGCTGAAGACCGTCTCCGGCTTGAAGTAGAGGTCGTTCGGCCGCCCCTGCTGCTCGATGCGCCCGCGATTCATCAGCACGATGCGGTCCGACATGGTCAGCGCCTCGTCCTGGTCGTGCGTCACGTAGAGCATGGTGATGCCGAGCTCGGCATGCAGGCGCTTGATCTCGAGCTGCATCTGCTCGCGCAGCTTCTTGTCGAGCGCGCCGAGCGGCTCGTCCATCAGGATCAGCGCCGGGTTGTAGACGATGCAGCGGGCGAGCGCGATGCGCTGCTGCTGGCCGCCCGACAGCTCGCGCGGCCGGCGGCTCGCCACATGGCCGAGCTGGATGAGATCGAGCACCTCGGCGACCCGGCGACGGATCTCCTCCCGCGGCACGCGGCGCACCTGCAGCGGGAAGGCGATGTTCTCGAACACCGTCATGTACGGCATCAGCGCGTAGTTCTGAAACACCATGCCGAGGCCGCGCTGGTTGGTCGGCAGCGTGGTGGCGTCGCGCCCGTCGATGACGATGCGTCCCGAACTCGGCACGGTCATGCCGGCGATCAGGTTGAGCAGGGTCGACTTGCCGGAGCCGGAGGGGCCGAGCAGCGTGACGAACTCGCCCTTGGCGATCGCGAGATCGACGCGCTGCAGTGCCTCGACCTCGCCATAGCGCTTGGAGACGCCCTCGAGCTCGACCATCGCGGCAGCCGACGGGCGGTTCATGCCGCGGCCTCGCTCTTGCGCTGCAGGGCGATGATGCCGAGGGCGATGAGCAGCGACAGCACGGTGAGCAGGGTCGAGACCGCCGCCAGCACCGGCGTCAGCTCCCAGCGGATCGAGCTGAACATCTTCACCGGCAGCGTCATCGAGGCGGGGCCGGTGAGGAAATAGGCCACCACCACCTCGTCGAGCGACATCAGGAAGGCGAACAGCGTGCCGATGGCGATCGCCGGCTTCAGCTGCGGCAGCACGACGCGGAAGAAGATCGTCCGCCGCGAGGCGCCCATGATCGAGGCGACCGTCTCGAGCGCGACGTCGGCATGGTTGAGGCCCGACATCACCGCGACCATGATGTAGGGCGTCGTCAGCATCACGTGCGCCAGCACGATGCCGGCCGTCGTGTCGAGCAGCCCCCAGCCCGAGAACTGCAGGTAAAGGCCGAGGCCGAGGACGATCACCGGCACCAGCATCGGCATGATGAAGAGGCCGCGCAGCGCGCCCCGCCCCGGCAGACGCGAGCGGGCCAGCGCATAGGCGGCGGGCACGGCGAGCAACAGGCCGAGCAGGGTCGTTACCGCAGCGACGAAGAGGCTCTGCACGGTCGAGCCCCACCAGGCCGGGTCAGTGAAGAACTGGCGGTAGAGATCGAGCCCGAACTGGCGCGGCGGAAACTCGATCTGCTGCGGGTTGCCGAACGAGATCGGGATGACGACGAGGCTCGGCACGAGGAGGAAGACGTAAGTGAGCCACGCCGCGCCGGAGACGAGCGCGCGGCCGAGCCGGCTCGAACCGAACAGGTCGCTCACATCGTCGCTCCCTGCAGGCCCGAGACCCCGCGCACCCGGCCGAGCAACGCGACGAGGAGGCCGGAGATCAGCAGCAGCACGACGGCGGTCGCCGAGGCAGCGGGCCACTCCAGCGTCTGGCGCGTGTAGAAGTCGACGAGATTGGCGACCATCATGTCCTGCCGGCCGCCGAGCAGGGCTGGCGTGATGTACATGCCGATCGCCAGCGTGACGTTGATCAGCACGCCCGCGAGCACGCCCGGCAGGCTGAGCGGCAGCGTGATCTTCCAGAGGATGCGCAACGCGCCGGCGCCCATGGTCTCGGCGGCGAGGATCAGCGTGCGGTCGAGCGACAGGAGGCTGCCGAGGATCGACAGGATCATGAACGGCAGGAGGAAATTGATCATGCCGAGGACGACGCCGACGCGATTGAACATCATCGGCAGGTTGATCTGGCCGCCGCTGACGAAGCCGAGGAGCTGGTTGATCAGGCCCTGATTGCCGAACACCGCGACGAGCGCAAAACTCTTCACGAGGATGCTGGTCCAGAACGGCAGCATGACCATGATCAGATAGGCGGTGCGGCGGCTCGGCGGCTGCGCGGCGAGATGCAGCGCCACTGGATAGCCGAGCAGCAGGCTGACGAGGGTGCCGGTGACGGCGATCTCGAAGGTGTTGCGCAGGACCTTCAGGAACAGCGTGCTGCCGGCGAGCTCGCGATAGGCGTCGAGCGACAGGGACCCGTCATAGACGCTGGTCCAGAGCGTCAGCGCGAGCGGGTAGACGAGGATGGCGAGCATCACGAGGGTCAGCGGCGCCAGCAGCATCACGACCGCCCAGGGGCGGAGATCCGATGCTGAGCTCGATTGGACCAACGGCCGCACGTCCTGTGGTTTCGCGGCGCAGCCGGGGCTGCCGCGCTCGTCATGCCGGGAGTGCCGGAACTATGACAGCCGGTTTTCAGCCATGCAATAGAGAATTTCAACATTCTGAAATCAACACGGACGTCAGATGTCGGCGTTGACCCAGAACACCGAGGCCGGCACGGCGCCGGGATTGGCGAAGTGATGCGGCTTGTGGCTGGCGAAGGCGAAACAGTCGCCCTCCCCGAGGCGGAAGGTCTCCCCCTCGATCTGCAGGTCGAGCGTGCCCGCCAGCACGAAGCCGATCTCCTCGCCCTTGTGCGAATAGGGTTGTTTGCCGGAGTTGCAGCCGGGCTGGATCACCATGAAGAAGCCGCGCAGCCGCTCGCTCGCCGCCGGCGAGGCGATGTCCTTGCGGATGCCGTCGAGATCAAGCAGCCGCGCGCGCTGGCCAGCCCTCACGATGTACCGGTTTTCCGCAGTCCTGGCAGGCATTTGACTGGGGTCGATGAGCCAGGCGGGCAAGACCCCGAGCGCATTGGCGACAGTGTAGACGGTCCGTACCGTCGGTGAGACGAGGCCGCGCTCGAGCTGCGAGAGCGTGCCGATCGACACGCCCGTGGCCTTCGAGAGCTCAGCCAGCGTCATGCTCGCCCTGGATCGCAGCTCGCGGATCCGCTGCCCGAGCTTCTGCGTCTCGTCGTCGGGCGTGCTCATGGCGGACGCGGCGCGCGCGGCGGCGCCGTCGACAGTCTTCGTTTGCGGCATCGATGGGGCGCGTCCGTGTTCCGAGCGGCAGGCAGCCGGCACGAGGGCGGCCTCTCACAGCTTATACGGATAGCCTTAGATCCTGAACAAGCCAAATCGATTTTCAGAATACCAAAAAAATCGATGGAGGTCGCCGGCCGAAGCGCCTATCCTCGGGGGCAACTCCCCCGACCTCGGATAGCCATCCATGCACGCTCCGATCGATTGGCACGGCCGCGCGGCCGCCCTCACCTGCAACGGCCAGGCCTTCATCGGCGGAAAGTACGTTCCGGCGCTGTCGGGAAAGACCTTCGACTGCATCGACCCCGCGACCGGCGCCGTGTTGGCGAAGGTCGCCGCCTGCGACGCCGAGGACATCGACCGCGCGGTCGCGGTGGCGCGCGCGGCCTTCGAGTCCGGCGTCTGGTCGCGCATGGCGCCGCGCGAGCGCAAGAAGCGGCTCGCTGCCTTTGCCGAGCTCGTCGCCGCGCATACCGACGAGCTGGCGCTGCTCGAGACGCTCGACATGGGCAAGCCGATCCGCGACAGCCTCGCGGTCGACCTGCCACTGTCGGCGCAATGCATCGCCTGGTACGCCGAGGCGATCGACAAGGTCTACGACGAGATCGCCCCGACCGCGCCGAGTGCGGTGTCGCTGATCCGCCGCGAGCCGCTCGGCGTCGTCGCCGCCGTCGTACCGTGGAATTTTCCGCTGCTGATGGCGGCCTGGAAGATAGGCCCGATCCTCGCCGCCGGCAATTCGATGATCCTGAAGCCGGCCGATCAGTCGCCGCTCACCGCCGTCCGGCTCGGCGCGCTCGCCGCGGAGGCCGGAATCCCCGACGGCGTCTTCAACGTGCTGCCCGGCTTCGGCGAGACGGCGGGCCGCGCGCTCGGCCTGCACATGGACGTGGACGCCGTCGCCTTCACCGGCTCGACCGAGGTCGGCAAGTATTTCCTCCAGTATTCCGGCCAGTCGAACATGAAGCGGGTCGGGCTCGAATGCGGCGGCAAGAGCCCGAACATCATCCTCGCCGACGCGCCCGACCTCGACGCGGCGGCCACCGCGGCGGCCTGGGGCATCTTCTACAATCAGGGCGAGGTCTGTAACGCCGGCTCCCGGCTCGTCGTCGAGGAAAGCGTCAAGGACGCCGTCGTCGAGAAGGTGATCGCGGTCGGACGGGCGATGCGGGTCGGCGATCCGCTCGACCCGGCGACCGAGATGGGCGCCATGGTCGACGCCCGGCAGACCGAGCGGGTGATGGAGTATATCGCGAAGGGCGAGGCGGACGGTGCCAAGCTTCGGCTCGGCGGCAAGCGCATCGCCGCGGACGGCTGCTTCATCGAGCCGACGCTGTTCGACGAGGTGACCGGTAACATGACGATCGCCCGCGAGGAGATTTTCGGCCCGGTGCTGGCGACCATCGCTGCAAAAGACCTCGACGAGGCGATCCGGATCGGCAACGACACCAGCTACGGCCTCGCCGCGGCGGTGTGGACGCGCGACATCGGCAAGGCATTCAAGGCCGCCGCGGCGCTCCGCGCCGGCGTCGTCTGGATCAACTGCTTCGACCACGGCGACATCACCTCGCCGTTCGGCGGCTTCAAGCAGTCCGGCTTCGGCCGCGACAAGTCGCTTCACGCGCTCGAGAAGTATACCGAGCTGAAGGCGACCTGGATCAACCTCGGCACATGAGCGGGAAGGACACGCTGTGACGGAGCCGCTGTTCCGCGGGCTGATCCCCGCCTTCCCGACGCCGCTCCTGGCCGACGGCTCGCTCGACGAGACGGGGCTCGAGCGGATCGTCGCCTACCAGATCGATCGCGGCGCTGCGGGACTCGTGCCGCTCGGCGGCACCGGCGAGGCGACCTCGCTCGGCGCTGCGACGCGCCGGCGGGCGATCGAGATCACCGTCGCCGTCGCCGAAAGGCGCGTGCCGGTGATCGCCGGCGTGCTCGATCCCGGCTTCGGCGGTGCGGTCGAGAGCGGGCAGATGTACAAATCGGCGGGTGCCGACGGGCTGATGGTGATCCCGCCCTACTACGCACGCCCCGACCAGGACGGCGTGCTGCGCTATTTTCGCGCGCTCGCTCCGGAGCTGGGACTGCCGATCCTTCTCTACGACAACCCCTATCGCTGCCACATCGTCATCGCCCCGCCCACGATCGCGCGGATGCAGGACGAGGGGCTGATCGTCGGCATGAAGGCCTCCAATACCGACCTCTACCACCTCGACCAGGTGTCGCGGCTGGTCGGTGCGGGCTTTAGCCTGCTCGGCGGGCAGGACACGCTGTTCGTCCAGCAGGTGCTGCTCGGCGCCAAGGGCGGCGTGCTGACCTCGGCGGCGCTGCTTCCGGATTACTGGGCGCGCGTGCAGGCGCTCGCGGAGGCCGGGCGCGCCGCCGAGGCGCTCGCCGCGCAGGGGCGGCTCAATCCGCTGATGGATGCGCTGTTCGCCGAGCAGTTCCCGGAAGCCGTCCGTGAGGCTTTCGCCATGCTGGGGCTGCCGATCGGGCGCTCGCTGCCGCCGGTCGGGCGCCTGTCGGAGGGCAGCGAGGCGCGACTTCGCGCGGTCGTCAACGCACTCGTCGCGGACGGGCTCCTCCAGCGGATGGGCTGACCTACCCCAGTGAATCCGACGAACTCCGGGATATCCAGCAGCTTGGGGGCAGCCTTCCCGAGCTGAGCTCGTCGCTCCGACCTCGGTCGCCCGCTTCGATTTCCCGAGGCCGGCCGGCTGGCAGCGCATTTTATCCGTAATCGGTTTTGATGCGCTCGAAATTCATGCCACTTCGAGGCTAGGCAGCTCCGGCCTCGAACGATCCAGCCGTGCCGCAGAACGCCAGTGAATAGGGCGAGGAACGCGAGGAACGTCGAGGCCGCTAAGGCATTGATAAATGGCGCGCCCGAAAGGATTCGAACCTCTGACCCCCAGATTCGTAGTCTGACCTAAGTCGTTGATAAATAACCCTGGCGTGCCGTTGGGCAACCTTTTTGATTGTTCGGAGCGCTCTCTATAGCCGCTGTGAGGAGACGCTCGACATCGCTTCCACATCCCGCCGCCGATGCGCCGCAACTGACCACAAGAGTGGGACCAGAACGGTGGCCCCTTACCGCCAATCTCCCACTACTGTATTCTCTTTTCGTTCCGCTCACGTCCTGCGATCGCCTTAAGTCTGGCGGTAGGATTCTATCATGGAGAACATCAGGCCGCTCATAACGGTCTGGTTGCAGGTTCGAGTCCTGCCGGGCCCACCAATATTTTCAAATACTTAGCGGGTCCGCGCGTGAGTAGGGGGAACGTTATGGGGACCTTAACGTCGGACCCGACTCCCCATTCGTTGCGTCTGGCGCGCCGAGGGCGGCAATTCAGGCTACGAGAGGCCCGCCGCGGATCGTGGAGTCCGAGGGCGAAAACCGAACGGCCGCCTACGACAGCTGGCCGAGAGCGCGCTCTGCACGCGGGTGCGAGCCGTGCCCGGAACCTGCTTCTCACGCCGACGGGAAATGGCAGGCGGCCGCATGCCGAGGAACGACTGTCTGCAGTTCAGGGCGAACTTCCGCGCAGAGCGGCTGGGCGATCGGGCAACGTGTCCGAAACGCGCAGCCGGAGGGCGGATCGATAGGGCTCGGCATTTCCCCGGAAAGGATCGGCGCCTGCCGCCTGACGCTCGGATCGGGCTCCGGAACGGCGGAGAGCAGAGCCTTCGTATAGGGATGCCGCGGCGCCTCGAAGAGCTGGTGGGTGTCGCCGATCTCGACGATCCGGCCGAGATACATCACCGCCACGCGCTGGCTGATGTGCTCCACGACCGCGAGGTCGTGCGCGACGAACAGGAAGGACACCCCAAATTCCGTCTGCAGGTCGACGAGCAAGTTGATGACCTGCGCCTGCACCGACACGTCGAGCGCGGAGACCGGCTCGTCGAGGACGATCAGCCGCGGCTCCAGCGCGAGGGCCCGGGCGATGCCGATGCGCTGGCGCTGCCCACCGGAGAACTCGTGCGGATATTTCTCCAGATGATCGGGTCGCAATCCAACCTTCGAGAACAGATATCTGACGCGCTCGCGGCGCTCCGCCCGCGTGGCGATGCCGTAGTTGTCGAGCGGCTCGATGACGATGTCAGCCGCGCGCAGCCTCGGGTTCAACGAGGCATATGGGTCCTGGAACACCATCTGGACGTGCCGGCGCAGGGCATGCAGCTCGCGCCCAGACGCATCGGCGATGTCGCGGCCTTCGATCAGAATCCGGCCGGCGGTCGGGTCAGCGAGGCGCGCGAGCAGGCGGCTCACGGTCGACTTGCCGCAGCCGGATTCGCCGACGAGGCCGAGCGTCCGGCCGCGGTCGATGGTGAAGCTGACACCGTCGACAGCGCGCACCTTGGGCGCCTCACCGAACAGGCTCGAGCCGAGCAGGAAATGCTTTCGGAGATCCTGGACCTCCACCAAGGGGCCACTATCGGTCATGGAGCCTCGGCAACGCGAGCATCGGGGAAGAAGCAGGCCACGACATGGCCGTCGCGGCGCGACCAGGGAGGGTCCTGGATCCGGCAGATCGCCTGCGCCTTGGGGCAACGTTCGGCGAAGCGGCAGCCGGGGGACGGGTCCCTCAAATTAGGCACGGTTCCGGGAATCTCGGTGAGCCGCGCAGTGACCCCGTTGCCGCGGGCGGCCATGCGTGGCATGGAGCCCATGAGGCCGCGCGTATAAGGGTGTAGCGGATTGCGGAACAGGTCGCCGACCGACGCCTCTTCGACCTTGCGGCCAGCATACATCACGACGACCCGGTCGCAGGTCTGGGCGACGACGCCGAGATCGTGCGTGATCAGGACAATGGCGGTGCCGAGGCGGTCGCGCAGATCGCGCAGCAGCGCCAGGATCTGCGCCTGCACCGTAACATCGAGCGCGGTGGTCGGCTCGTCGGCGATCAGCAGCTTCGGATCGCAGGCGAGTGCAACGGCGATCATCACCCGCTGGCGCATGCCACCGGACAGTTCGTGCGGATACTGCTCGGCGCGCCGCTGAGGATCGGCGATCTGCACGAGACGCAGCATCTCGAGCGCGCGCTCGCGTGCCTTCGCCCAGCCGATCGGGCGGTGCAGGATGAGGGTTTCGGCGATCTGGTAGCCGACCTTCAGCACCGGATTGAGCGCCGTCATCGGCTCCTGGAAGATCATGGCGATGTCGTTGCCGCGGATGGCGCGCATGTCGGCTTCGCCGAACGGCACGAGGTCGCGACCGAACAACCTGATGCTGCCGCCGACGATCCTGCCCGCCGGCCCCGGCACGAGCCCCATGATCGACAGAGCGGTCATGCTCTTGCCGCATCCGGATTCGCCGACGACCCCGAGCATCTCGCCGGCGCGCACGGCGTAGGAAACGTCGTCTACGGCACGCACGACACCGTCGCGGTACTGGAAATAGGTCCGCAGATTGTCGATCTGCAGCAGCGGGCCGGCAGGCGTCGCGGCAGAGGCGTCCATGCTCTCGGCCTCCATGTCACAGGGTCCGCGAGAGGCGGGGATCGAGCAGGTCGCGCAGCCCGTCGCCGATCAGGTTGATGAAGAGCACCGTCGCGCCGAGGAAGAGACTGGGACAGAGCACCACCCAGAAGGCGAGCTGAACCACGTTGCGGCCTTCGGCGATCACCCCGCCCCAGGTCGGCGTCGTCGGTGGGATCCCAAGACCGAGGAAGCTCAGATAGGCCTCCGACAGGACCGCCGAGGCGCAAACGAAGCTCGCCTGGACGATCAGCGGCGCGAGCGTGTTCGGCAGCACGTGCCGGACCAGCAGCTTGGGAAAACGCGTGCCGATCGATCGCGCCGCGTCGATATAGGGCTGCTCGCGCACGCTCAGCACCACGGAGCGAACGAGGCGCACGACGCGCGGCACCTCCGGCAGCGCGATGGCGAGGATGACGGTGGTCACGCTCGGCCGTACGATCGCCACGAGCGCGATCGCGAGCAGGATGCCGGGGATTGCCATGACGCCATCCATGATGCGCATCAGGATCGCGTCGGCGATGCGGTTGAAGCCGGCGACAAGCCCGATCGCGAGGCCGAGCAGCACCGCCAGCGCCGCCACGCCGATTCCAACGGTCAGCGAGATGCGCCCGCCCCAGAGGACCCGGCTGAACACGTCACGACCGAACGGGTCGGTACCGAAGAGCCAGGTGTCGTCCGGCCGCCGCAGCCGGACCGAGGGATTGATCGCGGCAGGATCGTGTGTCGCGATCAGGGGCGCGAAGAGCGACAGCAGAACGATCGCCAGGAGACCGATGCAGCCCAGGGTGAAGAGTGGATGGCGCCGCCACCAATAGGTCCGGTTCCAGAGGCGGGTACCGAGCGTCGGCGGGGGCGCGTCGATGGCGATGGTTATGGCGCGGCCTCAGTAGCGGATACGCGGATCGAACAGCGAGTAGGACAGATCGATCAGCAGGTTGATGAGCACGTAGAGCGCCGACAGTACGAGGATGACGCCCTGCAGCACCGGGAAGTCGCGGCGCAGGATGGCGTCGATCATCAGCCGGCCGATGCCCGGAATGGCGAAAACGGTCTCGGTGACCACGATGCCGCCGAGAAGCGAGCTCAGGCCGATCCCGATCATGGTGACGATCGGGACGGCGGCATTCTTGAGAGCATGGATCGCGAGCAGCCGCGTGGTCGCCACGCCCTTCGCCCGCGCCGTGCGGATATAGTCCTGGTTCAGGACGTCGAGCATGGTGGCGCGCGTCATGCGCGTCAGCAGGGCGATGTAGATGAAGCTGACCGTCAGGCTCGGCAGGACGATGTGCGGGAAGAACTTCGCCGGCCCGCTGGCGAGCGGCGAGTAGCCGCGCACCGGGAACCACTTCAGCTCGACGGAGAACTTGAAGATGAGCAGATAGCCGATCAGGAAAATCGGCATCGAGAAGGCGATGACGGCCAGCGTCATGATCGTCTGGTCGACCCAGCTTCCCACCTTCCACGCGGCGATGACGCCGAGCGGGACCGCGACGATCACGGCGAAGATCATGATCGTCAGGCCGATCATCAGCGTTGGCTCCATTCGCTGCATGATGAGTTGCCGGACGGGGATCTGCGTGAACAGCGAGGTGCCGAGATCGCCCTGCAGAACTTGCCAGAGCCAGCTCAGGAACTGCTCGACGATCGGACGCTCGAGCCCGAGCTGCTCACGGATGCGGCGCAGGTCCTCGGGCGTCGCGAGGTCGCCGCCGATCAACGCCGCAGGGTCGCCCGGCGTCAGGTGCAGCAGCATAAAGACGATGACCGCAACGGTCGCCATTACCGGGATCGTCGCGAGGAGGCGCCTCAGAACATAGCCCAGCATGCTCGTCCCTTCCTGGAGCGCGGAAGCACCTCCGGGACGATCGGGCAGGAGCCTGCCATCCGGCCCGACGGCATCTTGAGAGAGGTCATGATTGCTCGAGTGCTCTGCGGGCGAACTGTCCGTGCTGGCTGGAAGAGGCAATAGTTAGTTGCCACCAGGATCTCAGATCTCGAATAATCTCCTGAGCGGCATTCCGGCCTGGCGCACCGGTAACGCCGCCGCCTGGGTGAGTGCCGGAGCCGCACATGTAGAGGCCTGAGACCGGCGCGCGGTAATCGGCGTAGTTCGGTGCCGGTCGCATGCTGAAGATTTGGTCCAGATGCAACTGGCCATGGAAGATGTCGCCACGAACCATGCCCAGGTCGCGCTCGATCGTTATTGGCGACTTGAGTTGCCGTCCCAAAATCACCTTGCGGAAGTTCGGCGCAAAGTTTGTCATATAGTCGATGATGCCATCGGCCACCTCACATTCAATGTCGTCCCAGCTGCGCCCATCTGCTTGCTCGTAAGCGAAGAACTGACAGAATAGACTAGCGACATGTCCACCTGCCGGTGCCAGACTGCTATCCTGAATGGTAGGAATCTGCATCTCCACAATCGGCTTCCTGGCAATGCCGCCGCACTTGGCATCCTTAAAGGCCTCTTCGAGATAGCCAAGGGACGGAGTGGTAATCACGGAGGCGGTGCGATACGTATAGATGTCCTCTTGCGGAACGGAGGAAAATTGCGGCAATTCCGTCAACGCGACGTTCATCCGAAACACGCCCGAGTCGCAGCGCCAATGACGCATTCTACGCGCAAATTCCGTCGGCAGAACGGATTGATCAATCATCGCGCTAAAGAGGAGGCGCGGGTTGAGGCTGGAGACCACAATGGAGCTACGGACTACGCTGCCGTCATCGAGCACGACGCCTTTTGCCCGGCTCCTTTCGACAATGACCTCGCGGACGCCCATACCGGATGACAGTTCCGCACCGTGGCTACGGGCGGACGCAGCGATCGCCTGCGTGATCGCGCCCATACCACCGACAGCTTGCCCCCATTGACCCTTTAGCCCATTTACCTCGCCAAAGACGTGGTGCAGCAGCACGTAGGCAGAGCCTGCTGAGTAGATGCTTTGAAGATTGCCCACAGTGGCACTGTAGCCAAGATAGCCCTTGATCACCTCACCACCAAGATGCTCAGCGAGATAGTCGGCAACGCTCATGGTCATCAACTTAATCAGCTCGATGCGTCCTTGTGTAGTCAACTTACGGAGCCTATTGCCTATAACAACAGTACGCATCAAAGAGCGGAAATCGCCACGTAGATTCGGCGGAGTATCAAGCACTACCGAGCGCAAGGCATCGGCGGCTACTCGAATGCGGCGCTGCAGCTCCATGAAGGCGGCGCCATCGCCCGGGAAGTGCTGATCGAATAGCGCAACTGCCTGATCGGGGTTTACGGGGACCGCGAAGTTCGTAGCTTCGGTCAGTGGGATGAAGCGCTTCCAGCCATTGATTCCCAATGGTAGGATTCGCAGACCGTGGTTGATAAGGGCGAGCTCGGAAATGACGGTCGGATTGAGGAGGCTGACAGCGTAGGAATAGACCGAGTTGCGGAAACCTGGATGAAATTCTTGTGTAATAGCTGCGCCGCCGAGTATGGGATTCTTTTCGATCAGGCGAACACGCAGTCCAGATTTGGCCAAGTAAGCTGCACAGACTAATCCGTTATGACCTCCGCCGACTACCACGGCGTCGTATTGTTCTGACATCGCACACTCCTAATGGTCAAATCGGACGCCTCTTATGCCGGCAAAGGCGTGCGAGGGAAAACCACCTCCCGGAGATCCTGTCGTATATTTTTACCGTTATCCGAAGGTATCACCAACCATCAGCACCAATCGTCAGACCGATGATCCGCCATCGGGTGGTGGGCGATCAGCTGGAAGCGATTATCTGCATGAGCCGCGAGCGGCCAGGTCATGAGCAGCGAGCGGCCGGATCCGCGTACGACCTGCCAGAGCCAACCAGCGGTTGGCCCACGGCCCATGTGGGACAGACGCTCCGTCAGGTCGAAGCGCAACGCATCGAGCAGGAAGGCTGCGAACGAGCATGGGGAGGCGGAGCTCATTGCTTGCCGATGTTCCAGAAGACCGGGATGGGCGAGTCGATAAGCCCCTCGACATTGCTGCGGTAGGCCGTGAGCTGCTTGTACTGGCCCGTCAGCCCGTAGAGCGACGCGGCATAGGCCGCCTCCTGTATCTTGTCGGCGATCGCCGCCTGCTCGGCCTCCGGCGCCTTAAGGAAGGCAGCCCGCAGCGCCTCGATGGTGGCGTTCTTGGGCCAGCCGATCGACGCCTTGCCGACGCCGCCGGCGCGCAGCGCGTTGTTAAGATAGGGCACCGAGTAGTTGGTGCTGTCGGCATATTGCGGCCCGATGCTCCAGCCGCCCTGCGCGATCGGCTCCTGCTTCAGCATCAGCGCGAAGATCGTCGCCCCGTCCGTGGCGCGCAGCTCGACGTTCAAGCCGATGGCCTTCAGGTTCTCGAAGAGCACGACGGTCATCGGATGCAGGATCGCATCGTCGACAGCATCGAGCAGCACCACCTTCTCGCCCTTGTAGCCGGATGCGGCGAGGGTCGCCTTCGCCTCCTCGAGATTCTTCTTGAAGAGCAGTTCGCCGGGCGCGAGGTCGCGCCCGAAGCGCGTGCCGCAGAAGTAGAAGCTCCGACACAGTCCCCAGCTGCGCTTGTCGTCGCTCAGCACACGCATGTACTCGCTCTGGTCGATCGTCTGCAGAACCGCGCGCCGGACCTTCTCGTTGTCGAAGGGCGGATGGATGTGGTTGAAGCGCAGCATGGTCTGCATGCCGAAGGGGTCGACCGCGCGGGCGACGATGTTCTTGTCGTCCTTCAGCGAGCCGAGCAGATCAGCGGGCGGATGCTCCAGCCAGTCGACCTCGCCGGCGAGAAGCGACGCGACGGCGGTCGCGCCGTTGGGGATGAAGACCCACTCCATGCGATCGACTTTGGCGACCTTGCCGCCGGACATGAAATCGGCGGGTTCCGACCGCGGCTTGTAGCCCGCGAACTTCTTGTAGACGGCCTTGTCGCCCGGCACCCATTCGTCGCGCGCAAAGACGAAGGGTCCCGAGCCGATCGTCTCCTTGATCTGCTCGAAGGCGCTTGTCTTGGCGATGCGTTCCGGCATCATGAAAGGGACCGGGGAGCCGGTCTTGGCCAGTGCCGACAAGACGTGGCCGAAGGGCTCCTTGAGGATGATCTCGAAGGTGTCGGTGCCGGTCGCTCGGATCTCGCTCGCTGCAGCGATGAGAGCCTGTCCGATCGAGTCGCGCTGGCCCCACCGCTTGATCGAGGCGACGCAGTCGGCAGCCGTCACGGGTGCGCCATCGTGCCAGGTCAGGCCCGGGCGCAGCTTGAACCTGTATTGCAGTTGATCGCTCGAGACGGTCCAGGTATCGACCATCTGCGGCTTGATTTGGAACTTAGAGTCATAGGCGAACAGGGTGTCGTAAACGAGATATCCGTGATTTCTTGTATTATATTCCAGCGACCATATTGGGTCGATGATACGAATGTCGGTTGCACCCGCGAAGCGCAAGGTATCCTTGTCCTGCGCGAAGGCGGCCGATGGCAGGCCAGCTAGCACGCTGAGCGCAATGGCGCACGCGATCACTCTGACAGGTCTTTGGATTGTCATTGTCAGCACGCTCCTCACCTGGGTGAATGCACAGGTCACGCGCAGCGGCGTCTTTCGACCAATGCCGGTGAGGATAGCTCGATGTAACGAGGATTGCGCCCTCGCTACCGCTAACCGCCTGATGTCGTAAGGTTAGAATCCGACGGGTTGCAGTGTCAAGTTACGGTTCTCTGGGGAGTCTCTGCGGCAGCCCCGAACCTGGACCTTCCGGTAGTGCGAGCTCTCCTGCCACGGATTCGAGGCCGATGAAAGGATCGTCGAGCAGGTGGTCGAACTCGGCGAGTTCCACCGGATAATGGAACGACGGCAGAGCCGCGGCCAGATGCAGGCATTGCGCGGCCACGATGCGCGGGCCATACGCTGTTCCCACCCTGTAGGCGCGGCCGGCCGCTTCGCAAATCTGCGCGGCCACGAACACCTTGCCGAGCCCCCCGAGTACCGAGGTCTTCAGATTGAAGCTGTCGCAGGCGCCCGCCGAGATCAGCGTCACAACATCGCCGAGCGAGCGCACGGCCTCGTCGGCTTCGATCGAGACTTGGCTGCGCGCGGTCACGAAGGCCAGCCCGGCGATGTCTGCGGCCGCGACGGGCTGCTCGACGAGATCAACGCCGTAGCGGGCGAGGCGGTCGATCGCCCGCAGGGCGGACTTGGGCGTGTAGCTCTGATTCGCATCGGCGGACAGCCGCACGCGCTCGCCGACCGCCTCGCGCACGGCCCGCACCCGCGCCTCCGCCAGATCGGCGTCGCTGTCAATCTTTACCTTTAGACAGCGATAGCCGAGCGCCGCCAGCCGCGCCGCGTCGGCAGCCATGCCAGCGGGATCCTTGAGCGGTAGGATCCGCTGCAGCGCCACGCTACGCCGCCGTGCACCGCCGAAGAGCACGTGCAGCGGCACCCGCAAGACCCTCGCCGCCAGCTCGTGGAGGGCGCCGTCGACCCCGGCCTTGACGGCCTCATGCCCGGCGAGCGCGGCGTCGCAGCGATCGCAAAGCTCGGCGATGTGCAGCGGATCACCGCCGATCAGAACCGGCCGCAGCACCTCCACCGCCGCCTCGGAGCCGGCGAGATCGTCGGCATAGAAGGCCATCGCCTCGACATGGCCTTCTCCAATAGCGCCGGAGGCGGCACGGAGTGTGACGATCAGCCCGTCGAGTCGCGGAATGCCGCCCGAGGCAAAGCGCCAGTCCCGGTCCTGTTGCGCCTGGATGCAGCGCGTCACATCGAGCGCGACGATCCGGTCCGGCACGGACGGCACGATATCCATGCGCCCGCCTACCGACCTTTGATCGATGCGAGAAAGTCGAGAATGGCGCGATTGTAGCGCTCCGGCTGCTCCCACCACGGCGAGTGGCCGGCATCGGCGATAATGCCGAGACATGCCGCGGGGATGCGGCTCGACACGAGGCGCGCAGTGGCCGGAGGCGCATAGAGGTCGGCATCTCCAGTCAGCACCAGGACGGGACAGTCGAGGCGGGCGAGCGCGTCCCAGGTGACGCGCCTGGCGAAGCGCAGCGGGACGGCGTCGACGCCCGAGCGCGCCAACATCTCGTTCCAGCGCCTCACCCCCTCCGGCTGCGAGGCGCGATAGGAGGGGCCGAGCTCCCGGAACTCATGCGGAAGCAGGTCGAATTCCGGAGGCAGGAGCCGCCGCAGCATGTCCTGATAGTCGTCGTCGACCAGGCCAACGATGCTGGAGGAGATGATGAGGCTCAGCAGTCTCTCGGAATGCGATACAGCGAAGTCGGCCGCGACCATCCCGCCTGCCGCCGTGCCGAGCAGGTGGACGCGATCGATCGCTAGCGCGTCGACCAGCGTCAGCAGGTCCGTCGAGGCCGGCGGGATCGCGGTCCGGTCGCCGGCGTCGGACCGGAAGTGTCCGCGCCGCGAGTAGCCGACCACGCGATAACCGACCCGCGCCAGCGCCTGCTGCTGAAAGCCCCAGCACTCGCCGCTGCCGGCGGAGGCGTGCAGCAGGACGATGGGCTGTCCGTTGCCGCCGGTGTCCCAATACCAGAGCCGGACACCGTCACCGACATCGACGCGTCCTTCGGATGGGGACGTCACGGCAGGATTGCGACCGGTGCGCGGGAGGAGGAGATCGGACGGTGCGAAGAGGCGGTCACAGTGCAGTCAGGCCCCGACCTGGCTGATGAACTTGGTCGACAGATAGGCCTCGAGCCCTTCCGTGCCACCTTCGCTGCCATAGCCGGACTCCTTGATGCCGCCGAACGGAGTCTCGGCGGCCGCCAGGCCGAAATGATTGATCGAGACCATGCCGCTCTCGAGTCCGTCGGCGAGCCGCGCCGCCCGCTCGGTTGACCGGGTGAACGCGAAGGCCGCGAGCCCGAACGGTAGGGCGTTCGACCGCTCGATCGCTTCCTCCACAGTTCCGATCCGCACCAGGGCAGCGACCGGACCGAACGGCTCCTCGCGCATGATGCGGGCGTTGTCGGGCACGTCGGACAGCACCGTCGGCTCAAAGAAAAAGCCTTCGTTGCCGATGCGGCGTCCGCCGGTCTCCAGCTTCGCACCGCAGCGGACGGCGTCGGCGACGAAGTCCTGCAGGGCGTCGAGCCGGCGCGCGTTGGCTAGCGGGCCCATCTGGGTGCCTAAGGCAGCCCCTGGCCCAACCTTCACCGCCCGCGCGGCGGCGGTGAAGGTGGTGCGGAAGGCGTCATACACAGCGTCCTGCACGTAGAAGCGCGTCGGGGAGGCGCAGACCTGCCCGGCATTGCGGAACTTCAGCCCGACGCCGAGCCGGACGACCGAGGCGACGTCGACATCGTCGCAGACGATGAAGGGGGCGTGCCCGCCGAGTTCCATGGTCGCGCGCTTGACCTGCGCCGCGGCCAGCGAGCCGAGATGCTTGCCGACCGGGATCGACCCGGTGAACGACACCTTGCGGATCACCGGCGAGGCGATGAGCCGCTCGGAGATCTCCGACGGCTCACCGAACAGAATGTTCAGCGCCCCCTCCGGCAACCCGGCGTCCTGGAATGCCCGGGCGAGCTCGATGCAAGCCGAGGGCGCCTCCTCCGGCGGCTTGGCGATGATGGAGCAGCCGGCGGCGAGCGCACCGGCGATCTTTCGCACGAGCTGCCCCACCGGGAAATTCCACGGGCTGAACGCCGCGACCGGGCCGACGGGGTCGCTGACGACGATCTGGCGCGCGCCCGGGATGCGCGAGGGAATGACGCGGCCATAGGCGCGCCGCCCCTCCTCGGCATACCATTCGATGTGTTCGGGCGCGGTGTTAGCCTCACCCTGGGCCTCGGCCAACGGCTTGCCCTGCTCGCGGGTGATGTGCCGGGCGATGATCTCCGCCCGCTCACGCAGCAGCGCGGCGGCGCGACGCAGGATGCGGGCGCGTTCCAGCGCGGTCATGCTACGCCAGGCGTCGAAGCCCTTCTTCGCCGCCTCGAGCGCCGCGTCCACGTCGGCGGACTCGGCGAAGCTCAGCTTGTCGACGGCGGCGCCGGTGGCGGGATCGATCACATCGCCCGTCCGCGTTCCAGAGCCTGGGCGCCAAGTCCCGGCGATGAGAAGCGGCTTATCCAGCATGCTGCAACCTCGTTGATGTGGGCGACGCGAGGTCCTCCGGCTCGACCGGCGGAAGGCGGAGCCTGGCGATCCGGTATTCGTCGGCGAGCCGTGCCACCAGTTGGGCCGCGGGCAGGATCTCGTCGACGAGGCCGGCGCTCTGGCCGGCTTCGACCTTTCCGTCTTCGACATCGCCGTCGAAAGCGGCGAGCCGAAGCGAGGCGCGCTCGAACAGCGACCGCCGTTGCTCCTCCGGCAGGTCGGCCCGCTCCGCCGCGGCCATGGCGTCGGCGAAGCGGTTGCGCAGGACGCGGATCATACCGAAACCGCGTCCGACGACGATGGTGTCCGCGACCGACGCCGCGACGACGCGCCGGCGATATTCGTCGTGCAGGCGCGCCTCCGGCGTCGCCATGAAGCGTGTGCCGAGCTGTGCAGCGTCCGCGCCCAGCGCCAGGGCGGCGGCGAGCCCGTGACCGTCCGCGATGCCGCCGCCGAGGACGATCGGGATCCGCGGCACTGCGCGGGCGACGGCCCGCCCGATCACGAGCGTCGAGACCAGGTCCGGCGGCGGGTGGCCGCCCGCCTCCCCGCCGACCACGACGAGGCCGTCCACGCCTTTGGCGGCGGCCTTGGCGGCATGCGCTTCGGAAGCAACAACGTGGAGGCAGATGGTGCCCGCCGCCTTGAAGCGCTCGAGATACCGGTCTGGTCCGCCCTGCGAGGCGACGAGGACCGGCACGCGCTCGGCGACGAGTAGTGCCAGGATGTCCTCGACCCCTTTGCGATAGAGCGGAACGTTGACCGCGAACGGCCTGTCGATCGTCCGCCGCAGCTCGGCGATCGCGGCCTTGAGCTCGTCGCGCCGCATGGGGCCGGCGGCGATGACGCCGAGCCCGCCGGCGGCCGATACTGCCGCGGGCAGCGCGGCGCAGGAGGACGCCCAGCTCATCCCGGCCTGGACGATCGGCAGGTCGATGCCGACGAGGCGGGTGAAGCGCGTATCGATGCGCGCGCTCATGCGAGCGCGTCGAGGCCGAAGACCTGCCGCGCATGCGCGGCGAGCTTGTCCTTCTGGACCTTCGAGCTCGCCGTCATGCCGATGAGGTCGAAGCTCTCGACAATCTGCACGTAGCGAGGAACCTTGAAGCCGGCGAGATGCTGCCGGCTCCAGGCGATGATGTCCGCCGGAGCGAGCGAGCTCTCTCCCGACAGGATCACGAAGGCCGCCGGCACCTCGATCAGGCGGTCGTCCGGCACGCCTACGACCTGCGCCTGCTGGATCCCCGGATGCCGGTGCAGCACGTTCTCGATGTCGGCCATCGCGACGTTCTCGCCGCCGACGCGGATGATGTCCTTCGCACGCCCGACAAAGGCCATGCGGCCATCGGGCAGCAGACGGCCGAGATCGCCGGTCCGTAGCCAGCCGTCGACGCTCAGCGCAGCCCGTGTCTCCTCCGGCTTGGCGTAATAGCCCTTCATCACGTTCCAGCCGCGCACATAGATTTCTCCGACCTCGCCTGGCGCGGGATCGGCGCGGTCCTCACCCGTGCGGATCGCGACCTCGATGCCGGGGTGGATCCGCATCAGTCCGGCGATCCGGTCATCGAGGGGATCCCACCAAGCGGAGGCGCAGACATTTGGGGAGGCCTCCGACTGGCCGTAGCAGACGACGGTCTCGGTCGCGCCGAGCTGTGTTGCGATGCGTTCCATCACCGCCGGGGTCGCCGCCGCCCAGCCGCCGCGCAGCACGAGCTTGCGCCGCGGCAGGTCGGGATGGTTCAACAGCATCAGGAAGATGGTATCGTTACCGGACATCAGAGTGCAGCGCTCCTCCTCCAGGAGACGGAGCGCTTCGCTGGGCTCGTAGCGTTCGCTGCTGACGAGGCATGCGCCGTACTGCAGCGAGGCGATCACGGCGAGCGTGCTGCCTGCGACATGGAAGAAGGGTCGTGGGCTGAAATAACGCTCGCCCGCCCGCAGGCCGAAGAAACGGCCGGCCGAGTAGGCATTCCACAGCATGTTCCGGTGAGTGAGGACCGCGCCCTTCGGAAAGGAGGTGGTGCCCGAGGTGTATTGGATGAGGAGCGGATCGTCCGGCAAGCAGGCCGGTTCTGGAGGCGCAAGGCCCTCCGCGCCGCACAAAAACTCCGAAAAGCCGACGGCACCCGCCGGAACCTCGTCGCCGAGCACGACGACTCGCGAGAGCTTCGGCAGCGCCGTGTCGGGCAGCGCCGTGTCGATCGCCGGGCAGATCTGGCGCAGCAGCGCGATGAAGTCGATCCTCAGCAGCCTGCCGGCGACGAACAGCGTCGTCACGTCAGACTGCCGCAGCGTGTAGGCGATCTCCTCCGCCTTCAGGCGCGTGTTCACCGGAACAGTCACGGCGCCAAGCCGGGCGATGGCATGGAACAGCACGATCCAGCGGATGCTGTTGCCGAGGCAGATGCCGACATGGTCGCCCCTGCGCACGCCCAGCGCAGCGAGCGCGGCCGCGACCTCGTCGACCCGCGCTGCCAAGGCCCCATAGGTGATGCGTTCGCCGTCGCAGACCACCGCCTCGTCGCCGCCACTCAACCGGACCGCGAGCGCGAGCGCCTGCGGCAATGTCGTCGCACAGGGCAGGAGGTCTGGCGCCAAGTCTTGTCCGCTCATGACGTTTTTCCCTGTGCGTCGCGCTCGGCGAAGGCTTGCAGGCCCTTGCGCCATTCGGTGTCAGCCAGCGCCCTCTCGATCGCGGCGAGCTCGATCCGTATGCCGGTCGCGAGGTCCGTCTTACCGCCGAGCTCGATCGCCTGCTTGGCGAGCGCGAGCGCTAACGGTGGTGCCTTGCCGATCTGGTCCAGGAGTTCGGCGACCGTCTCGTCGAGCAGCTCCGGCGCGACGACCCGGTTGACGAGACCGGCAGCGCGCGCCTCCGCTACCGTCCAGCGGCGCGCGGTGAACAGCAGCTCTTTTGCGAGCCGCACGCCGACGACGCGCTGCAGCCGTTGCGTCGCGCCGACGGTGCCCCAATGGACTTCCGGAAACTGGAAGCTCGTGCGCTCCGAGGCGATGATGAAGTCGCTCGCCATGGCAATCTCGCCGCCTGAGCCGACCACCGGCCCGTCGACGACACAGACGACGGCCTTGCTCGACCGCTCGATCGCGTCGTAGGCGGCGAAGGCAGCCAGCCGGCGCTGCCGCACCCAGGTCTCGTCCTTGCCCTGGCGCTCCTTGAGGTCGGCGCCGGCGCAGAAGACCGGTCCCTCCGCGTCGAGCCTGACGAGGCGGAGCGCCGAATCCGCCTCGATCGCCTCGAAGACGGCACGCAGTTCCCGGCACATCGTCAGGTCGAGCGCGTTGCGCGCTTCGGGACGGTTCAGCGTCACGCGCACCCGCACGCCTTCCGCCGCGACGGCGAGACGCTCGAACGGGCCGTTCAGTGTGGCGGGGCCGCTCATTCACCGACCCCGTTCAGATCGAACTCGTCGGCGATAGTCGCGCCATGCGCCCCCTGCGCCGGCGGCACGCCGACATAAGGGTCGTCGTAGCCCGTGAACCGCAGTGGATTTCGCAGTGCCGGGAAGGAGCCGACGACCGGATGATCGAAGCTGGTGACCATGCCGCGCGCCAGCACGTGGTGGTCGGCCAGCGCCTGAGCCACCGTATTGACCTCGCCCGCCGGGACCCCTGCCGCCCGCAGGCTTTCGGCAACCTCGATGCGCCTGCGTCCCGACAGGGCGCGGCGCATCGCGCTCATGACGCGGTCGCGGTGCGCGACCCGGCCGGCGTTGTGAGCGAGGGCCGCGTCGCTGGCCAGACCGTCGAGGCCGAGCACCGTGCAGATCGCCGGCCAATGCTGGTCGCTGCCGCTGATGTGCAGCCATTCGCCGTCTGCGCAGGGAAAAGCGGCAGAGGGCACGCGACCGGGATGCTCGGTCCCGCACCGCTGCGGGTCCTCGCCGAGCGCGAACAGCCGCGCCGCTGCGATCGTCAGCAGGCTGATCTGGGTGTCGAGCATCGACAGATCGACATGGCAGCCCTTGCCGCCGTTCGCGCGGCCGACCAGCCCGGTCAGGATCGCGATGGCGATCCAGAGGCCGGCGCTCAGATCGGCCATCGGTATGCCGACCTTTGCCGGCGGACCATCGGCGGGGCCGGTGATCGCCATGACGCCGCTGAGCGCCTGAAAAATGGTGTCATAGCCGGCGCGGTCGCGATAAGGGCCGCTCTGCCCGAAGCCGGTGTTGGAGACGTAGACGAGGTCGGGCTTGTCCTTGCTGAGGTCGCGATAGCCGAGGCCCATCCTGTCCATCTGGCCCGGCAGGAAGTTCTCCACCACGACGTCGGACCGCATGGCGAGCGCGTGGGCTGCCCGGCGTCCCGCATGCGACTTCAGGTCGAGGACGATCGACTCCTTGCCGCGGTTGAAAGCAAAGAAATACGCGCTCTCCTCCCCGACGCGGGGCTCCCAGTGCCGCGTTTCATCGCCCGGTCCTGGCCGCTCGATCTTGATGACCCGCGCTCCCAGCTCGGCGAGGATCATCGTCGCCATCGGGCCGGCGAGAACGCGTGAGAAATCGAGGATCATGATGCCATCGAGCGGTCTCATGCCGATTCCCCGTCGCGGAAGCCGCGCATGATCGTGTTGACGTCGCGCCCCGCCGCCATCGCGGCATCGAACGGCAGATCGGCGACCCGATAGAACAGTCGCTTGGTCGCTGCCATCGCGACCGGCTTGACCTTCGCCCAGGCTTCGGCGATCGCGACCGCCTCGTCGAGCACGGCCTCGGGCGCCACGACCTTGTTGACGAATCCGAGCCGCAGCGCTTCCTCGGGGCCCAGCAGCCGGCCCGTGCTGACGAGCTCGAAGGCCGTCTTGCGCCCGACCGCGCGCTGCAGGCTCGTCATGACGATCGCCGGGACGAGGCTGTGACGCAGCTCCGGATAGCCGAATTTCAGATCGCTGCCGGCGACGGCCATGTCGCAGCCGATCGCCAGCCCGGCGCCGCCGCCCAGAGCCACCCCCTGGACGGCGGCGACCACCGGCTTGCCCAGGCCAGGAAGACAAACGTGCAGCCGTGTCGTGAGATCGGCGCGCGCGACCACGGCGATCTGGTTGGCGGGCGTGAGCTCGGCGAACTCCTTCAGGTCCGCACCGGCGCAGAAGCCGCGGCCCGCGCCGGCGAGCACGACGGCCCGAACCGCCTCGTCCTCCTGGAGCGCCGAGAGGGCATCGAGTAGCGCCCGTGTCAACGCCGTATCGAGGGCGTTCAGCTTCTCCGGCCGGTTCATCGTGAGGATGCGGACCGCGCCGCGATCCTCGACGCGCAGCGACGAACTCGGTTGAGTCATCTTCCTTCCCCTCAGGCGACGAGGCCGAGCCCGGATCGGGCTACCATCGAGTGGAGCTGGCGCCCGAGAGCCTCCTCGCAGCGGTGTGCGGTCTCGATCAGCGCCGACAGATCGAGATGGGTCGACACGCCCATGGCCTCGAACATGTTGACGAGGTCCTCGGTGGCGACGTTGCCGGTGAAGCCGCCTCCATAGACGAGCTGCGCCGGATGCCCGCCTATGCCGCCGAAGGCGCTGTCGAAATTGCGCACGCCGGCCTGATAGGCGGCGTAGCAGTTGGCGAGGCCGGCGCCTCGGGTGTCGTGGAAATGCGCGATCAGCGTCGTGTCCGGGACCGCCGCCGCGACCGCCTGGAACAGCGCGAGCGTGTCGCGTGGGGTCGCGAGACCGGTGGTGTCGCCGAGCGTGACGTAACGCACGCCCAACGCCCCGAAGCGAGCCGCGTCGGCGATCACCGTTCCTGGATCAACCCGACCTTCGAACGGACATCCGAAGGCGACCGAGATCGTGCCGATCAGTCGGAAGCGCCCCTGCGCCACCGCCGCCATCGCCTCGACATTGGTCCACTGCTCGGCGCGCGAACGCTTCAGATTGCGCCGGCTGTGGGCTTCAGTCGCCGAGACGAGCAGGCTGATCTCCGAAGGCCCGTGGCCGGCTTCGAGATCGGCGATGGCGCGCGCCACCGCGCGCGAATTGGGGCAGGTGGCCTTGTAGAACGTCCCCTGCCGCCGCCGGATACCCGCGAGCACCTCGCTGGCATCGGCAAAGGCGGGCACCACCTGCGGGTTGGCGTAGGAAGTCGCCTCGATCCTGCGGAACCCGACTGCCGAGAAGGCATCGATCAGCGCGATCTTCTGGTCGGTCGGCAGGAATGCGCTCTCATGCTGCAGGCCATCGCGGGCGAAGCATTCGCAGATGACGACAGCATCGGTCATGGCGTGGTCCAAAAAAAAACCGGCACACGAACGAGCGGATCTCCGCTCCTGCGTGTGCCGGTCCGATCTGCTACAGCTCCCGCCGCCTTGAAGGGCGCCGGGACACAAATCTCCTAGCTGGAGTCACGTCTAGTCCTGCACATGTCGCGCCGTCAAGTGCCGGCATCTTGGGTAGCCGCGTCGATCTGGTCGGAGCAGACGTCCCGCCGCGACGTGCAAGCACGCGATCCGGTTTGACAAGGTGACGGCCGCTCGGCATTTTTGACCCGTCAGGCGATTAGCGATGGACCGTCTCGCAGGCGGCCCAGACCAGCGATCGGACCGGCCCTTTCCGATTTCGATCCATCCGGACGCAGAGGTGGTCTCCGGCCGCTCTGAGACGGGCTATTGCGAGGCGCCATGACCGCGAATTCGAATCACGCCAGGGACGTCGCCTATCAGCTCCATCCCCAGACGAATTTCTCGCTGCACGAGAAGATCGGTCCCACTATCATCTCCCGTGGCGACGGCTTTCACGTCTATGACGACGCGGGCAACCGCTACCTCGAAGCGATGTCCGGGCTCTGGTGCGCGGCGCTGGGCTTCAGCGAATCCCGGCTCGCCGAGGCCGCGGCGCGGCAGTTCGCGAGGCTGCCCTACTACCAAAATTTCGCGCACCGGACGTCGGAGCCCGCGATCGAGCTCGCAGAGCGGCTGATCCGGCTCTCGCCGGTGCCGATGTCGAAGGTGCTCTTCCAGAGTTCGGGGTCGGAGGCCAACGACACGGCCGTCAAGCTCGCGTGGTACTATTTCCACGCCATCGGCAAGCCCGAGAAACGCAAGCTCATCGCCCGCAAGCGCGCCTATCACGGCACATCGATCGCGAGCGCTAGCCTCACCGGCCTGCCGCACATCCACCGCGACTTCAACCTGCCGCTCGACGGCTTCCTGCACGTGACCTGCCCGCATTTCTACCGGGAGGGCGTGCCCGGCGAGACGGAGGAGGCCTTCGCGAGCCGCCTGGCAGAGGAGCTCGAGGATCTGATCCTCGCTGAGGGGCCGGAGACCGTCGCCGCCTTCTTCGCCGAACCGGTGATGGGCACCGGCGGCTGCGTGGTGCCGCCGCCCACCTACTACGAGAAGGTCCAGGCGATCCTGAAGAAGTACGAGATCCTATTCGTCGTCGACGAGGTGATCACCGGCTTCGGCCGCACCGGGAACTGGTGGGGCACACAGACCTTCGCGCTCGAGCCGGACATGATCAGCAGCGCCAAGGCGCTCACGGCCGCCTATCAGCCGCTCTCGGCGCTGCTGCTGTCGGAGCGGATCTACCAGGCGATGAAGGCGCAGGGCGACAAGATCGGCGTGTTCGGTCACGGATACACTTATGGCGGTCATCCGGTCGCCTGCGCAGTCGGGCTCGAAGCACTGACCCTCTACGAGGAGCGCGGGCTGATCGCCCGCGCGCCGGCGCTCGGGAGCCGGCTGGAGCAGCGGCTCGCAGCGCTGCGCGACCATCCGCTGATCGGCGAGGTGCGGGGAGTCGGCCTGATGTGGGGCGTCGAGCTAGTCCGCTCGAAGGCGACCCGCGAGGCATTCGATCCAAGCCTCAAATTCGGCCTCGAGATCCAGCGCCTCGCCTTCGAGAACGGGCTGATCGTGCGAGCGCTGGGCGACACGCTGATCCTCACGCCGCCGCTCGTCATCACGCCGGAAGGCATCGACGACGCGGTCTCGCGGTTTGCCACGGCGCTCGAGGGCGGGCTGGATGTCCTGGTGGCGAAGGGCATCGCCCTGGAGAAGGCGGCCTGACCCGGCCCGAGCGGCGGTTCAGTCGCGATTATCGCGAACCTGGAAATAGCGCTGCACGGCGGCGCGCGTGGCGACAATCAGCGCCTCGCGCGACGGCGTATGCACGGCGGCGGCGATGAGGCGCTCCAGCGGGGCCATGCCATTGCTGACGTCGTAGCCGGTGATCAGGCGGGCATAGAAGGACCGCGCGAGCTGGGTGACGAAGGTCGCATCGACCGCCACGATGACATTGGTGGCCGTGTCGATCTCCAGCACTACGCCGGCATGCTTGAACTCCTCAAACATGCTCGTGCCCTTCGGCGCTGCCGAGTATCCGCTGACCAGCACCGTTTTTACGCCTGACATGACGATCCCCTCTTCGCGCGTTGGGCCCGACGGCTCTCACGATCCGCATCGCGATGACAAGAGGCTCGGCGGCGATTGACAGGCAAGAAACTTCGGCGCGATAGTGCTCCAGCTAGGTGACTTGTGCTGGATCGGCCCCTCTCGCGACGGGCGTCCAGGGAAACAATTCAGACCGGCGCTTTTTCTCCAGGCCGCTCCGGGCCCGGGTAGAAAGCGCCGGTCTTTTTTTGTTTCCGGTCGTCGGGCAAAACAATCCTGAAGGGAGAGGATGACTGGCATGGCAAGAAAAGCGCGACGCAGTCGATTTCTCGCGGCCGTGGCGGCCGCATCGGTGCTGACCCCTGCTGTGGCAGCGGCGCAGGACATTCTGACCGTCGCCGGATACGGCGGCGCGATGCGCCGCGGCTTCGATGCCGCGCTCGTGGAGCCCGCCGCGGCGAAGGTGGGCGTCAAGATCCGCAGCGAGACGCACGGCGACCTGCCGTCGATCCGCGTTCAGGTCCAGTCCGGAACGCCGGCGTGGGATCTCGTGCATCTCGGCGGCGACGAATGTGCTCGCGGCGACGACGAGGGCCTCTTCGAGCCGCTCGACACGGCGAAAATCGATGCCGGAGCCATTCCGGCGACAGCGCGCGGCAAGGGCTGGGTAGCGACGAACTACTACTCCGTGGTGATGGCCTGGCGCACCGACAAGGTGAAGCAGGCGCCGAAGTCATGGTCCGACTTCTGGGACACCAAAACCTTCCCGGGCCGGCGCGCCATAGCAGGCCTTGCGCAGGAGACGTTGGAGATCGCGCTTCTGGCCGACGGCGTACCCAAGGAGAAGCTCTATCCGCTCGACGTCGACCGAGCGATCGCCGCGATCAAGCGGCTCAAGCCGCACATCGGGGTCTTCTGGACGACTGGTGCGCAGTCGAGCCAGTTGATCAAGGACGGCGAGGTCGACCTGATCGAGATCTATGGCAGCCGGGTTGCGCCGGTCATCGCCGATGGCGGCGACGTGCAGTTCACCTACGATCAAGGCTTGCTCGGCTATGGCTGCGTCGCCGTTCCGAAGGGCGCCAAGAACGCGGCCAAGGCCAAGGAACTCGCGATGGCGATGGTCTCGCCTGAGATCCAGGCCAATATCATCGAGAAGATGGACAATTACGGGCCGGTGAACGTCCGCGCCTACGAAGTGCGGCAGTTCACACCCGAACAGCTTGCCAAGACCAATTCCTCGCCGCAGAACGCGGCCAAGCAGGTCCTCATCGACGCCGCCTGGTGGGCCAGGCATGGCGCCAAGGCCGAGGAGGCCTTCAAGTCCGCCATCCTGCAATGACCGTGCCGGTCTCGATCCGTGCGCTTCGGAAGGCCTTCGGCTCTTTCGAAGCGCTCAAGGACATTGACCTCGACATCGCCCCGGGCGAGTTCGTCACTCTGCTCGGGCCGTCGGGCTCCGGAAAGACGACGCTGCTGCAGGTTCTGGCCGGCTTCGTCACGCCGACGAGCGGCAGCGTCCGCGTCGGCGGCGAGGAGCTTCTGACCAAGCCGCCGCACCGCCGCGAGATCGGGCTCGTGTTCCAGAATTACGCCCTGTTTCCGCACATGAACGTCTTCCAGAACGTCGCCTATCCGCTGAAGCTGAGGCGGCTCGGCAGGAGCCAGATCGAGATGCGCGTGCGCGCCACGCTCGACATGGTTCGCCTCGGCCAGTTCATCGACCGCCCGGTGGACCGGCTCTCGGGCGGCCAGCGGCAGCGCGTGGCGCTGGCCCGTGCCATAGTCTTCGAGCCGCGCATCCTGTTGATGGACGAGTCATTGTCTGCGCTCGACAAGAAGCTGCGCGAGCAGATGCAGATCGAGCTGCGGCACCTTCACGCGCGGCTGCACACGACGACGGTGTTCGTGACCCACGACCAGCGCGAGGCGCTGACCATGTCGGACCGGATCGCCGTCATCAACAACGGCGCGCTGATCCAGTTCGACACGCCGCGCGCAATCTATGAGCGGCCGCGGACGCGCTTCGTCGCCGACTTCGTGGGCGAAACGACATTCCTGCCCGTCGAGATCGGCCCGGGTGGGCAGGCGACCGTCTTCGGCGTCCGGCTGCGCCTCCCCGACGATGCGCCGTCGCCGGCCGCGGGCGGCGACATCTGGCTCGCCCTTCGCCCGGAGAAGCTGGCGATCAGCCCGGTTCCGAGCCGGGAGGACGATCGGAACTCGTTCTCGGCCGTTACCCGAGAGACCATCTTCCAGGGCGACAGCCTGCTCGTCATCGCCGGCTTTGCGGACGGGCAGAGCATCGCGGTGCGGGTCGTTCCCCAGGAGGCGAACCGCTCGCTCGTGCCCGTGCCTGGTCAGCCGGTCCACCTCACCCTGCACCGCAACGACAGCGTGTTGGTGAGAGGCGATGCCTGAGGCCGAAGTCGCTGCCGCCCCGTTCGCCGCGGCGCCGGAGACCGCCTCCGAGCCGTGCGATTTCGCGCGTGCCGAAGCGCGGGAGGCGCTCCTCCTTGGACTGCTGGCGGCCCCCGGCCTCCTCATCATCGGCCTGCTGCTGATCGTTCCGGTGGGCTGGCTCTTCGTCCTGTCCTTCGTCGGCGCGGATGGCGGTGTCTCGCTCGAGAATTATGCGCGTATGGCGCAGCCGGTCTACGTCATCACCTTTGTGACCACCTTTCAGATCGCCGGCATCGTCACGCTCGGCGCGATTCTTCTCGGCTATCCCGTCGCCTATCTGCTGTCGCAGCTCGGCCCGCGGGCGGCGGCGGTCTGCATGATCTTCGTGATCCTGCCGTTCTGGACTTCGGTGCTCGTGCGCACCTATGCCTGGCTCGTGCTGCTGCAGCGGCGCGGCCTAGTGAACGGCTGGCTCATCGGACTCGGCATCATCGACGAGCCGATCCAGCTGGTAAACAACTTCACCGGTACAACGATCGGCATGCTGCACGTCCTGCTGCCCTTTATGATACTGCCTCTCTATGCGAGCATGAAGAGCATCGACGGTGACTATCTGAAGGCGGCGGCGAGCTGCGGCGCCTCGCCGATGCGGGCCTTCTGGGATGTCTTCTTTCCCCTGAGCCGCCCGGGCCTGTTCGCCGGCACGATCCTAGTCTTCGTTCTAAGCCTGGGCTTCTATCTGACGCCGGCCCTGCTCGGCGGCGGCCGCGTCAGCACGTGGTCGATGCAGATCGCCACCAATGTCTCGACCTACGGCAACTGGGGCGCCGCCAGCGCTCTCGGGGTGCTGCTGCTCGTGGTGACGGTCGTCATTCTCGCCGCGCTGAACCGCGTGTTCCGCGTCGACAAGCTCTACGGGGGGCGCTGATGCCGACCGCATTCGCCGGCGCCATGCAGATCCGGCACCATCAGCGGCTGTGGCTCTATGGGCTGTGCGCGCTGATCTTCACCTTCCTGATCGTGCCCTGCGTGCTCATCGTGCCGATGTCGTTCTCGGCTTCGAACTATCTCGAGTTCCCACCGAGGGCCTGGAGCCTGCGCTGGTATCGGGAGTTCTTCGGGTCGAGCGAGTGGATGGAGGCGCTGTGGCTGTCGCTGAAGGTCGCGACCCTCTCCACGCTGATCGCGACGCCGGTCGGCACCGCCGCGGCCTATGGGCTGGCGCACCTGCCCGGCCGGCTGCCTGGGCCGTTGCGATTGACCTTCCTGTTGCCGATGATCGTTCCCAACATCCTGGTGGCCATCGGCATCTTCTTCGTCTTCGCGAGGCTGGGCCTCAACAACAGCGTGACCGGGCTGGTCCTCGTCGGTGTGATGCTGGCGCTGCCCTTCGTGCTGGTGACGGTTGCGAGCGGGCTGCACTCCTTCGACGAGAACCTGGAGCGGGCGGCGCGCAGCCTCGGCGCGACCCGGCTGACGGCATTCATGACGGTGACGGTCCCGCAGATCCGAAGCTCGATCGCGGCCGGAGCGCTGTTCGCCTTCGTCACTGCGTTCGACGAGGTCGTCATCGCGCTCTTCATTTCGGGCGGCGCCACCTCGACGCTGCCGCGGCGCATGTTCGCGAACATTCGCGATCAGGTCGATCCTCTGGTTGCCGCGGTCTCGTCAGTGCTGATCGTCGTGTCGATCGCGCTGCTCGTCGCGGCCCAGCTGCTGAGACGGCCAAGACGGACGGACACGCCATGACGGCCTCGGCGGCGAGCGGAAATCACGGGCGTTCACCGGACGACACTTTGCTGGCTCCGTTGCCGGAATTCAGCGTGGACGATCTCGCCGAGGCTCTCGCGAAGCAGTTCGGGATACGCGGCAAGCTTGCCCGCATCAGCGGCGAGCGTGATCTCAACTTCCATGTGAGCGGCGCCGATGGCCGGAGCTACGTCTTCAAGATCTCGGGTGAGTCGGATGCGCCCGACGAGCTCGCCTTCCAGACCGCCGCCCTCGCCCATCTCGCCTCCGCCGATCCGGCGCTGCCCGTGCCGCGCGTGGTTCCTGGCCGCGACGGGAGCCACGTGGTGCCGCACGAGCAGAACGGCAGACGCTGCGCCCTGCGCGTCCTGAGCTATCTGCCGGGCGAGCCGGCTCTGAACTGCTCGATAGCGCCGGCGTTGAGACGATCGATCGGCGAGCTGGCGGCCCGGCTCGATCTCGGCCTGGCGACGTTCGATCATCCTGGCGGGGACCGAGCCTTCATCTGGGACCTCGCCCAAATGCCGGCGCTGCGCGATAAGATCGCGTGCCTCGACACGGGTGCCCGCAGGACGGTGGCGGAACAGGTCTACGCCCGCTTCGCCGACACCGTATTGCCGCGGGCGCGCCTCTTGCGCCGCCAGATCATCCATAACGACCTCAACCAGAACAACTTGCTGCTTCGCGACGGCGTGATCTCCGGCATGATCGACTTCGGCGACATGACGCGCACCTATTTGGTCGCCGAAATCGCGATCGCCGCGGCTCACCTGCTCTATCGCCAAGAGGATGTCCTCACCGCGATGGCCGAGGTCGTCGACGGATATGCGCGCATCCTCCCTCTCCGGGAGGAGGAGGTCGCCGTGCTCCCGGCGCTTATCCAAGCGCGGCTTCTGGCGCGCGAGCTCATCGTCGCCTGGCGCCGCCAGGCCAATCCGGACGCGACGACGTCCTACCGCGACGACGTCAGCCGCCTCGGCTGGGCGGCGCTCGCCCGCTGCGACGCGCTGGCTGAAGGCGAGGCGCGGCAACGACTGGCGGAGGCCGCTGGCCTCGGCTGATCGAGATCACCCAAGGAAAGCGCCCGACATGTACGACACGCTGATGGAACGCCGGTCCCGCCTGCTCGGGCCCATGTACAAGCAATTTTATCAAACGCCCTTCATGCCGGTCCGCGGCGAAGGCGTCTGGGTGACCGATCACGACGGCAAGCGCTATCTCGACGCCTACAACAACGTGCCGCATGTCGGCCACTGCCATCCGCGCGTCGTCGAGGCCGCTTGTCGCCAGATCGGCACCTTCAACTCGAACACCCGTTATCCCAGCGCCCTGATCGTCGACTATGCCGAGCGCCTCACGGGGACGATGCCCGATCCCCTGAAAGTCTGCATGTTCGTCTGCTCGGGGACCGAAGCGAACGAACTCGCATGGCGGATCGCTAGGGCGAATTCGGGCGGCGACGGCGCGCTGGTCACCCGTTCGGCCTTCCACGGCAATTCGACCATCATCGGCGCGCTCGACACCTCGACGATACCGCCCGAACGCCTGCAGCCCTGGGTGGCCACAGTGCCGGCCCCCGAGCATCGTGGCGTCGGGGATCGGACGCCGAAGCTCCCTGCCGAGGCTTATGCCCGGCTCTACACCCGCGCCATCGCGGAGCTCGCCGCGCGCGGTCATCGCCCGGCGGCGCTCTTCGCCTGTCCGGTATTTGCCAGTGACGGCCTGTACAGCGCTCCCGCCGGCTATCTCGACGCCGCGATGGCTGAGGTTCGCAGGGCCGGGGGATTGATCATCGCCGACGAGGTGCAATCAGCGCTCGGCCGGACAGGAACCCATTTCTGGGGCTTCCAGCATGCCGGCATCGAGCCCGACATCGTCACCATGGCCAAGCCCATGGGCAATGGCCTGCCGCTCGCCGTCGTCGTCACGAGCCGCCAGCTCGTCGAGGGCTTCCTGAGGACCGAGCGCTACTTCAACACGTTCGGCGGCAACCAGGTGGTCGCCGCGGCCGGGATGGCCGTCCTCGACGTGATCCGCGACGAGAGCCTTCAGGAGAATGCGCTCGAGGTCGGCGCTTACCTGCGAGGCAAGATCGCCGCGCTTATGGAGAAGGACGAGCGCATTGCCGATGTGCGCGGCACCGGCCTATTCGTCGGCGTAGAGATCGTCGAGGACCGAGCGGGCCACCAGCCGGCGCCCGCAACGGCACGGGCGATCATCGAGGCGCTGGTGCAGCGCGGCGTACTCGTCGGTATCACCGGCGAGCAGCGCAATCTCCTGAAGATCCGGCCGCCGATGATCTTCTCGCGTGAGCACGCCGACCTGCTGCTGGATACGCTGGAACAGACGCTTACCGCGCTACCGTACCGGCGTCCCGTTCCTGCCGCCTAACTAACGGCGTGCACCGACGAAGCTCCATGCAATCCCATCGGCGCCGCCGCGTCCCGGATCAGCCGGCGCCGACAATCTCAAATCGTCGGCGCCCTCCCCAGGGGCAAGGGGCAGCAAGTCCGGTCCCGGTCCCCCGACCGTGCACCCGATTGCCGTCGCGACGGCGCCCGGTGACGAGATCAGCCGAAGAGCATCGCAGTCCGGTGACGTAGCACTTCGCGGATGTGCCTGCGGGCCGCCCACTCGGCCTCGTCGGGCTGCCGCGCCTTGATCGCCTTGAGGATGGAGCGGTGCTCTTCGGACGCACTCTCTGGACGTCCGGTCAGCTGATAGGTCGTGCTCGGCACCGATGCGAGCGCATCCCACAGCCGCTCAAGCGACTTCTGCAGATACTCGTTCTTCGCCGCGGCATAGACGGCATCGTGGAACTCGTGGTTGAGCCTGGAATATCGGCGTGCATCGCCCTTGGTAGCGTCGAAAACGTCCAGGATCTGCTCGATGAGCTGAATCTCGACCCCGGACGCGTTCTGAGCCGCCAGACGCGCTGCCGACCCCTCGAGCATCTCCATCACCGTATAGAGATCGACGATCTGCTTCTTCGTCAGCGACACGACCACGAGCCCGCGGCCCGGAGCGAGCTCCAGCAGGCCGTGCGATTCGAGCCGGCGCAATCCCTCGCGCACGGGCGTCCGGCTGACGCCGAGATCGCGTGCCACCTCCTCCTCGCGGATGCGGGTGCCTTGGGGATAGACCCCGTCCTGGATCGCATCCCGGACCTGGCGGTAGACGAAATCCGCGCGCGAAGCGTCGCGGAAGGCGCCGTCCTCCTTCTCGCGGATGCGGCCGGTCAGAGGTGAGGAAGCCCCGGGTGAGGCCGCCGCCGCGAGATCGCCGGATCGCCGACGCCGTTCCGTTGTGCTCATCCCCATACCATGCCGCCGCAACTCCATGCCCTACGAGCGGGCGCGCGAAAGTACCGGGTCGCGGACCGACCCGCAAATGGTGCAGGCCACAACTGCATACATTCACGCTCGCGGACGGCGACGGGCTCGAAGCCACTGCTAGTAGCGGTACGCAGCCCCCATGCGCTGCTCAAGGTAGTGACCGTAGCGCGACAGGGAATACCCGAAGATAAGGTAGATCGCGCCGACGACAGCATAGATCTCGATAAAGGCGAGCGCCCAGTCGCCTGTGCCGAGCGCTGCGGAGGCAGAGGCTGTCATGTCGAAGAAGCCGACCACAGCGACATACGAGGTATCCTTGAAACCGGAGACCGCCTGATTGATCGTCTGTGGCAGCACGGTTCGGAAGACTTGAGGAAGGATGACGGTGAACTGGTATTGCCAGTAGCGCAAGCCGAGAGCTGTCGCCGCCTCCCGCTGACCGGAAGGGATCGCTTGGAAGCCACCGCGGAGGATCTCGGCCTGGTAGACCGCGAAGAACAGCGCGGCTCCGATGATCACGCGTGTGAGCTTGTCGCCGCTCATCCATGCCGGCAGCACGAGCGGCGCGACGATCGCCGCTGTGAACAGCACAGCGATCAGCGGAACAGAACGGATGAAGTCGACGAGCACGCCCGCAGGGAAGCGCAGCCAGGAGAGGGCCGAGGTGCGCGCCATCGCCAGCAGGATCGCGGCAGGTAGGCCGACCAGCATAACGGACGCGAAGATCAGGAAGGTAAGGGCGAGGCCGCCCCAGTTCTCCGTCGTCACCACCGACAAGCCAAAGAGACCGCCGCG
Source organism: Pseudomonadota bacterium (assembly GCA_023430145.1). Classification (GTDB taxonomy): domain Bacteria; phylum Pseudomonadota; class Alphaproteobacteria; order Rhizobiales; family Methylopilaceae; genus JAEZCD01. Next base: position 36,117 of record JAEZCD010000311.1, read on the forward strand.
GAGGAGCAACAGATAGACACTAAACGAACCGAGCCAAAGCGGCGCCAGCCGGCCGATGCTCCAGAAGGCCGGCATGCACGAAAGAACGCTCGCCGTCAGCAGCACGAGGCAGCCGAGGGCGGCGCGCCACTGCTCCTCGAACGGATAGACGCCGAACAGGACGAGCCGAATCCGCGCCGGCAGAACAGCCCAGCAGGCACCGGAACCGCGTGCGGCGCAGTCCAACGCGCTGCTCGCCTCCCAAACACTATCGATGACCGCCCAATCGAAAAGGTCGATGGCTAATACAAGGAGTAGCGTCCCCGCGACGAGAGTGACCGCCGTGTCGACGCCGCTCTTGAAATACCGTCCGCGAATTCGGGCAGCGAGACTGCGCCGAGCGTGCCGCGCCGGCTGCCGACCGATAGCGGAAGAAGCCGTCGTCATCCCGCAGGCCCCTTGATCTGCAGGCGACGGTTGAACACGTTGACCATCTGTACAATTATGTAATTCAGACCGAGATAGATCAGTGTCATCAGCGTCACAACCTGCACTGCACGTCCTGTCATCATTGAGGACATCGACGAGACTGCGAAAAGGTCCATAAACCCGACTATGATGCCGATCGAGGTGATCTTCATGATGATGATGAACTCGCTGCCGAGCGGCGGCATGATGCTGATCAGCGCCAGCGGGACGCGGATCTGCAGGAGCGTCACCCAACCCGGTAGGGCGAGGGAATGGGCGGCGTCGAGCTGGCCCTTCGGCACCGCCGAGAGACCGGCGCGGAAGATCTCGGCAATGAAGGCGCTCCGGTAGACGGCGACCGCGACGATCAGCGCCACGAGCTCGGGAGGCAGCCGAAGGCCACCGCGGAAGTTGAGGCCGAACCGCACGGGCGAGACGATTGCGAGAGCATCCGGACGCTCGAGCAGCCCCCAAAGCACGCCGGCGCCGGCGAGAACCACGAGGGCGAGCGGGACCGCAAGCCGCCGCGTGTCGTCGCGCCAGGTCGCGCCGGCGAGCATGCGCCACGCGAGGATGCCGACGGAGAGCGTCAGCACGAGGCCGACAAAGCAGATTGCGACGGCCGTCGCGCCACCCTCGAACCAGGGGACGAACAAGCCGCGATTGGAGATGAACGCCGGGCCGATCTCGTAGGCCGCGCGCACCGGGGGCAGGTGCAGCAAGCAGGCATACCAGAACATCGCCTGAAGGACGACCGGCACGTTTCGTATGATGTTGACGTATCCCGCGGCGAGATCGGCGACGAGCCCGTTGGCCGATAGTCGCCCGAGCCCGACGAAGAAGCCGAGGCTGGTCGCGACCCCGATCCCGATCGTGCCGGCGAGGAAGGTGTTCGAGAGCCCGACGACGAAGGCCCACCAATAGGGATCAGTAGAGGCGTAGGGAAGCAGCGAGAAGGCTATGTCCCAGCCGGTCGGCTCGCCGAGGAAGCCGAACATGCCGCCCGACCAAGCTGCCCAGGTGGACAAGCCGACGCCGACCGCCGCGAGCAGGGCCAGCACCGGACCGAGGAGCAGTGGCCGCCGGCGCGGCGGCCGGCGGACACCGGGGATCGTGCGGGCGGTCGCCGCCGGGGAGCTCACCGATATCGCGGCGACCGTCGGCGGCGTCCGCTCAGTCAATGATCATCGGCACGAAAACGCCGCCGTTCCGCCAGAGCGCGTTCATGCCGCGGTCGAGATTGTAGGGCGATCCGGCACCGAAGTTGCGATCGTAGATCTCGCCGAAGTTCCCCAGCGACTTGATCACGTTGTAGCCCCAATTGTCGTCGAGCCCGAGGCGCGCGCCGAGCCCGGGCGTCTTGCCGAGCAGCTTCTCCACAACGGGATTGGACGGCTTCGACCGGATCTCGTCGACATTGTCCTTTGTGATGCCGTTCGCCTCGGCAATCAGCAGGGCCTGCAGCACCCAGTTGACTACGTCGAGGAAGCGGTCGTCGTTCTCGTGCACGATGATAACCTGCGGCGCAACAGTGATCACATCCGGAAGAATCACATGCTCGCGAAGGTCGGGCTGCGAGGCACGGGTCACGGCGAGCGTGGGCCCCCAGTTCATGTCGGCATCGCAGCGCTTGGAGGTGTAGGCCGCCCTCTGCTCCTCGCGCTTCTCGAAGGTCAGGACCTCGGCCTTGATGTTGTGGAAGCTGAGGAAGTCGGCAATGTACCGGGCATTGTTGGTGCCCGCGGAGGTACAGATGGTGCCGCCCTCGAGCTCTTTCGCGGACTTAACGCCGAGGTCCTTGTGGACCATAAACTGGAAGGCGCCGTAGAGGTAGGGAATGCTGAACTGATAGCCGAGCTCGGTGTCACGGGCCATGGTGCCGTCGGTAGTCTTCACAACGAGATCGATTTCGCCGGAGTTCAGGCTTGGCCACCGCTGCGCCCAGCTGATGGGGATGAACTTGGCCTTGTCGGGCGAACCGAGGATCGCCGTCGCGATCGCCCGGCAGAGGTCGACATCGAGACCTTTCCAGTTGCCCTTGTCGTCGACCTCAGCAAAGCCGAGATTGCTGCCGTTGTGGCCCGGGCACAGAAGCGCGTCGCGTGCCTTGATCTTCTCGATGGTCGGGCTCGACCGACCCTGGCCGAGCGCAGGTGCGGCGACGAGGCTCGCGACGAGAACGGTGCCGATCAGGGATGCTGTCTTCATGTCGTTCTCCTGTTCCGGCTCTTCGATGGAGCCACGATGAAGGCGCCGACGAATGAGATCGATCTATCCTGTACTCGCTGACGCCTGTGCTGCCGGCATGCGGATTTCGCCTCGATTCGATCAGGCGACCGCGATGACGTCGATCTCGATCAGCCAATCCTGGTGCATCAGTCCTGCGACCTGAATCACGCTGAGTGGCGGAAGGCGCCCCTCGAAGAACGTGTCCCGCACTTCGTTGAAGATCGGCCTGTTCCGTGCGTCCGTCAGGAAGACGCTCATCTTGATGATCCGGTCGAGGGACGATCCGCCGGCCTCGACCAATGATTTGACCTGAGTCAGAACTGCCGTTGCCTGCGCTCGCATGTCACCGGCATGGATATTGCTGCCGTCCGCGTCGCACGACACCTGACCGCTCAGGACGACCAGGGAGGCGATGCCCTCCACCCGGTATGCCTGCGCATAACGCGGGCTGTCGTGAACGCCGTCCGCCGCGATGGGCGCGATCCTCGTCATGACCGCTTCCTCAAAGCTGGATCGCGACATTGCGTACTTGGTAGTAGTTCGCCAGCCCATCGGTGCTCTTCACCCGGCCATGGCCGGAGCGCTTGAAGCCGCCGAACGGCACCTCCATTCCGCCGGCGAACCACTTGTTGACGTAGACCGTCCCCGCATCGAGCCGGTCGGCGGTCCAGTGGGCGCGCTTAAGATCGCGCGTGTAGACGCCCGCCGTGAGGCCGTATTCGGTGCCGTTGGCGATCGTCAGCGCCTCCTCCGGCTCGTCGAATGCGAGGACCGAAAGCACCGGCCCGAAGACTTCCTCGCAGTTGACCCGGTGCCCCTGTTCAACGCCCGTGAGGATGGTCGGGTCGAGATAGAAGCCGGGGCGATCAGGGCGGCGGCCGCCGATCACCGCCGTCGCCCCCTGCTGGACGGCGACCTGGCAGAAGTTCTCGGCCTTGTCGCGCTGCGGCCCGGAGATCATCGGCGTAAAGAAGTGATCCTCCTCGCCGGGCCCCTGCGTCCGCGCCTTCACCCAGGCGACGAGCTTGTCGACGAGCTCGTCGTGAACCTTGCGGTGAACCACGAGTCGCGACCCCGCCGAGCAGATCTGTCCCGCATAGGCGAAGATGCCAACGCCGGCGCTGTGCGCGGTCCGGTCGAGATCGGCATCGTCATAGACGATGCCGGCACCCTTGCCGCCGAGTTCGAGCAGGACCGGCACGATCGTCTTGGCGGCATTCAGCCCGACCCGCCGGCCCGTGGCTACCGATCCCGTGAAGGTAACGTGATCGACGCCGGGATGCGACGCCAGTGCCTCGCCGGCCTCGTTGCCGTAGCCGCAGACGATGTTCAGGTAGCCCTTCGGCAGCCCGGCCCGCTCGGCGGCGCGGGCGAGGAAGGTGAGCATCAGCGGCGATAGCTCCGGCGACTTGATGACAACGGAATTGCCGCAGGCGAGCGCCGGCGCGACGTCGCGGCCGGCGAGCTCGAGCGGGAAGTTCCAGGGGATGATGTGCGCGGTGACGCCAAGCGGAACGAGCTGGGTATAATCGATGAAACCTTCGCCCAGCGGGATTGAGCGGCCGTGCAGCTTGCCTGCGAGGCCCGCATAATACTCGAAGTACCGAGCGGCATCCTCGACCTCGTCCTGCGCGAACCCGACGCTCTTGCCGTTCTCGGCGACGATAACCGGCACGAGCTCGTCCGCCAAAGCCCGCAGCTCGGCCGCGATCCGCGACAGCAGGAGGCCGCGATCGTGCGGCCCCATCTGGTAGAGGGCTCGCGTACGCACGGCTCGGCGTGCCGCCTCCACCGCCCTTTCGATGTCCGCCGCCTCGCCGCGCGCGATCGTCGCGAACGCCTCGCCGGTCGCCGGGTTCTCGATCGCGATCTCGCCTCCGCCGACGGCATCGACCCAGGCACCGTCGATGTAGTTCTGCCAGCGTCTCGCGATTTCGGCCATGTCGCCCTTCCTCTCGTCGGGAGCGGTCCTTCAATTTCTGGATACAAACGTGTACATCAATGGCGAACCGCGTCAAGACACCAGGACGAGCGAGATGCCGGAAGCCAGCGAACACGCGCGGAGGACCTCGGAGCCGGTGCGATCGTCGAACGCCGAGCCATCGACCCGCCGATCGGAGCCGATCACCTGCCGCTTCACGATCACGCCGGAAATGGTTCACGGCGGCCATGTCGACGTCGGCTCGTTCTCGCGGCTGTTCGACCTCGCAACGGATGCTTTTCGGGAGGCGATCGGCTGCGGGGCCGCCTATTCGGCCGCTCACCTCCGAGGCCTGTTCGTCATTGAGGCGCATCTGACGTATCGCCGCGAGGTTGGCGAGGCGGAGACGATCACCGTGGAGACGCGCGTGCTCGGCTGCGACGCCAAGCGCCTACACCTCTTCCACCGCATGCTTCGCGGCGACGGAGAGACCGCCGCGACGGCGGAACTGATGCTCCTGCATGTCGATAGGAGCGCCGGACGCGGCAGTGCCTTCCCTGGTGAGCTTCACGATGTGTTCGTTCAGCTGACGACCGATGCGGTCTGGCCCACCGAGGCCGGCCGCACCGTCACGGCGCTCGTCAGCGAGCCCGGTCGCCGAGCATGATGAGCGCGTCCCCGACGAGCACGCCGTTGCCGTCCCTCATGACAAAGATCGGATTGATCTCGATCTCGTCCACGTAGTCGCCGAGGTCGTGGACGAGCTCTGAGAAGGCGACGATCGCGGCCGCGAGCGCGGCTTCGTCGGCAGGCGGCTTGCCGCGATACCCTGCGAGAAGCACGCCCGCCTTGGTCTCGTGGATCATGCGTCGCGCCTCGTCGGCATCGACCGGCGGCATCCGCATCGCGACGTCCTTCAGGAGCTCGACCCAGACGCCGCCGAGACCCGCGACCATCACGTGTCCCAGGCCCCGTGCGCGCGTCGAGCCGAGGATGAACTCGGTCTCGTACGGAACCACCGGCTGCACCAGGATGCCGTCGACGTCGTCCGCCGGCACGACGCGCGCGGCGGCCGCCGAAAGCTCCGCGAAGGCCGAACGCACGGCGTCCGCTTGGGCGACGCCGACCCGGACCCCGCCGATCTCGGTCTTGTGCAGGATCTTCGGCGACTCGACCTTCATCACGACGGGAAAGCCGATGTCCGCCGCGAACCGCACCGCGTCGTCGGCGCTCCTCGCGAGCCGCTGCTCCGGAAGTCCGAGGCCATAGAGCGCGAGCAAGGGAGCGGCGTGGTGGAGCGTCATCGTCCGGTGTGCCCGGCCGTGCGCCTTCAGCATCGCGATCGCTTTCACCTTCCGGTCTCCGACGGCGTGCCGTATGGGGCCGCCGCCGGCCCGCAACCGCGACTGGAACTCGGCATACGCCTGGAAGAGCTTGAGGGCGCGTGCGCCCTGATCGGCGGTCGGAAGAAACGGAACGCCCGCCTTCCTGAAGATGTCGGCGCAGACCGGATAGTCGCCACCACCCATCATGATCGGGATGATCGGCTTGTCCGAATTTTTGACGAGGTCGACGATGTGCTCGGCGAGCGTCGTCATGTAGGGCAGAACCGGAATGACGATGCCGAAGATGCCGATCTCGTCCCGCCGCAAGAGGAACTCCATGGCCTTGCGAAAAAGGCGGTGCTCCTCGTTGAAGTCCGAGGTCATCCCTGCGATGTCTATCGGATTGACGAGGATGCTGAACGGAGTCAGGAGCGGGCCGAGCTCCTCACGCAGGTCCCCGAAATCGGCGAGCCGCACGCCGTAGCGATCGCACAGATCGGCCATCAGCTCCGCGGCGCCGCCCGACCCGGTGCTGACGATTGCCGCCGCCGTCTCCTTCGGCACGTCGAAGGTGGAGAAAAGGCTCGCCATGTCGGCGAGCTCGGTCAGGTCGCGCACCCTCGTAATCCCGTGCTGCTCGAAAACGGCCGACATCATACGGTCGTCACCGGTGATCGCGCCGGTGTGCGAGGCCGCGACCATGCCGCCGCGCTCCGAGCTGCCGACCTTGAGGATAACGACCGGCTTCCGTCCGCTCGCGGCCTCCCTCGCCGCGGCGACGAGGCCGGCGCCATCCTTGATGCTCTCGACGAAAGCGGTGATGACGCGCGTTTGTGGGTCACTGGCGCCGGCCGACACGAAATCGCTCAGCGAAAGGTCGGCTTCATTGCCGATCGAGCCCAGCTGGCTGAAGCCGAACTTCCGCTCGTCGGCGAGCCGAACGCCCGTGCTGAGCAGGGCGCCGCTGTTGGAAGCGAACGAGACGCAGCCTCGAGGCAGCGCCCCCTGGCCGAAGGCGGTCAGAAACGACAAGACCATGTCGTTGGCGGCACTGACCAGTCCGGCGGCGTTCGGGCCGAGCAGGCGCATGCCGTAGCGGCGCGCGATCGCGGCCAGTTCCTCCTCGTCGCGCTTGCCTTCCTCGCCGAGTTCAGCGAAACCAGAGCTGAAGATCAGAGCCGCACGAATGCCCTTCTTTCCGCACTCCTCAACCGCCTCGCGCACCCGAGGCTTGGCGACCATGAGCGCCGCCACCTCGATGTCGCAAGGGATCGCGCCGATGCTCGGATAGCAGGGGTAACCGTCAAGCTCCGCATACTTGGGATTGACGGCGACGACAGTGCCGGTGAACCCGTGCATGCGGATGAACTTCAGCGGACGCCCCGTGAGTTTCATCTCGCTCAGTTCGGCCTTCGACGCACCGACGATGGCGATGCTACGTGCCCGCATGATCTCGGCGAGAGACCAGGGAACCACTCCGGCCGCCTCCACCACAAGCTCAGCCGTCGAGAGCGACATGCACGAATCCTCTTCTGCCAGGGGCTCGATCGAGCCAGGTCGGATGTAGAACAAACCGAAACGAAGCAGCTAACCGCGCGCCCATTGGGATACGCCGCTTAGGCCGCCGCCTCGCATGCGAGCGCGAACGCATCGAGCGCTTGCTGGATCTCGTCGGAAGTCACGACGAGCGGCGGCGTCATCCGCAGGACGCAGCCGTGCACGCCGGTGACGCCGACGATGACGCCCCGATCACGCAGCAGGCCCGCCAGACGCTTGGTCCGAGGGGCATCGGGCGCCCTGCTCTCCCGATCCTGGACGATCTCGACACCTATCATCAGCCCCTTGCCGCGCACGTCACCGATGAACTGGTGCCGTCTCTGAAGCTCGCGGAGCCCCTCGAGAAACCGCGCGCCGAGCAAACCAGCCCGACAGGGCAGATCCTCGTCGCGGAGGACGTCGAGCACCGCATGCGCGGCCGCCATGCCCACCTGATTGTTCGAGCCGAAGGTGGTGAAATGGTCACCGTCGTCGAACGCGGCAGCCACCGCGTCGGAAGCTATGAAACCGCCGAGCGGCAGGCCGCCACCGACCGCCTTGGCGAAGGTCATGATGGACGGGGCGACGCCCCAGTGCTGATGGCCGAACATCCGGCCCGTGCGCCCGAATCCGGTGAACACCTCGTCGTGGACGAGGGTGATCCCGTGATCGGCGCAGATCTCCGCCACCTGCGGCCAGTAATTGTCGGGGGGGACGATGACTCCGCCGACACCGAGGATCGGCTCGGCAATCATGACCGCCGCTTCGCCCGCGACGCGCGTCCGAAGCGCATCGCGGAGCGCTTGCGCCGAGCGATCAGCGCACTCGGCCTCGGTGCGACTGCCGAACGCGCAGCGGTAGAAGTAGGGAGCCGGGACGTGTACGATGCCCGGGAACGACGCGTACGGTCCGAACCCCTTCTTGCGAAGGGCATTGCCGGTCAGCGAGAGCGGCAGCGACAGGCGACCGTGGAAGCTGTGTTCGAGGGCAATGATCCCGTAGCCGCGCTTCCCCGTCACCGTCGCGTGCTTGAGCGCCAGCTTGATGGCGCCGTCATTGGCCTCGGCGCCGCTGTTGGTAAAGAAGGCGCGCTTCAGCTTGCCGTCGGTCAGCATAGAGATGCGTTGCGCAAGGCCGAGGGCGAGCCTCGAATGGAACCGCCCCGGGCTCTGCAGCAGCAACCCGGATTGGTCACGCACGGCGCGAACCACGGCAGGATGGCAATGCCCGGTCGAGACGACCCCAGGCCCTCCCTCGAAATCCAGGAAGGTGCGACCGTCCTCGTCCTCGACGACCGCACCGGCACCGCGGACGATGACCGGATCAGAGTTGGTATTCGGGACCGAGTAGTCGAGGAGCTCGCGTATCGAGAGCCTGTTCCGGAGCGCGCTCATGATCGGATCTTGCGTTACCGCCTGGGCCTCACATCAATGTGCACATATGTATACAACGGGCCGGGCAACCGCAATAGCCATCTCGAGAACTCTGGCGGATTTTGTCAAAGACTGGCCAGCACGTCGTCGAGCGTTGCGACGAGCCGCTCCGCGTGCTCGGAGCGGAAAACGAGGGGGGGGCGGATCTTAAGAACGTTGCGCGCTCGCCGGTTAGGGCCCGTGAGACCGACGAGGACGCCACGCCGGCACATCTCGTTGATCACCCGCCGTGTCTCGTCACCCGCCGGCTCCATCGTCTGGCGGTTCTTGACGAGCTCGACGCCGATCAGAAAGCCGGCGCCGCGCACGGCGGCGACGATCTCATGTCGATCGCCAAGCTGCTGCAGCCCGTCGATGAGCTCGGCCCCCACCCGCCCCGCATTGGCCTGCAAGTCTTCGTCGCGGATGACGTCGAGGACCGCGAGGCCCGCGGCCGAGGAGACGGGATTGCCGGCGAAGGTGTTGAAATAGCGGTCCGCACCGAAGAACGACTCGGCGATCTCGCGCCGCGTGAGGAGAACGCCGATCGGGTGCCCGTTGCCCATCGGCTTTCCGCAGGTGACGATATCCGCGGCGATACCGAGCTGCTGGAATCCCCAGAAATACTCACCGTTCCGGGCGAGGCCGGGCTGGACCTCGTCGGCGACGACGATGCCGCCTGCGGCATGGAAGCGCCGAACGGCCTCGCGCATGAAGCCGAACCGCGTCGGGTGGACCCCGTCGGCGCAGAAATACGTGTCGAAGAAGAACGCCGACGACCCATGCCCCCTGACGCGGAGACTCTCGATCGCGGTATTGATCTCGTCGGCATAGGCGGCTGCGGCCGCATCGAAGTCCGGACCCTCGACGAGCATCCCGGCCACGGGCGGGGAGACCGTCGTCCACCAGTCGGGTGAGTCGGGATTCGACTTGATCGTCGAGCCGTCGATGGAGTCGAGGAAAGTCGTGTTGCCGTGATAGCCGCGATGCGTCGTGACGACCCCGCGGGCGCCCGTGAAGGCCCGGGCCAGGCGGCCCGCGAGATCGTTGGCCTCGCTCCCGGTGCAGGTGAACAGCACCGTGTCCAGCCCAGGCGCTGTCTCGATCAGCCGCTCGGCATAGTCGAGCACATGATCAAACAGATAGCGGGTATTGGTGTTGAGCAACGCCGCTTGTCGACAGATCGCATCGACTACGCGAGGATGGCAGTGACCCACGTGCGGAACGTTGTTGTAGGCGTCGAGGTACTGCTTGCCGCTGGCGTCGTAGAGGTGAACCCCCTGGCCCCGCACGGGATGAAAGGGAACGTCATAGTAGAGCTTCGGCCCGCTGCCGAGCAGCCTGCGGCGGCGATCGAGCATGGCCTGGATCGACGGCTCAGTTGTCAGCATCCTGCATGTCCCGTGGCTGTGCGGAAGCGGGCGGTCGCGGCAGCCTCGCCGAACCTGCGGAAAGTATCGAGCAGAACGGCCGCCTGCGCGGGAACTGCCGGATCGTCGCCGGCCCTACCCCGCCGCGCTCGCCAACTCCAGACGGTCAGCCGGATCGCGAGCCGCGCGCAGACGATGTGGTGCAGGAGCCCGATCTCCTCTTCGCCGAGCGGCGACACCCGATGGTAGGCGCCGACGATGTCGGCACCGTCCTCGACCGGTCTGTCCACGCCGATCTGGCGGGCGATCGCTACGCCGAGATCGACGATCCGCGGCGCCCGCAACAAATCGCCGAAGTCGATGATGCCGGTGACGACCTCCGGCCGGGCGAGATCGACGAGGACGTTCTTCGCGTTGAAGTCGTTGTGGATGAACTGGCGCGGCATGGCGTGCAGCGCACCCTGCGCGCCCTGCATGAAATCGTCGATCGCGGCCTCCGCGAGCCGGCGGCGGCCGGCATCCCGTTCGTCCACGAGCAGCGGGCGAAGCTCGCCGACCCGCAGAACGTTCCAAGGGAACGGATCGCTCTCGGAAGGCCAATCGAGGTTGGCGAGCGCGCAGTCGAGGTGTGCGAGGGTCGCGCCGAGCTCCTCGCGCTGCGCGCGCGAGCCGACCGTCCGACCGACGGGTTCGCCGACGAGATAGGTGTAGAGCGTGGCGCTATGGTGGACGCCTGCCGCGTCCAGTTGCTCCACCGCTCGGCCGGCGAGGCTCGGGATCACGACCGGCACAGGAAGCTGTGGAGCGTGCCGCCTGACGGCGCCGAGCGCGGCATTCTGTAGAAGTAGCTCGGCCTCGGCCTTCGCGCCGGAGACGATGCGTAGAACCCGGCGGCGGCCTGACACCTCCGCGACCAGGAACACCTGATCGCACTCTGTCGGCAGACGCTTCAGCTCGGCAGCGATCCCCCATCGATCGGCGAGGGCGGAAAGCACGGCGGCGTCCGCGAGGGGCCGCGAAACAGCCTCGACCGGCCGCAACCACGCATCCGTCGCCACCGAGCCCGCCACCATCAGACGACGCCGGCCTCGTGCAGCGCAGAGATCTCCGCCGCGTCAAAGCCGATCTCGCCGAGGATCACATCCGTGTCGGCGCCGACGCGCGGTGGGGCGCTGTCGATACGCGGCGTTCCCTTCTCGAACTTGTAGGGCGCAACCGGCACCGTCACCGGCCCATCGACGCCGTCGATCGCCTCGAACCGGTGCAGCATTCCTCGATAGGCCAGGTGCGGCAGCTCGACCGCTTCCTTGAGGCTGCGCACCCGCCCGGCCGGGACGCCGATGCCGTTGAACATCTCCTCCCATTCGGCGGCGCTGCGGGTCTTCATCAGGGCCGCGAACGAGCGTGTCAGCGTCTCGCGATGAATGCCCTGCAGCTCGAGACTGTCGTGTTCCGCGAGGTCGGGACGCTCGACGGCGTTCCAGAATCGGCGATGCTGCCGCTTGTTGAATGCTCCCAGCATTACGACGCCGTCGGCCGTGTCGTAGCCGCTGACGCCCGCCTGGTCGATTTCGTTGCCGCGAAGGCGCGGAACGGCGCCGCCGGCGAGCATCGAGGTGATCATCGAAGCCGACAGCATGAGGCCTGTGTCGAACATCGAGCAGTCGACTTGCTGGCCTTCTCCGGTCTTCTCGCGCAGGAAGAGCGCGGCGCTGACGGCGAAGGCTCCGGCGAGGCCGCTCGCATAGTCGACGATCGGCGGACCAGCGCGGAGCGGGCCGGTCTCCGGGGTTCCGGTCGCACTCATGATACCCGATGTCGCCTGGATGACCTGATCGTAGCCGTTCCGCTCGGCGAAGGGCCCCTCCTGTCCGAAGCCGGTCATCGAGCAGTAGATCAGGCGCGGATTGAGCGGCCGCAGATCGGCATAGCCGAGGCCGAGCGCCGCCAGGGCGCCGACGCGGTAGTTCTCGACGAGCACGTCGGCCGTGACCGCGAGGCGCTTGAGAATCGCCTGCCCCTGCGGCCTCTTCAGATCGAGGGTGAGGCTGCGCTTGTTGGAGTTCTGCGTGAGATAGCTCGTGCCCATCAGGCGGCGGTTGTCTTCCAACCGCGGGCCGCTCTCCCGGACGATGTCCGTGTCGTGCGGGCACTCGATCTTGATGGTCTCCGCGCCAAGGAGCGCGAGCTGATAGGTGCAGAACGGACCGGCGAGGACGTGCGTGAGATCCAGCACGCGGATGCCGTCGAAAGACCTTCGATCAACCACTCAGGACCCCTCCCCGTTCGTCACCACGGCCTCAGAAGAGACGCTCCGCGCTGTCCGCGAATTCCCAGACCTCGTGCGCAAGCCCGTCCTCGCCGTGCTCGACCGAGACGAGATCGACCTTGATACGAGCGCTCGCCACCTTGGCGCAGAGCTTCAGGAATTCGGCAAGGGCGAAGAAGATCTCATAGGGCGCCCGATCCCCAGACAGCATCCGGTTGGCACGCCGGACACGGATCGTCCCCCCGTCGAGCGTCTCGATGGAAAAGGGCTCGTTGGCCATCTCACTCAGCGCCCGGAAGAAGGCAACGAGATCGGCCGCCCGGACGACATCGAAGCCGTAGCGCTTGCGATACTCGCCGAAGAACTGGATGGCGAAGATCCGCATGGATTGGGCGAGCGTCGCCGCCGTCGAGTTCACGCCATACAGCTCGAGATTGGCGCGGATCGAATCCTCGAAGAAGCCCCGCGAGAAGTTGCGCAGCGCCTTCGCACGGCGATCGGCCGGCCAGACGCTCTCGTCGAGCCGCGGCGCTTTCGCCGGATCGTAGTCGGGCGAGGTGGCGACGGGCCGGAACTGGATGCGCTGGTCCTCGGCGAGAGGCTCGTCGAACTCCTCGAAATAACCCTCGTCATAGGGCTCGCCGTCCTGAAACACCTTGGTCACGACGAAGCCGAGCCGCGGCTGCCCCAGCGAAAGCCCATTGAAAGGGTGCCAGCCCGAGAACATCGACCGCTGGACCTTGCCCGGCACCGCGGCGAGGCTGACGCCCGTGAAGCTGTAGGACGGCGCGAGATAGCGGATCCACACCCGCTTCGGCGACTCCTCAATGTACTCCATCCTCAGCCCGCCGAGCATGTTGGAGAAGTAGTGGTAGCGAGCAGCGATCACCGCAGGCGGGAGCTCGCGTGATATCCCGAGCTTGTCGAGCCCAGGCAAGAAGTAATCTCGCTGGTGACGGCGCAGAAGCTGCTTCTTGAAGTTCGCGAGAACTTCCGCACCGTGCTCACGCAGGATCGACAGCTGATGGCATCCCCACTGGGCGACCCAGAATTCGGAGATCGCCTCGCAGTGATCGGCGAGATCCGAAGGGAACGTCGCTCCCGATGATGCATTTGCCATTCGCTGCCACCTCTGCGCATCCGCCGAACGCACCGCCTGCTTCCGGCGGTCGTTGCTTCAATGGATACGGGTGTGTACAATTGAGGTCGGAAAGCGTCAAGCCGGCTCCCCATCCGCCACTGGATCGCGCCCATGATTCTCTACAACGACGCCACATCGCCGTTCGGGCGAAAGGTCATGATCGCCGCGATCGAGCGTGGGCTCCCAGTCACCGAGGAGTTTGTGGACCTCGGCGCGGCCGAGCACATTGACCGCTTCAACCCTCTGCGGCAGATCCCGGTGCTCGTCACCGCGGCGGGGCAAGGCGTCTACGACAGCGACACGATCCTGCACTACTTCGACGAGCTCGGCCTCGTGCCGCCGCTCGTCCCCCCGGATCGGCGGGTTGAGACGCTGACGCGCTGCTCCCTCGCGAACGGATTAATGGAGGCGACGCTGACCCGGCTGCTCGAGACGCGAAAGGCGCCCGAGAGCCGGAGCCCGGCATTCATCGAGCTGCGCGAGGCACGCATCGCTCGCGTCGTGGCCGCCCTCGAGGGCCAATGCGAGCGCTTCGCCGGTGGCCCGATCGCCGCCGACCAGATCACGGTGGCGACGGCGCTCGGCTATCTCGATTTCCGCTATTCGCGGGACTGGCGCACGGGCGCGCCGCGCCTTGCGGCCTGGTACGAAACGATGGCCGCACGCCCGAGTTTCGTCGAGACGGCGCCGGAGCGACAGGCGCCGGCGAAAACTCCCACGCAGCGCGGCGGACGCGGATGACCGGACGCCCTACCCGCATCCTCGAGCCGGACACACTCTCCCATGCGGAGCGGACGAAGCTCCTCAACGGCATCGTCGTGCCACGGCCGATCGCCTTCGTCTCTACGCTGTCGCCGGGTGGTGCGGCCAACCTCGCACCGTTCTCGTACTTCAACGTCGTCGGCGACGACCCAATGGCGTTGTCGTTCTCGATAACGGCGCCCAAGGCGGACGGCAGCGAGAAGGATACCCTGCGGAACGTGCGACCACGGGTCGAGGGCGGCATGGGGGAGTTCGTCGTCAACGCCGCTGCGGCGGAGTACGCGGCGAAGGTGGCGGCTTGCGGGGTCGCCCTGGACTACGGACACTCCGAATTCGAGCATTCTGGACTGACTCCGGCCCCGTGCAGCAAAGTTGCGATTCCGCGCGTCCTCGAAGCGCCCGCCTGGTTCGAATGCCGCACGCTGCAGATCGTACCCATCGGCCGCTCGAATGTCGTCATCGGCGAAATCCTCGCCGTCGGCATTCGTCCCGAGCTCCTGGACGAGCGGCTGCGGGTAGACATCGAGGCGCTCGATTTGATCGCTCGGCTGGCGGGGGCCGGCTATTGCCGGATCGGCGAACGCTTCGACCTTTGACCTACCCGGCGGCGACCCGTCGACGCGATTGACGGCGAACGATCGACGCTCTTAGGATACATTCGCATACAATACATCCTGCTTTCGGGCCGAGGGCTCGAAGCCAAAACCTGAGGGATTGCAAATGGCCTCGCGTGTCGGACTTGACTTGCGCATTGCCGTCGTCGGCTTCGCTCTACTTTCGGCCGGCGGAGCCTCGGCACGCGACTTCACCTATGCGGGATGGGGTGGCGGGCTTCAGGACGCGCAGCGAGAAGCCTATCTGAAGGTCTTCTCCGAGAAGACCGGGCAGCCGTTCAAGGAGGATGTCTACCTCGGCGGGATGGCGAAGTTCGAGGCCATGAAGGCGAGCAAGGACGTGATCTGGGACGTCGTCAACGTCGAGTCCGGCGTCCTGCAGCGCGGCTGCGACGAGGGCACCTTCCTGAAGGTCGACTATGGGCGTCTCGGCACCGACAGGAACGCGTTCGCCAAAGGCGCCTCCTCGAACTGCGGCGTCGGCTCTTACACGTGGGCCTTCGCCCTCGCCTACGATGCGGACGTGATCAAGGAGGCGCCGCAGACGCTCGCCGACTTCTGGAACACGACCAAGTGGCCCGGCCGACGCGGCCTCCGCAAACGTCCGGTCTACAATCTCGAGCTCGCCCTGCTCGCCGACGGCGTGGCGCCGAAGGACGTCTACAAGCAGCTCTCGACCAAGGATGGGCTGCAGCGCGCGTTCAGGAAGCTCGACCAGATCAAGCCCCAGGTCGTGTGGTGGGAAGCGCCGGCGCAGACACCCGAGCTCCTCGCCTCAGGAAGCGTCGCGATGATCATCGCCCCGAACGCGCGCATCACCTCGGCGGTCAAGGCCGGCAAGAACTTCAAGATGGTGTTCACCCCCGGGATGACCGGCACTGACTTCTGGGTGGTCGTCAACGGGTCGCCGAAGATCGAAGACGCCTACGCCTTCCTGAAGATCGCAACCAGCCCCGAGGCCCAGGCGAAATTCTCGTCGAGTTTCGCCTATGCTCCGACCGTGCTCGCCGCCGACAAGCTCCTCTCGCCGGAATCGGTTAGCTCGCTGCCGGTCGGCGAGGCCGTCGCCGGGGCGCTCGACCTGTCGAGCCCAGAAGCCACGAACTTCTGGGCCGACAATGCCGATCAGATCACCGAGCAGTGGAACGCTTGGCTGACGAAGTAGAGCGTCCAGTGAGTAAAGCGTTGGTCGTCGGCGGCGTCGCCGCCGACGACCCCTCGATCCACGCCGCGGTGGCG
>JAEZCD010000324.1 GCA_023430145.1 Pseudomonadota bacterium
GCTCGGGACGGCGTCGGCGGAGGGAAGCTCGGGCAGCGCCGAGCCGC
This sequence comes from Pseudomonadota bacterium, assembly GCA_023430145.1. Lineage (GTDB taxonomy): Bacteria > Pseudomonadota > Alphaproteobacteria > Rhizobiales > Methylopilaceae > JAEZCD01. The sequence continues at coordinate 48 of JAEZCD010000324.1, forward strand.
CGAGCGAGGGCACCATGCGGGCTCCTCCCGGGGGCACGACGGGCGATTCGATTCCCTGCGCCGGCGCGGGCGGCGGCGGCGGAACGGGCGGTGGCGTGTTCGCCGCGCCGATCAGATCGAGCACGAGGTCGGCCCGCTGGCGCGCGGTCGCCGGCGCCTCGGCATCGGAGACGAGCGCCTCGAACCAGCGCCGCGCGTCCGCCCAGTCACCGGACTTGAACGCCGACAGGCCCAGAACCTCGCGGGCGCCGTGCCGATAGGGATTGCCGGGCGTCGCCAGCGGCTCGACGCGCTGCCGCGCCTCGGCATAGGTGCCGTTGTCGACGAGGAGATAGCCGGCGCGCAGGCGGGCGACGTCGCGCAGCCCGGCCGGCTCGCGATTGTCGCCGGCATAGGCGTCGTAGGCCGCGATCGCCGCTTTGGCGTCGGTGCCGGCGAGCTCGGCCGCGGCGCGCAGCCGGGCGATCGTCCGATAACCGGCGGTGCCGTCCTGGGCGAGCGCAGCGAAGGCGGCCGCCGCCTCGGCGTGCTTGCCCTCGTTCGACAGGTTCATCGCCGCAACGTAGCGAGCGCCGTCGGCCGCCGCCCGCTCGGCCTGGAAATACTCGTAGAGCCGCCAGCCGCCGATGCCGACGACGATCAGCACGGCGCCGCCGATGATCAGCGGTGCGAAACGATCCCAGACCTTCTTGAGGCGGTCTCGGCGAAGGTCCTCTTCGACCTCGTCGAATATATCGGCCATCGGCACGCCCGGTTGAGAGAGGCTCGAACCGGCGGTCGAGCCTGCCCGGCGAACTTTTCGGCTGTATATCGATGCGGGTTCCGGCTGGCAAACGCCGCGCTGTCAGGCCCAGGTCAGGCTTGGCGCACTTTCCGCATCGGATAGGTGTTCTCGAGCGCCGGGAAGCTGCGGCTGCGCACGTCGGCCGCGTAGGCGCCGACCGCCTCGCGGATGTGCTCGGCGAGCTTGCCGTAGGGGCGCACGAAGCGCGGCGGCTTCGGCGACAGGCCGAGCATATCCTCGAGCACGAGAATCTGGCCGTCGCATTCCGGCGAGCCGCCGATGCCGATCGTCGGCGGCGCGACCTCGCGGGTGATCTTGGCCGCGAGCGGCTCGGCGACCGCCTCGACGACGATCGAGAAGGCGCCGGCGTCGGCGACGGCGTGGGCGTCCGCCTCGATCGCCGCCCACTGCTCGGGATCGCGACCCTGCGCCTTGAAGCCGCCGAGCGTGTTCACCGCCTGCGGCGTGAGGCCGATATGGCCCATCACCGGGATGCCGCGGTCGACGAGGAAGCGGATGGTCTCGGCCATGTGCCGGCCGCCCTCCATCTTCACCGCGCCGCAGCCGGTCTCCTTCATCACCCGGACGGCCGAGCGGAAGGCCGCCTGCGGGCTCTCCTCGTAGCTGCCGAACGGCAGGTCGACGACGACCAGCGCGCGCTTGGAGCCGCGCATCACCGCCCGGCCCTGCAGGATCATCATGTCGAGGGTGACGGGCACGGTGGTGTCGAGCCCGTGCATCACCATGCCGAGCGAGTCGCCGACGAGGATGGCGTCGCAGAACTCGTCCAGAATCGCCGCCGTGTGCGCGTGGTAGGCGGTGAGCGAGACGATCGGCAGGCCGCCCTTGCGGGCACGGATGTCCGGCGCGGTGATCCGGCGGGCGACGACGGGGACGGACATGCGCAAAGCCCCTCGCGATGCGGGTGGCGCCCGAACGGGCACGGTGATCAGATAATGCGCGAACCGGCGCCCGCCTAGCGCGCGGCCTTGGCGATGCGGCAAATGATTTCCGGCGAATCCGACCGAACTGGTCGGGATGTGCCTGTCCTGCATCACGTGGACCTGAAACGGCGCCCGGCATGCGATTGGCGGTTTACGTCGGCGGTCCGCGGGCGGTACCAAATCCCAATGCAAGGCACCATCGTCGAACAGTTCCCCACCGTCTCCACGCCACGCATCCAGGCTCCGGCGAGCACGGCCGAGAATGCGCCGTACCTGCTCCCGCATATCCGGGAATTGCGGCCGACATCGGCGGTCGACTACGGGTGCGGGGAGAGCCGCTTTTTCGAGGTGCTGCGGCACGCCGGGGTGACCCGCGTCGCGCGCTACGACCGCACCATCCCTGCCTTCTCGCGCCGGCCGCAGGGCTTTTACGATCTTCTCCTCAGCATCGACATGCTGCAGGGCGTCGCCGACGACGATCTCGATTCGGTGATGGCCGACATGGCGCGGCTCGCGCGGCAGGCGATCATCGTCGTCGACACCGAGCGCGACACCTCGCAGACGCACCGCCCCGGCGAATGGTGGCAGTCCAAGCTGCAGGGCTATTTCCCGTATCTGGAGCCGATCCGCGTCCGCTCGCGCGGGCAGGTGGCCTTCCGGACCTGGCCGACGCGTGCCACCGCGCGGCCGAAGCTGTGGCTGACATTCTTCACCGAAGAGCGTCGCTACCGCCTCGCCAAGCTCGGCTTCGGCCGCGCCTGAGGGGCATTCTCCTCCTGTCGACTTGGCGGCCGGGCCCTCGCCCGGCCTTTCTGTTTTGAGATCGACGATCTCCGCGTCGTCCTGCGGCTCGACCGCAGGACCCATCTTCGCCATGGAGGGGGATAATGGATGGATCCTGCGCTTTCGCGCAGGATGACGAGGGGTGGCGCCCTCGTGCAGGGCGCCGAGCGGCAGACCGACGACTAGCGGAAGGCCTCAGCCGGGCGACCAGGGCTCGTAGTCGCCGGTGGCCGGCGGGCGCTTGCCAGTCGACAGGGTCGAGCCCTTCGGCCGATAGGCGGCCGGCGTGCCGGTCATGTTGGGGACCCAGGGCTTCTGCCAGTCCCGCGTCGTCGGCGGCGACTCGGAGGGCGGCAGCGCGTAGGTGTGGTGCAGCCAGCCGCGCCAGCCGGGCGGCACGCGCGAGGAATCCCAGTCGCCGTTGTAGACGACGTAGCGCCGCTCGCCGAGCGGCGGCCAGTTCTTCGCCCGGTAGTAGCGGTTGCCGAACTCGTCCTCGCCGACGAGCTCCGCACCCGTCCGCCACAGCGTGAACTGCTGGCCGAGGGTGCTGCCCGTCCACCAGGCGAAGAGCTCGACGAACTTGAACATGCGTAACCGGATCCCGCGCGTCGCCGGGTTATGGCGCGCGCGCCGTGGCCTGTCCAGCCGGGAGCGGCGGGACGCTCCGCCGCAGCGGAGCCGTCCGCGTCAGAGCCGCGCGACCGGCGTCCCCGAGGTGCCGAGCACCACCACCTTGGCGCCGAGCGGCACCCGGGCATAGAGGTCGAGCACGTCCTGGTTGATCAGGCGGATGCAGCCGGAAGAGACGCTCTTGCCGATCGAATACGGCTCGATCGTCCCGTGGATGCGGAACAGCGTGTCCTTGTTGTCCTGCCAGAGATACATGGCGCGCGCTCCGACCGGGTTGCCGGTGCCGCCCTTCATGCCCATGCCGCTCTGCAGCTGCTCGAGCTTGGCGGCGAGCTTCGGCTCGCGGGCGATCATCTCCGGCGGCGGATACCAATCCGGCCACTCGCGCTTGAACTTGACGGTCGCCGCCCCGGACCACGCGAAGCCCTCGCGGCCGACGCCGACGCCGTAGCGCATCGCCTTGCCGCCCTCGAGAACGAGGTAGAGGAAGTGGTTCGCCGGGTCGATGATGATCGTCCCGGGCTGCTCCTTGGTCGAGTAGACGACCTCGCGGCGCAGATAGACCGGATCGATCTTCGACAGGTTGATGCCGGCGATCGGGAACGGCTCGCCGTCGACCGGGCCATACATCGCCGCATAGCTGCCGGAGATCGTCGGCGAATCGGCGAGGCGCATCGAATTCTGCGACACGCTGACCGGCGTCCCGGCGGTTTGGGCGGTCTGGTTGCAGCCGGCGAGGCCGAGGCCTGCGGCAGCCGCGAAAAATCCGGTGACGACGGCGCGGCGATCGAGATCGGTCATTGGCGGCCAGGAATCTGTGGTGGCGACACGCGGCACTCTAATCGAGAGCGCCCGGACGCGCTGTTGCGCTGGAGACACACAAACGCACGAGGCCGGAGCGACTCCAAATCGCCACACGCGTTTCGCAGTGCCGTCGTCTCCCCGCTCATGCGCGGTCGCGGCTGCCTCGTCCCCACGCGTCTTCGTCATCCCGGCTGCGGCGCGGCCCGAACTCCCTCGTCATCCCCACTCCCTCGTCATCCTCCGCGCAGGCGGAGGATCCAGCTTTCTCGCGGCGACAGGATCGCAACGGTCGGAAGGCCGGGTCCTCCGTCTGCGGGGAGGATTACGAAAGAAGACGACGAAGGGGATCGTGGACGGCGACCCGAGAAGGTCGTGGACGACGATGGAGATCGCGGGGATTTGCGGCCCGGTGCAGCTCGCGAACACCGAGTCCGCGCCGCCACCGAGGCGCTGCGCTGTTGCCGTCCGGCGTCGGTCGCGGAAAAATCCGCACCTCTGTCCCCGCAGTTCACAGCTTTCGCGCGCATGCGCTACACGCAGCCGCAGGGTTGACGCCAGAATGCGACTCAGGCGGCATGCGGACCACGCGACGGTCCGAATGCGGCCGAGAAAATCGCGGCGAATGCCGCGCCTGCCGGCACGGACGTTTCCACTTGCGGATCGAGCGGCGCTACACCACCGAGGCCCGGGGAGCCTATGAAGGTCTCGCCTTCCGCGAGGCGTCGCCGCACGACCGCGCGCTGCCGGGGACCGTCGCGCCCCCGGTGACGGTCCCGCAATCCTGGAGCGATGCGGCCGCGGCGGCGCTGGTGCGCGACTGCCTCGCGCCGGGCGGCGTCCCGGCACGGCTGCGGCGTGTCGAGGAGCCTGGCATCCCGGCCGTTCTCAGGCGCTCGGCAGCGAGCGAGATGCTGATGGCCGACCTCGCCGAGGCGGACCGTTTCGCCGCCGAGACCGATGCGCGGCAGTTCTTCGACCGCTTCGCCGGCCACCTCGCCTATGCCGGGTGGAAGAGCGGCTATTTCGACGGCGAGAGCGACGCCCGCGCCTTCATGGACGAGATCCGCTTCACGCTGGCGATGCGGAAGGCGGCGCCGGAAGCCGATCTCTTGCATCCGGCGGGCCTGTCCTGGGCCTATGGGATGATCGATCCGCCGGCACCCACGGCACCCCCGACGGCGCCCGCGAGCCCGGCCCGCCTCCTCGTCGCCGCGCCGCCGGCCGACGATGCGACCCCCGCGATCGATGCCGAGGACGCGATGACGGTGGCGGCGGCGGGCAACGTGGAGCTCCGCTTCACCGCCGCCACCGAGGCCTGGCGCGCCGACCCGGCAGTCGCCGCGCCCGGCGCCACGCTGAACCTCTACGCCTTCCGCAGCGCCACCGGCGCGTTCGATGCGGCCGGCTTCCAGCACGCCGTGCGGCTGTGGACGATCGCGCTCGACATCGCCGCCGCGAGCCGCGACGGCGGCGGCAAGCGCCGGCTGGCGCTCGGCTGTGCCAATCTCGGCGCGCTGCTCGCCGC
>JAEZCD010000401.1 GCA_023430145.1 Pseudomonadota bacterium
GGCGATGGCAAAAAGATAGTCGCCCGACTTCACCGTGACCGAGCCCGAGGTGCCGCCCGCGCGGGCGGCCCCGCCCCCCGCCCCCCCCCGATTCCGATCGCCTACGCGCCGCCGTCGGGAATGCCGCCGGCGGTGAGCCGCCCAAGAGGGGCGGCATCCTCGCGGCGCTGCTGGCCTCGCCCCTGATCGGCTCCGAGCTCGACCTGGACCGTCCGCATGAGGAGGGACGGAAGATCGACATTTGAACCCGCGAGCTGACCAATTCGGGATCGCGAAGGCGCCGATCCGGAGTCGGCCCCCTCCTCGATCGCGGCTGTTATCAGCTCTTCTTCACCCTGAACTTACCCTTGGAGTACGGCCCGGAACCCACCGCGTTCGAGCCCCGCACCTTCCAGGTGAACCGACCCGGATCGAGCGGCTCGGACGGCTTGATCGAGCAGGTGCCGCCAGCCGAGCAGCCGAGCACGCTCGCCGTCCTCGTCAGCGCGAACACCTTGCCGCCACCCTTTTCGGACACTTCGAGCTCGTAGCTCGTCGCCCACCCCGAGCCGGCCGGAGCCGCGAGCCAGCTGTATTTCGGCTTCTTCGCCTTGATCGAGCCCTGCGGATCGAGGAGCGCGACGGGTCCGGGAGCCGTCGACCCGGAGGTCACCTGCAGGAACTCGTTGGCGATCACGGCCGAGTTGTCGCCCGGATCCTGATCGACCGAGGTGCGCATGATCCAGCCGACCCGGTAGGAGCCGACCGGCGTCGAGGCAGGAACCGTGAAGCTGGTCGTGCCGGTCCGGAACTCCCAAGCCGGGACGGTGCCCACCGTATGGGAGCCGATGAAACGATCACCGGTCGTTATCGTCGTGTCGGTCGACAGGTAAGCGTCGATGTAGACGGTACTGGACGTGGCGAAGCCGGCGTTCAGCGTGTTCCACTTTAGCTGGATCGTGCCGCCCTGCTGCACGGAATTGGTCAGCAGATCCTTGGCGCCGGACTGCCAGACATATTCGATCATGTTCGGTTGCGCGGTCGGCGGACGGGTGGTCGCGTCGGTCGCCATCGCGCTTTTGATGTCGTTGAACATGTAGTCGGTAATGCGCGTCAGACCCGCATTGCCGACGCGATCCGAGGTCGAGTTGATGCCCTGGACGTAACGCGTTCCGCCGCCGGAGTCGTAGCGATAGGCCGGACCGCCGCTGTGGCCGCCGTAAAGATAGGCGTCCAGCGCAATTCGGCGCGTGTAATACTCGTCAACATTGTTCGCGTCAAAGCCCGGGTATTGCAGGATGGTCCCCGCCGGTACATACGGCGTCTCGGTCGGATAGCCGGTGAAATTCAACGCGCTCGCCGTGACGTTATACTCGATGCCCATCCAGCCGGTGCGATCGCCCACACGCCGGTCCATCGTGATAAGCGCATAGTCGTAGTCGAAGTCTGCGTTCTGCGTCCAATTGGTGTAGCTGCGCATCCAGATCGTATACGCCCGTCCGTAGGGGTAGTCGGCGACCCCGAATGGGCTCGCGACGTCCGTCTGTCCAGACCACGCCCAGATCTCATTGGCCCATCGGCGGTCCGCCGTATTGCCGTCGTCGTTCGGGTCCCAGTTGTAAACGCAGTGGCCAGCCGTCAGTAGATGGAACGATCCTCTACTGGATGCGCTGCACACATAATAGTAATTCGTTCCATTGACATCGAACCGCATCAGCAGCTTCTGAACGGTTCGCCTCGGAAACGTCAAAGTGTCGGTGGTCGGGCTGGGCTTAGTCGGCGTCGTATCCTTGAGAGCCTGCTTGATGTCCTGCTCAGGTCCACCGAGGGCAGGATCCAAGGAGCCTCTGGGAGCCCCCGACCCGGGATTTTCGGGGACGGCCTTCTCTCTCGAGAGCGGCCCCGACCGCGGCAGCGACTCCGGAATTTCTCGCCCAGTTTTCGGATCGAACGCGACAGGTGCATTGCGTTCGAGGCGACGAATAGCACTCGGCGGCGGAACCGTCGTCGGTGCGGGCTTAGCCTTTCTCAGAATCTCTTGGATTTCAGCCGGTGTCATCTCACTGAAAGTCCGCGCTCGATCTTGCGCCTGCGCGCCGTGCGCAATGAGCATGCCGAGAGCTAAGGCCGTCGCGGAGATGGTGCTTTGCTGAATTGCGGACATGGGATTCCCCGAATAAGGTGTTTCACGCGCCCCGCTTCTTCAGACTCCTGCCGACCCCATCGAACGAGGTCGAGCATAAGCCTGCCAAGCTAGCCCCTCTTCAGGCCGGCGTCCAAGCGAATTTCGGCCACAATTGTAGCCGTTTCGAACATGTGCTGCCGCTTTAGCCTCGTTTCGAACTTCAAACGGAAGCACCCTCGGCTAGCGAAGCTCACGTGGTCATCAGAGAACGGAACTACGAAGCAAAAGCGTGTTTTGCAACATGCCCGTTATTGCAGGGCGATCCTGCTATCGATGCCGCGTGACGGGCAGCCAATAATGTGCCCCGACTCCGGTGCGCGGCGAGCGCCTGCGCGCTCAGCCCGTCCAGATGCCGGAACGGCTTTGGCACACGCCGGTGATGCGGAAGGCCGTGGCAGAGTCCTCGTTCGACGAGCACGCACCAAGCATGCCGCGGATACGCCCGCCTCCGGTTCTTGCCTGGGAACACGCGATCCGTCGTGCGGGTCGGCCGTGGTGCACCCCTCCCTTCGCGTCCGCGACGGGTCCCGGGCTTCCGCGAGCCCGGCCGGGATGCTTCAGTGCTCAAGGCGAACCAACGCCGGAAGCCACAGGGAGAAATCGGATGACCGCTTCTCAGATGATCGCGTCCGGGCTGGCAGCGGGCGCACTCCTCTCCATGCTGCTCTCCTCTGCCGCCTCGGCGCAGCAGGCCGAGATGACGTTCTTCGTCAGCAGCGCGGGGTCCGGCAAGGGCGCCGACCTCGGCGGCCTCGCCGGCGCCGACCAGCTTTGCCAGCGGCTGGCGGAGGCCGCGGGCGCGAGCGGCAAGACATGGCGCGCCTATCTGTCCACCCAGGCCGAGGGCGCGACCCCGGCCGTCAACGCTCGCGACCGCATCGGGCGCGGGCCCTGGCAGAACGCCAAGGGGGTCGTGATCGCCAAGGATGTCGCAGAGCTGCACGGGCCTGCGAACAATCTGACCAAGCAGACCGCATTGACGGAGCGCGGCGCCCTGGTGAACGGGCGGGGCGATTCTCCCAACATGCACGACGTCCTGACGGGATCGCAGCCCGACGGCACCGCGTTCGCGCCAGGCGAGGACCGGACCTGCGGCAACTACACGAAAAGCGGGGCGGATGGTGCGGTCATGGTCGGCCATCACGACCGCATGGGCCTCAACGAGGAGCCGCCCGCGAAGTCGTGGAACTCCTCGCACGCCTCGCGCGGCGGCTGTAGCCAGGACGCGCTGCGGGGCACGGGCGGCGCCGGCCTGATCTACTGCTTCGCCGCGAACTGAGGCGAAACGATCGGGGTCGACCCATCCGGGCCGATCCCGATCGGAAATGGCTCCCCGGGGCCGGATTCGAACCATCGACCAACCGGTTAACAGCCGGTTGCTCTACCACTGAGCTACCGGGGAATGCCGCCCCGGACGCGGGGAGCGTCGCTTGCCGAGATTCCCCACACCGCCGCAAGGCGGTCGTGGCTCGGCGGGTTTGTCGGAAAATGCTGGCTCCCCGGGCCGGATTCGAACCAGCGACCAACCGGTTAACAGCCGGTTGCTCTACCACTGAGCTACCGGGGAACGATGCGGCCCCCCTATAGCGCACGGCCACCGCGCTTGCCAAGCGCGTTCGGGCATCCCCTCGCTAGTCCCTCTCCCATCAAATCCACGGCGCGTGCCAGGATGCCGCATCGGCCATCGTCGGCGCGGAGCGTCCGCGGCGCCGGTGGAGGAGGTGATCGCGATGCGGACCATCATCACCGCCCGCGGCGGAAAGATCGTGCTGGTGCCCGAGGACGATGCCGACCGCGAGGCGCTCGCCATGCTCGCCGCGCGCGCCGCCGGCCACGCCTTCCGGCTCGACGGCTTCGAGCAGCATGTGGCGCTGAGCGATCTCGGCGCGCTGGCGGATGTGCGCGGGGAGCCGCTCAACATCACCTCGCGCTCGCCGGAGCCGTTGCGGCTGATCTCCAATTTCGCCGCGACGCCGTTCACGCTCAACGGCCACGCCTACGCCAGCGTCGAGGGCTTCTGGCAGTGCCTGCGCTTCCCGGAGGGAGGCGAGCGCCGCGCGGTCGCCGCGCTCAGCGGATCGGCGGCCAAGCGCGCTGGCATGGTGGAGGCGCCCGAGCGTACCGACTATCTCGGCCGGAGCATCCGTTGGGGAACGCACGAGCACTGGGGGCTGATGCGCGCCGCCATACGGGCGAAGTTCGACCAGAACGAGGAGGCACGCAGGGCGCTGCTGTCGACCGGCGCGCGCATCCTCACGCACCGGATGCGCAACGATAGCCGCTCGATTCCCGGCGCGCTGATGGCGCAGATCTGGATGGACGCCCGCGACCGCCTGCGGCGGCGCGGGGCGAAAGGGTAGCACCCTCGCCCGGCCCCTCCTCCTGCGGAAGCAGCCCTGGCGAAAGCTTCTCCGGCGTCATCCTGCGCGAAAGCGCAGGATCCACCTCTCTTCCATCGGCAGAAACGCTGGGTCCTCCGCCTCCGCGGAGGACGACGATGGAGTGGCGGAGGACGACGAGCACAGATCGCGGAGGACGACGAGAGGAAGCAGCCTCGTCCCGACCGAAAAGCTCAGCCGGCCTGCAGCGCCCGCGCCAGCATCGGCGGATCGACATTGCCGCCCGAGAGCACCACCGCGACGGTCCGCCCGCGCGCTTCGATGCGGCCGGCCAGCAGTGCCGCCAGCGCAACGGCGCCGCCCGGCTCGACGACGAGCTTCAGGCGCTCGGCCGCGAACGCTATCGCCGCCAAGACGTCGGCCTCGTCGACGGCGAAACCGCCGGCGAGGAGCCAGCGATTGACGGCGAAGGTCAGCTCTCCCGGCTTCTCGACCAGCAGCGCGTCGCAGATCGAGCGGGCGCCCGGCGCGTTGCTGACCCGCCGGCCCTCGGCGAGCGAGCGTGCGAGATCGTCGAAACCCTCCGGCTCGACCGACCAGACCCGCGCCCCCGGCATATGCGCGCGCACCGCGGTGGCGACGCCGGCGACGAGGCCGCCGCCGCTCGCCGGCACCAGCACGTCGTCCACGACGAGCCCGAGCGCCGCCGCATCCATGGCGAGCTCGAGCCCGGCCGTGCCCTGCCCGGCCATGACGCCGGGATCGTCGAACGGCGGCACCACGGTGGCGCCGCGCTCGGCGGCGATCTTGCGGCCGATCGCCTCGCGATCCTCGGTGAGGCGATCGTAGAGGACGATCTCGGCGCCATGGGACCGCGTATTGGCGATCTTGATCGCCGGCGCGTTGGACGGCATGACGATCACCGCCGGCATGCCGAGCAGGCGCGCCGCAGCGGCGACCCCCTGCGCGTGATTGCCGGAGGACCAGGCGACGACGCCGCGCGGCCGATCGTTCTCCGGCACCTGCGACAGGCGATTGAAGGCGCCGCGGAACTTGAATGAGCCGGTGCGCTGCAGCACCTCCGGCTTGACCAGCACCGTGGCGCCGAGGAGCTCGTCGAGGAACGGGCTGCGCAGGAGCGGGGTCCGCACCGCCTTGCCGGCCAGGCGGCCGGCGGCCGCCTCGATGTCGCCGAGGCCGATCGGCAGCGCCGGGGCCGGGGTGTCGGTCTCTGCGAGCAGGGTCATCGCAAAACTCCGGATGTTCGCCTGTCCTTAAGGCGCCGGCCGCGCCGCGTCCAATCGAGCCTCGTGAGGTGTTCCATCGACGGCGGCGATGGTCAGGCGAGATCCTCCTTCAAGAGCTCGGTGTTGATGGCGAAGGCGGCCATCGCGCCTTCCGCGGCGGCGACGATGACGAGCTGGACGTTGCGCGAGGCGTCGCCGGCGACGAAGACGCCCGGGACATCCGTGCGCTCGTAGCTCTCGGTCTCCACGGCGCCCTTCTCGGTCGCTGCGCAGCCGAGGCTGAAGGCGAGGTCGCAGGCCTGCCGCGTCGGTGCGGCGAAGAACAGCGCATCGCGCTCGAGCGGGGTCTCGCAGCCCGCGAGCCAGACGTGCCGCAAGGCACCGCCCTCCCCGCCCTCGATGCGCAGAATCTTCTCGGCGCGGACGGCGATGCCGTTCTTGGCGAGGCGCTCGTTCTCCTCGTCGCCGAGCTCCGGCTCGCCATCGGTGAGAAGGACGATGTCGCGGCTCCAGGCCGTGAGCTCGAGGGCGAGGCCGTAGCCGGCCTTGCCATTGCCGTAGACCGCGAGCCGCTTGTCGCGCCGCTCCCAGCCGTCGCAATAGGGACAGTGGAAAACGCCCGTCCCGTAGAGCTCCTCGGCCCCTTGCACGTCCGGCAGGCGATCGACGACGCCGGTGGCGAGCAGGATCTTTCGTGCGGCGACGGTGGAGCCGTCGGCGAGCCGGGCCTCGAAGCCGCCCTCGGCAGCCCGCGCCTCGGCGACCGCGATATCGCGCCGCTCGACCGTGTCGTAGGCGCGCAGCTGGTAGCGGGCGATCTGCAGGAACTCTTTCGGATCGATGCCATCGCGGCTGAGGAAGCCGTGCATCGCGCGGGCGAACCGGTTGCGCGGCTCGCGCGCATCGCAGAGGAGGACGCGACGACGGCAGCGGCCGAGGATCAGCGCCGCGCTGAGGCCGGCCGGACCGCCGCCGACGATGAGGGCGTCATACATGGATCCTCCAGAGGCTGCCGATCAGCGTTGCGGAGCGGCGAGCGCACCGCCCGACAGCGCCGCCGCCTCGGAAGCGGTTCCCTCCCGGGGGCGCTCCTCGGCGGCGCGCGGCAGATAGATCGTGACGGTGGTCCCCTCTCCGGGCGTGCTCGCGATGTGGACGTCTCCCCCAGCCTGCCTTGCGAAGCTCTGCACCATCGCAAGCCCGAGCCCGGTGCCCTGCCCCTCCCCTTTGGTGGTGAAGAACGGCTCGAAGACCTTTTCGGCGATCTCCGCTGGGATGCCGCTGCCGCGGTCCGCGACGGCGATGCTCGCATAGTCGCCGGCCGGCAGCCCCGGCCCCGCCCCACCCTCCTCGACATGCAGGTTGGCGGTCCTGATCGTGATCGGGCCGCCGTTCGGCATGGCGTCGCGCGAATTGATGGCGAGGTTGAGCAGCGCGTTCTCGAGCTGGTTGGCGTCCGCGCGCACCGGCCACAGCGCCTCCTCGAGTTCGGTCTCCACCGAGACCGAACGGCCGAGCGTGCGGCGGAACAGCTCCGACATGCCGCCGATCAGCCCGTTGATGTCGAGGCGCTTGGGCTGCAGGGGCTGCGGACGCGAGAAGGCGAGCAGCCGCTCGGTGACGCCCGCGGCGCGCATAGCCCCGTGCAGCGCGGCGTCGATATTGCGCTGCGCCTTGACGAAGAGCCCGGTCTGCACGGCGCGCTGGGCGCCCTCCAGATTGCCGATGACGACCGTCAGGAGGTTGTTGAAGTCATGCGCGATGCCGCCGGTGAGCTGGCCGACCGTCTCCATCTTGTGCGCTTGCCGGAGCGCCGCCTCGGCCGCCTTGCGGGCGGTGATGTCGACGAGGCCGCACAGGATGCGCACGACCCGGCCGCTGACCCCTCTGTCGACGCTCGCCGACATCAGCACGTCGAGGGCTTTGCCGGAGCGATGCTCGAACTGGTATTCGGCATCGCGCAGCGGCGTTCCGGCGGCAAGTTCCACGAAATCGACCGTCACCCAGCGCTGCGCGGAGTCGCGGCACATGAAGGCGGCGAGCGGCCGGCCGACGACCTCATGTCGCTCGTAGCCGAGCAGCGCCAGCCAGGCTTCGCTGACCTGCTCTATGACGCCCTCGACGTCGAGCGAGTGCAGCGGCAGCGGCGTGTTCCGGTAGAGCAGCCGGAAGCGCGCCTCGCTCTCCCGCAGCGCCTCCGATTCCTGCTCGGCGAGGAGCGCGAAGCGGCGGTCGTAGAGAGCCGCGATGAGCGCCAGGAACAGGATGAAGAAGGTGATCATGGCGACGGCGTAGCCGAGCCGAGCCTTGCCGACGCCGACTGCCGCGAAGGGATGCGGCGCGACATGCGGCGTGAGGGTGGCCGCCTCGATGCCCACATAATGCATGCCGGCGATGGCAAGGCCCATCACCACGCCAGCTCCGAGGAGATGCGTCTGGCGCGTGCCGAGGGCGAGCCGGAGCGCCGCCGTCGCCGCGACGACAGCCAGCACCGCCGCGCCGCCGAGGACCAGCCCGTCGAGCGAGACGTCGGCCGGGACCCGCATGGCGGCGATGCCCGCCCCAAAGCTGGCGACGATCGCCACGGCCATGGCGACGCCGGCGGCGATGGTGCGTCCAAGGCCCACCTGCCTACGGCGCACCAGCCAGAAGCCGAGACCGGCTGCAAGAATCGGCAGGGCGAGGGACACGAGCGTCAGGCGGAGATCGTATTGGGTCGCCGTCGACGGCAGGCTGAACGCCAGCATGGCGATGAAGTGCATCGCCCAGATGCCCCCGCCCATCGCCACCGCCGCCGCCACGAGCCAGGCGCAGCCCGCGGGGCCCCGGGCGACGCGGGCGCGGCCGGCGAGGTCGAGCGCCGTGTACGATGCGAACACGGCGACGAGCACCGACAGGCCGACGAGCGTCTGGTCGTGAATGCCGACGTGGGTCATGCAGCGTGTCTCTGACGATCCCGCTTCGCGCAGCGACCGCCTGCCTTCCCGCATTGTAACGCAGCCGAACGGCTCGCCTAGCCGCCCCGCCCCATCAAGCTTCTCGGGTAGGATTGCGTTCCGTCAGTCAAACCCGAGCTCGGCCAGCGCTTGCCGCAGCCCCGGGTCGGCGAGCGCGGCCACGAAGGCTGCGACCGCCGGCCGCGCGCGCCGGGCATCCGGCACGAAGAAGTCGTAGTGCTCCTCGGCGACGGGCAGGAAGCCGAGGCCGTAGAGGCCGGCGACGCTGGCGATGGCGATCCCCCAGTCGGCACGGCCATTGGCGATCGCCGCGGCGACCGCGTTGTGCGAGCGCGGCTGGTTGGCGTAGCCCGCCGGCCGGCGGCCGCCGAGCAGCCGGTCGGCGAGCACCCGCGTGCCCGACCCGGCATTGCGGTTGACGAACACGCAATCGGGGTCGGCGAGCGCCTCCGCGACGGCCGCTTCCGCATCGCGGCCCTCGAAGCGGGCGTCGCCCGGCCGGAACACGATGCCCTGCATCCTCCGCCAGCCGGGGACGAGGCCGAGGCCCGGCTCCAGCAGCGGCGCATTGTAGCGGCCGCTTTCCGGATCGAGGATGTGGGCGGGCGCGACGTCGCACTCCCCGCGCAGCGCCGCGGCGAGGCCGCCGAGGCTGCCGACATAATTCGTCCGCGCCGAGAAGCCGGCCTGGGCGAGGCGGCCGAGCACGCGGTCGAGGCCGACGCAATGGCTGCCGGTGACGATGAGGTCCGGCACCCGGACGGCACCGCCGATCAGCCGCACCTGCCGCACCTCGCCCGCCTCGACGCCGTCCGAGAGCGCGTCGACGGCGACGAAGCCGTCCGCTTGAGAGAAGGCCGTCACCGAGCCGGAGCCCTTGCCGAGCGGCAGCGCCACGAGGCCGCCGTCCGGGCCCGGGCCGAGCGCGACCATGACGTATTCGGTGCGCCCGAGCTCGGAGGGAAAGCCGACGCCGATCCTCGCGTCGACCACGCTGTCGGTGCGCGGCGGCAGCCCGGCGAGCGCGCGGATCACCGGCACGGCGAATTCGTGGAAGGTGAAGACGGCCGAGGTCGGGAAGCCCGGCAGGACGATGACCGGCTTCTCGGCGACGACGGCGAGGCACAGCGGCTTTCCGGGCTTCAGCGCGACGCCGTGGACGAGGATGCCCGGCGCGCCGAGCCGGGAGAGCGTCCGGTGCGAGACGTCGCCGGCACCCTTCGAGGTGCCGCCGCTCATGACGACGATGTCGGTCTCGGCGAGCGCGCGGCGGACCATTTCGGCAACCGCGGCCTCGTCATCGGCGACGATCCCGAACGATACCGGCTCGCCGCCGTTCTCGGCGACGGCGGCGGCGAGGATGACGGCATTGCTGTCGAAGATGCCGGCCGGCGGCAGTTCTTGGCCCGGCGGGACGAGCTCGTCGCCGGTCGAGATGATTCCGACGCGAGGCCGGCGGACGACCGAAACCTCGGCGATGCCGCAGGCCGCCAGCATGCCGAGCTCGCGCGAGCCGAGGAGGGTGCCGGCGCGCAAGATCGTCTCGCCGCGGGCCATGTCGCCGCCCGCGAAGGCGACGAACTGGCCGGCCGCGGCGGCGCGGCGGAGCTCGATCGCCGGCGGCTCGCCGTCCACGAGCTCGGTGTGCTCGACCATGACGACGGCGTCGGCGCCGCGCGGGAGAACGCCGCCGGTGGCGATGACGGTCGCCGTGTCCGGGCCGACCGGTTCCGTCGGCGCGATGCCGCAGGCCAGCACCTCGTGGTTGAGGACGAGCCGGCGGGGACGCGTCTCGCTGGCGCCGACCGTGTCGGCCGCCCGGACGGCAAAGCCGTCGACCGACGAGCGATCGAAGGGCGGCACGTCGACGGGCGCGGTCACGTCCGCCTTCAGCACGCGGCCGAGCGCCTCGGCGAGCGGCACGCGCTCGCCGGGACCCGGCCGCAGCGACAGGTGCGCGTGGAAGCGCCGCACCGCCTCGTCACGGTCGAGGACTTCCAGGAACTGCTCCTGGCGGGCCGCATTGCGGACGGCATCGAAGAAGGTCGCGTTCATGCCTGCCGATGTGGCGCGATCAGGCCGGGATGTCGAGCACCGGCACGCTCGCGCCGGCCTCGAACCCCTCCAGGGCGGCCGGGACGACGGTGTAACCGTCGGCGGTGGCGATCGCCGACAGCGGCAGCGCTCCGGTGGCGAGCGGCTCGGCCGCATCGCCCGCGCAGCGCAGCAGCGCGATCTCGGCGAAGCCGGCCTGCGAGACGATCTTTTTCGTCAGCCGCAGGCGCCGGGGCGACGGCTCGGCCGCGCCGGCGAGCCGCCGGAGGACGGGAAGCGCGAGGAGCAAAAGGGCGCCGAAGCTTTCGGAGAGCCGGCCGGGCAGCAGGATCGCCGGCACGCCTCCGACATGGCCGAGCGCGGCGGTCGTCCCCGGGCGCATCGCGATTCCGTGCGCGAGCAGCGTCCCCCCGGCCTCGAGCGCGGCAACGGAGCGATCGGAGGCGCCGAGACCAGTGCCGCCGGTGACGAGCACGAGGTCGGCGTCGGCCGCGCGCAGCGCCGCGGCGATCTGCTGCTCGTCGTCGGGAAGAAGGATGGTGCCGGCGATCGTGCCGCCTGCCGCCGCGACGGCGCCCGAAAGCATCGGGACCAGCGAATCGCGATCCGGGTCCTTTGCGATCTCGTTGCCCGTGAGGAGGAGCGCCGTGCGCGGCGCGCGAACCGCGACGTCGACAAGCCCGGCCGCGAGTGCGATCGAAAGGTCCACCGGCCGCAGCCGCTCTCCCGCCGCCCGGATGACGCAGCCCGCCGAAAGATCCTCGCCGGGCGCCGCCGCACCTTCACCGGGCGCGACCTCGCCCAGAATCTCGGCCGTGCCCCGGGCGAGACGCACGAAATGTCCGGCGATCACCGCATCGGTTTCCGGCGGCATCGCCCCGCCCGCTTCGACGAGCGCGGCACCGGGGACGAGGACCGGAGCGTAGGGGCTGGCGCCCTGCACCTCGGCCGCCGGAACCGCATAGCCGTCGATGATGGCGATCGCTGCCGGCGGAAGATCGCGGGGCGCGGAAAGCGGCCCGGCGAGAACCTTCCCCGCCGCCTCGCGCAGGGGCAGGACGGCCGGCGCGACCGGCCGGAGGAACGGCGCAAGGCGCACGAGTGCCTCTTCGAGCGGGACGAGGCGGCTCAGCCGGCGGATGGAAGGATCGGTCACGCGCGGCACTATGGCGAGGCCGGCGCGGCTTGTGAACGGCGGCGGAAGGCTTACCTCGTGATCGCAAGCCGCCCTCGTCATTGCGAGGCGCACCAGGGCTCGTCATTGCGAGGAGCGACAGCGACGAAGCAATCCAGCTTTCGGGCGCTGGAAGAGAAGCTGGATTGCTTCGCTTGGCTCGCAATGACGAGAGAGCCGCCGCGGCCGTTTCCGCCCCGGCGCCGCGCATGCGATAGTCCCGGCCGATCTGGAGTGTCTCGACAAGCATGACCGACCGTCCCGTGCAGCCCGGCGACCACGTCTTCCTGGTCGACGGCTCGTCCTTCGTCTTCCGCGCCTACTTCCAGTCCATGCGCCAGGACCGGAAGTACAATTACCGGTCCGACGGCCTGCCGACCGGCGCGATCCGCCTGTTCTGCACCAAGCTGATGCAGTTCATGCGCGAGGGCGCGGCCGGAAGCATGCCGACGCATCTCGGCATCATCTTCGACAAGACCGAGGACTCGCTGCGGCGCGAGATCTATCCCGCCTACAAGGCGCACCGGCCGGACCCGCCCTCCGACCTCGTGCCGCAGTTCCCGCTGATGCGCGCGGCCGTGCGCGCCTTCGGGCTCGCGCCGATCGAACAGGGCCGCTACGAGGCCGACGACCTCATCGCCACCTATGCCCGGCAGGCGACCGAGGCCGGCGCCGACGTCCTCATCATCTCCGCCGACAAGGACATGATGCAGCTCATCCGGCCGGGCGTCGCCATGTACGACCCGGCGACCACGGGCGACTATGCGCGGGCCGAGCGGAAGATCGGCGAGGAGGAGGTGCTGGAGAAGTTCGGCGTGCCGCCCTCGCGCGTCACCGACGTGCAGGCGCTGATCGGCGATTCGACCGACAACGTGCCCGGCGTCCCCGGCATCGGCGTGAAGACGGCCGCGCAGCTGATTGGCGAGTACGGGGACCTCGAGACGCTGCTCGAGCGGGCGATCGAGATCAAGCAGCCGAAGCGCCGCGAGGCGCTGATCGAGCATGCCGAGACCGCCCGCCTGTCGAAGCGGCTCGTCACCCTCGACGAGCACGTGCCGGTCGAGGTGCCGTTGCGCGCTCTGGCTATGCCCGAGGCCGACCCGCGGACCGCCCTCGCCTTCATGAAGGCGATGGAGTTCACGACCATGACGCGGCGGCTCGCCGAGGCCGCCGGCATCGACCTGTCGAGCGTCGAGCCCACGCCGGACTACGCCGTCGGCAGCGTCGGCGGCAGCTTCACGCAGGTCCGGAGCGACGACGCGGCGGACGGCGGTCCCTCCCCTTCCCCCGCCCGCAACAATGGCGGAAAGGGCGAGCCGGAGCAGCCGGACGGTCCGGCCACCCCCCTCGCGCTCGCGCAAAAGCGCAGGGCCGAGCTGGCGTCGATGCCCTGCGACCGCTCGGCCTATGTCACCATCACCGACCTCGCCACGCTGAAGGCCTGGGTCGCCGAGGCGACCGAGCAGGGCCGCCTCGCCATCGACACCGAGACGACCTCGATCGACCCGATGCGCGCCGACATCGTCGGCTTCTCGCTCGCCACGGCGCCGGGCAAGGCGGCCTATGTGCCTGTCGGCCACCAGGCCGGCGAAGACAACCTGCTCGGCGGCGGCCTCGTGCCGAACCAGCTCCCGGTGCGCGGGGCGCTCGACATCCTGCGGCCGCTCTACGAGAACCCGGCCGTGCTGAAGATCGGCCACGATCTCAAGTACGAGCTCCTGCTGCTCGCCCGGCACGGCATTCGGCTCGCCGCCTTCGACGACACCATGCTGATGTCCTACGTGCTCGATGCCGGCAAGCACGGCCACTCCCTCGACGAGCTCGCCGGAAAGCATCTCGGCCAGGCCTGCATCGCGCTCGCCGACGTCACCGGCAGCGGGCGGCAGCGAATCGCCTTCGAGGCGGTGCCGATCGAGCGCGCCGCCCCCTATGCCGCGGAAGGCGCCGACGTCGCGCTGCGGCTCTGGCAGCTCTTCACCGCCCGCCTCGTCGCCGAGCGCATGGCGACGGTCTACGCGACGCTCGAGCGGCCGCTGCCGACCGTGCTCGCCGCCATGGAGCGGCGCGGCATCGCGGTGGACCGGGTGATGCTCGCCCGCCTCGCCGGCGATTTCGCGCAGGTGATGGCGCGGGTCGAGGACGAGATCGCCGAACTCGGCGGCGAGCCGTTCAACATCGGCTCGCCGAAACAGCTCGGCGACATCCTGTTCGGAAAGCTCGGCCTGCCCGGTGGCCGCAAGACCAAGACCGGCGCCTGGGCGACAGGCGCCGACGTGCTGGAGGAGCTCGCCGCCGAGGGCCACCCGCTGCCGGCCAAGGTGCTCGAATGGCGCCAGGTGTCGAAGCTGAAGAGCACCTATGCCGACGCGCTCGGCACCTATGTGCACCCTGAGACGCGGCGCATCCACACCACCTACCAGCTCGCCGCCACCGCGACCGGCCGCCTCTCCTCGGCCGAGCCGAACCTGCAGAACATCCCGGTCCGCACCGAGGAGGGGCGAAAAATCCGCCGCGCCTTCGTGGCCGAGCCGGGGCACAAGCTGGTCTCGGCCGACTATTCGCAGATCGAGCTGCGCGTCCTCGCCCACATCGCCGAGATCCCACAGCTGCGGCAGGCCTTCGCCGACGGCATCGACATTCACGCGATGACGGCGTCGGAAATGTTCGGCGTGCCGGTCGCGGGCATGGACCCGCAGGTGCGGCGGCGGGCGAAGGCGATCAATTTCGGCATCATCTACGGCATCTCGGCCTTCGGCCTCGCCAATCAGCTCGGCATCGGCCGCGACGAGGCCGGCGCCTACATCAAGCGCTATTTCGAGCGCTTCCCCGGCATCCGCGACTACATGGACAGCCAGCGAAAATTCGTCCGCGAGAACGGGCATGTCGTCACGCTGTTCGGCCGAAAGTGCCACTATCCGCAGATCGACACGCGCAACCCGTCCGAGCGCGCCTTCTACGAGCGGGCGGCGATCAACGCGCCGATCCAGGGCTCGGCGGCCGACATCATCCGCCGGGCCATGGCGCGGATGGACGAGGCGCTGAAGAAGGCCGGCCTCTCGGCGAAGATGCTGCTGCAGGTGCACGACGAATTGGTCTTCGAGGTGCCGGACGAGGAGGTGGAGCGGACGATGCCGATCGTAGCGCATGTGATGGAGCAGGCGCCGCTGCCGGCGGTCGCCCTGCGCGTGCCGCTGAAGGTCGACGCCCGCGCCGCGACGAACTGGGACGAGGCGCACTGAGACGCATCCGTCATTGCTAGGAGCGGACCGAACGAAGCAATCCATGAGGGCTGGAAAGGACTGCTTCGCTCCGCTGGGAAGAAACTGCTCCTCCCCGGAATGCATCCGACTCGCCTCGCGACGAATCCTCTCCCTCATTGCCGGGCTTGTCCCGGCAATGCAGTCTTCTCTTCCGCCTAAAGGCTGGATTGCCAAGACAAGCCCGGCAATGAGCAGGAGATGGGATGGCTCTCAGCGAGTTTCATCCACCCGGGCCGGTGGACGGCGGGCGTCCAGCTCGCAACGGCCGGGCGACACCGGAAATTTTTCCGTGTCGGGCATGTAACGGTCGCGGTCGATGACGCCGTTCCGCCATGTCACGGGGTTGACGGAACGTTAACCGATTCTCAATGATCCGCCGCGCGTGACTTCCGAACGCCCGCATGCGCCGGGAAATCATCCTATCGGGGAGATCTGATGCTCGAGAAATTCCGTATGGCCGGGTTGCTGGCCGCCTTCGCCCTCGCCGCCGTCGCGGCGCCGGCGGCCGCGGGCACGACGGTCCTGACCTTCGACAAGAAGAAGGACGCCAAGCAGTTCGATCCGATCGTCGGCGACTGGACGGTCAAGAACGGCATCTATGGTGTCAAGTTCAAGAAGGAGGAGCCCGCCTTCACGCTGTACAAGAAGGACGTCGGCGACATCGAAGCGACGGTCATCTTCCGGCTCTCGACGATCTTCCAAAGCGCCGGCGCGCTCGTCCGCACCTCGCTGACCAAGAACAAGAAGTCGGCGCAGGGTTATTTCATCAGCTACCTGCACGGCGGGAACCTCGCCGCGGGCGCCGTCTCGGTGGTGAGCTTCGACGGCATGGCGGCCGAGAGCCTCTGCCAGGCCCAGGTCACCGTGCCGGACCCGATCGGCTGGCAGGAGCTGGTGATCGGCCTCAAGGGCAGCAATTTCACCATTTCCTTCAACGGCAAGCAGGTCTGCAAATTCAAGAACAGCAAGTACAAGAAGGGCTTCTTCGGCCTGCAGTCGACCGGCTTCAAGGGCTCGATCTTCGAGATCGACGAGGTCGTCCTCGAGCAATGAGGAAGGCGCGGCGGGCTTCTCAGGCC
>JAEZCD010000408.1 GCA_023430145.1 Pseudomonadota bacterium
CGCTTCGACAGGATCGCCGGCCGCAGCGCGCCGGCGCGCATCGCCGACGCCGCGCGCCGCTATCGCGACCGCCTCGGCGAGCTGGACGCACGCCTCGCACAGGCTTCCGCGCGCGGCCTCGACCGCGCCCGCGAGACGCTCGCGCGCCTCGACGCGCTGATCGAGGCGCTGTCCTACGTCAACGTGCTGAAGCGCGGTTTTGCGCTCGTCCGCGACGCCGCCGACCGGCCGGTTCGCTCGAGCCAGGGCATCCGGCCCGGCACGCCGCTAGACATCGAGTTCGCCGACGGCCGCGTGAGGGTCAACGCAGAGGGCGCACCGCGCCCGCGCGGCCGCCCCGCGAAGCCGCCGCCGCCCGGCCAGGGCTCGCTGTTCTAGCCCCACCTTGCCGGCCCGGCGCCGCCAACACACGAGCGCCTGCAACTCCAGCTTGCGACGTTCCTCATCTCCAACGCCTTCGAGAAGGCCCGCGCCGCTGCTCGGGATGCAGCGATTCCTCACGACGCTCCCCCCGGCGTTTCCGGACCAGCCGGATCCCGAGATCGAGGCCCTGTTAGGGCCGGCTGATAGTCGCCGGCGCCGGCGGCCCCTCGCCGGCCGATCCGATCGACGAGAAATTCCCGGTGCCGTCGAAGGACCGCTATTTCACCGCGCGCGACCTGCAGGTCTGAGGCCCATTTTTCCTTCTCGCGGAGGGAGAAGGTGGCCGCGCAGCGGATGAGGGCATACGGCGCTCCTCCTGAAACTCCGCAGCTCCTCACCCGCCGCTTCCGGCGGCACCCTCTCCCCATGGGCTACGGCAGTCACACATCGCTTCGTTTCCCGGACAAGCTGCGCCTAGCGCAGCGCAGATCCGGGACCCAGCGACCAACGCGCGAAGCGCATATGCGCTTCGCGAAGAGTCGCCCGCGCTAGGTCCCGGGTTTTCGCTCCGGCTGCGCCGTCGCTCGCCCGGGAAACGGGGGAAATCTGTGAAGGCCGTAGCCCGAGGGGAGAGGGAAGAAAGCGCGCCTACCACACGAGGCGCGGCATGCTCGCGAGCGGCGCCGGCAGGCCGGCGAGCAGGCTTCCGAGCTTCTCCGGCTCGGCCGGGTGGCCGAGCTCGGCCGCATGGATGCCGTGCGTCACGAACACGACCGGCAGCCCGGCATTGGCGGCGCCCTTCACGTCGGTCCGCACCGCGTCGCCGATCGCCAGCACCCGGCCGTGATCGACCCGCTGCTGCCGGCAGGCGGCGGCGACAGCGAGCGCCGCCTCGTAGATGATCGGCTCCGGCTTGCCGGTGGAGACCACCTCGCCGCCGAGCTCGCCATAAAGATCGCCGAGCGCACCGGCACACCAGACGAGGCTCTCGCCGCGCTCGACGACGCGATCCGGGTTGGCGCAGACCATCGTCAGCCTGCGCGCGGCGAGCTGCGACAGGCGCGCCCGGTACTCGTCGGGATGCTCGCGCTCGTCGTCGTCGAGGCCGGTGACGACGGCGATCTCGGCCGCGTCCGGCGAGACGAGGTCGATGCCGAGCCCGTCGAAGATCGGCAGGTCGCGCGCCGGACCGATGTGATGGACGCGCCGCGCGCCACGGGTCGCGAGCAGCGTCTTGGTCACGTCGCCGGAGGTGACGATGCCGTCCCAGGCCTCGCGCGGCACGCCCATCGCGTCGAGCTGCGCGACGACGGCGGGCGAGGGTCGCGGCGCGTTCGACAACAAGACGACGGTGCCGCCGCCGCCGCGGAAGCGGCGCAGCGCCTCGCACGCGGCCGCATAGGCCGAGATGCCGTTGTGGACGACGCCCCAGACGTCGGAGAGCACGACGTCGAAGGCGCCGGAAAGCGCGCCGAGGCCGGACTGCGGGGAAGGGGAAGCGGAGGACATCGGCACGGGCTAGAATCTCGGCGTCGAGGGGTCAAGTGCGAGGCTTGGCGCCGGCCGGGCGGGTGCCGCCCGTCTTCGCCGATCTGGCGCCCTTGGAGGGTGGAGCGGCCGGAGCGGGCGGCGGCGCGGCCGGCGCTTCTTCCGCCTCGGCCGGGACCTCGACGCGCATCGGCCGGGGCTCGCCGAAGATCGGCCCTTGCGCGAACTTCACGCCGATCTCGAGCAGAGTGGCGACGGTCGCCTCCTGCTCGACCTGATCGACGACCAGCGTGACGCCGTTGCGGTCGAGCAGGCCGGCGAGGTCGTTCGGATGGATCGGCGACGTCGCCGCCGCCTTCGGATCGAGCAGCAGCGAGACCGGCAGCTTGACGAAGCGCACGCCGCGCCGGGCGAGCTCGCGGCCGTCGAGGCGCATGTGCGTCAAGCGGTCGATGCAGAAGCGGAAGCCGATCTCGACCAGCACCGCGACCTTGTCGGCTTCGGTCGGCGGCAGCGATGCCCAGGCGGCCTGCGACATCTGCAGGACGAGCCGCTCGGCGAGCACCGGGGCCTCCTCGGCGAGATCGGCGAGCCGGGTCATGATGCCGCCCTCGGCCAGGCTCGCGGGCGCGATGCCGAGAACTGCCCCGGTCGCCTTGTTGGCGGCAGCGAGCCGCCGCAGGAGCACGGCGGCGCCCTCGAAGCCGGCCCGGTCCAGCTCCGGCGCGAGTCCGGACCGCTCGGCGGCGGCGAACAGCTCGGGGGCGTCGAGCACTGCGTTGCGCGCGTCCCGCAGCCGCGACAGCGCCTCGTAATGGCTGAGGCGGCGGCTCGGCAGGCGGACGATCGGCTGCAGGAAGATCTCGTGCCGGCCATGGGCGAGCGCCTCGCGCACCAGCGCCGCCCGCTCGAGATCGGCCGGATCGGGCGCCGCCGAGGGGCGCAGCAGCGGCGCGGCCCGCTTGGGGGCCGCACGCGGCGGCGGCGCTGCGTCGGGCGAGCGCTTCGGAATCTGGAACGGACTCTCGAAGGTCTTCGGCGGCGACGTCGGGGCAGGCTTCTCGATCCGCGGCGGCTCGGGCGGTCGCACCGGTTCCGGAGGCCGCGGCGGCTCCGGGCGGGCCGCGGGGGGCGGTTCGGAACGCGGAGGCGCTTCGACACGGGGTGCCGTGATCGTCGGCGGTGCCGGCGGCCCCATCACCTCCGCTCGCGCCGGTGGCCGTGCCTCCGCCGGTGGCCGTGCCTCCGCCGGTGCCGGGATGGCCGGCAGCGATGCCGATGGCAGCGGCGGCAGCGAGACGGCGCGCGGCATCGGCGGCATGGGCGGCATGGGCGGC
>JAEZCD010000003.1 GCA_023430145.1 Pseudomonadota bacterium
AGCAGCGCCGACACTTCCGAGCCGGCCTGCGTGAAGCGGAAGATGTTGTCGACGAAGAACAGCACGTCCTGGCCCTGGTCGCGGAAATACTCCGCCACCGTGAGGCCGGAAAGGCCGACGCGGGCGCGGGCGCCGGGCGGCTCGTTCATCTGGCCATAGACGAGCGCGCACTTGGAGCCCTCGCCGCCGCCCTTCTTGTTGACGCCGGAGTCGATGAACTCGTGATAGAGGTCGTTGCCCTCACGCGTGCGCTCGCCGACGCCGGCGAACACCGAGAAGCCGCCATGCGCCTTGGCGACGTTGTTGATCAGCTCCTGGATCAGCACCGTCTTGCCGACGCCGGCGCCGCCGAACAGGCCGATCTTGCCGCCCTTGGCGTAGGGGGCGAGGAGGTCGACGACCTTGATGCCGGTGACGAGGATTTCCGCCTCGGTCGACTGCTCGACATAGGCGGGCGCCGGCTGGTGGATGGCGCGCGTCTCGGTGAAGCTCACCGGGCCCGCCTCGTCGACCGGCTCGCCGACGACGTTCATGATGCGGCCGAGCGTGCCGGGGCCGACCGGCACGGCGATCGGCAGGCCGGTGTCGCGGACCGGCTGGCCGCGCACGAGGCCCTCGGTCGAGTCCATGGCGATGGTGCGCACCGTGTTCTCGCCGAGGTGCTGGGCGACCTCGAGCACGAGCCGGTTGCCGCGGTTCTCGGTCTCGAGCGCGTTCAGGATTTCCGGCAGGTGCGCGTCGAACTGGACGTCGACGACGGCGCCGATGACCTGGCTGATGCGGCCGGAGGCGGCGGTCGGCTGGGTCGTGCTGAGTTCGGCCATTGTCCTCTTCCTTCTCGCCCGGGCCCGTTCAGACGGCCTCGGCGCCGGAGATGATCTCGATCAGTTCCTTCGTGATCATCGCCTGGCGGGTGCGGTTGTAGTTCAGCGTCAGCTTGCGGATCATCTCGCCGGCGTTGCGCGTGGCATTGTCCATGGCGCTCATCTGCGCGCCGTAGAACGAGGCCTGGTTCTCGAGCAGCGCCCGGAAGATCTGCACGGCGATGTTGCGCGGCAAGAGCTCGGCGAGGATCTCGCCTTCCTCCGGCTCGTATTCGTAGACGGCGTCGCCATTCGCACCCGCGGCGGCCGGCACCTCGGCGGGAATCAGGCGCTGCGCCGTCGGGACCTGGCTGACGACGGAGCGGAAGCGCGCGAAGAACAGGGTCGCGACGTCGAACTCGCCGGCCTCGAACAGCTCCAGCACGCGCGACGCGATCGCCTGCGCGTTGGAGAAGCCGAGCTGACGCACGCCGCGCAGCTCGATCACCTGGAACACGCGGTTGCCGAACTGCCGGCGCAGCACGTCGGCGCCCTTGCGGCCGACGCAGAGAAAGCGGACGTCCTTGCCCTCGGCGATCAGCGCCGCCGCCCGCTCGCGGGCGAGACGGGCGATCGAGGAGTTGAAGGCGCCGGCGAGGCCGCGGTCGCCCGTGCAGACGACGAACAGATGCCGCTGGTCGCCGCCGGTGCCGCGCAGCAGCGCCGGCGCGTCGCCCGCATCGACGAGACCGCTCGCGAGGTTGCCGAGCACCCTCTCCATGCGCTCGGCAAAGGGCCGCGCCGCCTCCGCCGCGCTCTGCGCGCGGCGCAGCTTGGCGGCGGCGACCATCTGCATGGCCTTGGTGATCTTCTGCGTCGCCTTGACGGAGGCGATGCGGTTGCGGAGAGCCTTGAGGCTGGCCATCGGATCGGGCGGTGCGGCGTCAGGCGAAGGTCTTGGCGAAGGCGTCGAGGGCCGTCTTCAGCTGCGCGGCCGTCTCGCCCGACAGCTCGCGCGAGGTGCGGATCGACTCCAGGATGCCGGGATGCTGGCTGCGCAGATTGGCGAGCAGCCCCTGCTCGAAGTCGCGCACCTTGTTGACCGGCAGCGGGTCGAGATAACCGTTCGTGCCGGCATAGATCACCGCCACCTGCTCCTCGACCTTCATGGGGGAGAACTGCGGCTGCTTTAGAAGCTCGGTGAGGCGGGCGCCGCGATTGAGTAGGCGCTGCGTCGTCGGATCGAGGTCGGAGCCGAACTGAGCGAAGGCGGCCATCTCGCGGTACTGCGCGAGCTCGCCCTTGATCTTGCCGGCGACCTGCTTCATCGCTTTGATCTGTGCCGCAGAGCCGACGCGGCTGACCGAGATGCCGACGTTCACGGCCGGCCGGATGCCCTGGTAGAAGAGGTCCGTCTCGAGGAAGATCTG
Organism: Pseudomonadota bacterium; assembly: GCA_023430145.1. Classification (GTDB taxonomy): domain Bacteria; phylum Pseudomonadota; class Alphaproteobacteria; order Rhizobiales; family Methylopilaceae; genus JAEZCD01. The sequence goes on from JAEZCD010000003.1 coordinate 2,234, forward strand.
GCCATCGGTGATCGAGATGACGTTGGTCGGGATATAGGCCGAGACGTCGTTCGCCTGCGTCTCGATCACCGGCAGCGCCGTCAGCGAGCCGGAGCCGTTGTCCTTGTTCAGCTTGGCGGCACGCTCGAGCAGCCGCGAATGCAGGTAGAAGACGTCGCCCGGATAGGCTTCGCGGCCCGGCGGACGGCGCAGCAGCAGCGACATCTGCCGATAGGCGACCGCCTGCTTGGACAGGTCGTCATAGGTGATGAGCGCGTGCATGCCGTTGTCGCGGAAGTACTCGCCCATCGCGCAGCCCGAGAAGGGCGCGAGGAACTGCATCGGCGCCGGGTCGGAGGCAGTGGCGGCGACGATGATCGAATAATCGAGCGCGCCGTTCTCCTCCAGCACCTTCACGAATTGGGCGACGGTGGAGCGCTTCTGGCCGATCGCGACGTAGACGCAATAGAGCTTCTGGCTCTCGTCGCCGGTGTCGTTGATCGACTTCTGATTGAGGATCGTATCGAGGATGACGGCGGTCTTGCCGGTCTGGCGGTCGCCGATGATCAGCTCGCGCTGGCCGCGGCCGATCGGGATCAGCGCGTCGATCGCCTTCAGCCCGGTCTGCATCGGCTCGTGCACCGACTGGCGCGGGATGATGCCCGGCGCCTTCACGTCGACGCGGCGGCGCTCGTCGGCGACGATCGGGCCCTTGCCGTCGATCGGGTTGCCGAGAGCGTCGACGACGCGGCCGAGGAGGCCGCGGCCGACCGGTACGTCGACGATCGAGCCGGTGCGCTTGACCGTGTCGCCCTCGCCGATCTCGCGATCGGAACCGAAGATGACGACGCCGACATTGTCGACCTCGAGGTTCAGCACCATGCCGCGGACGCCGCTCGAGAACTCGACCATCTCGCCGGCCATGGCCTGGTCGAGGCCGTAGACGCGAGCGATGCCGTCACCGACCGACAGCACCTGCCCGACCTCGGAGACCTCCGCCTCCTCTCCGAAATTCTTGATCTGCTCCTTGAGGATGGCAGAAATCTCGGCGGCGCGAATGTCCATCAGCCGACCTCTTTCATGGCGTGCCTGATATTGTTCAGTTTGGTCTTCAGCGAGGAATCGACCATCCGGCTACCGAGCTGGACGACGAGACCGCCGAGGATAGAGGGGTCCACCTTCACGGCGAGCCGGACATCCTTGCCCGTCACCTCGCGGAGCGCCTGGCGGAGCGATTCGAGATGCTTGTCGCCGAGCTGCTCGGCGACCGTGACCTGCGCCGAGACCTCGCCGCGCGCCCGCGCCGCGGCGGCCTTGTAGCCGGCGATCATATCGCGGATCGCGAACAGCCGCCGGTTGGCGGCGGCGAGCTTGACGAAATTGCCGGCGAGGCCGCCGATGCCGGCCTTGTCGAGCACCGCGGTGACGGCGCGAAGCTGCTCCTCGGAGGAGAAGGCCGGGCTGCGCACGAGGCGCTGCAGGTCCGCGCTGCCTTCGACGAGGTCGTCGAATCGCGTCAGATCGGTCTCGATCTTCTCGACGGCGCCGGAGTCTTTGGCCAGCTCGAACAGGGCGGATGCGTACCGCTCTGCCATGCCGGTCACGGGGTGAGCGTCGCCTGCCACGAACTCTCTCGCGAAGCTTGTGAAAACTCGCCGGCCCGGGGACGCCGGAAGCACCCTGCCAAGCCGTTGAACTGTCTAGATTTTAGGCCAAAAAAGGCCGACCCGCGAAGCGGCCCCGCGAGGTCGGCCGTTGGTTAGCACAGGGGTTTTCGCGGCGCAACACGGGGAAACCCGGGTGCGACGAACGATACAGGGCTTTCGCTTCCCCTCTCCCCTTCTTCCCTCTCCCAGAGGGAGAGGGTGCCGCCGAAGGCGGCGGGTGAGGGGCTACGGAGCCTCGGGACGAGCGCCGTAGCCCCTCATCCGGCCGCTTCGCGGCCACCTTCTCCCCCTGGGAGAAGGAAGAAAGAAGCCCTCACGCCCTCACGGCCCGGCGCGCCGGGGCGGGCAGCGAGGCGCGCACCAACCGATAGAGCAGCAGCGCGGCGATGATGGCGGCGTAGATCATCGGCTCGAGCGGCCAGGCCTTCACCACCAGCAGATAATGCAGCGCACCGCCGATCGCGGCGACGTAGACGAGCTTGTGCAGCCGCGCCCAGGCCTTGCCGCCCATCGCCCGAACCGCGGCGTTGTTCGAGGTCACCGCGAGCGGCACGAGCAGGACGAAAGTGATCATGCCGATGGTGATGTAGGGGCGCTTGACGATGTCGGCCCAGATCGAGGCCCAGTCGAAGCCCTGGTCGAGGACGAGGTACGTCGTCAGGTGGAACGCGGCGTAGTAGAAGGCGAGCAGGCCGAGCGCGCGCCGGTAGCGGATCAGGTTGATGCCGGTGAGCTGGCGCAGCGGCGTCACGCACAGCGTGGCGATGAGGAACCGCAGCGCCCACTCGCCGAGTTCCTGCTCGAGAACCCGCATCGGATCGGCGCCGAGCTGGTCCATCACGCCGAGCACGAAATAGGCGACCGCCGGCACGAGGCCGAGCGTGTAGAGGAGCCAGCGCGGAATGCGCTGGATGCCCTTGTTGATCGCCTGGATGGTCGGCATCAGTAGAATTTCGCCAGATCCATGCCGGCGTAGAGGCTGGCGACCTGATCGGCATAGCCGTTGAACGGCAGCGTATCCCGGCGCTTGGCGAACAGGCCGCCCTCGCCGATCCGGCGCTCGGTGGCCTGGCTCCAGCGCGGATGATCCACGGCCGGGTTGACGTTGGCGTAGAAGCCGTACTCCGACGGCGCCTGCTTGGACCACGTCGTCGGCGGCTCCTTGTCCGTCAGCGTCATGCGGACGATCGACTTGATGCCCTTGAAGCCATACTTCCACGGCACGACGAGGCGTATCGGGGCACCGTTCTGGTTTGGAAGCGTCTCGCCGTACAGGCCGACGGCCATGATGGTCAGCGGGTGATTTGCCTCGTCGAGGCGCAGACCCTCGACATAGGGCCAGGGCAGGATCTTGAACATCGACCGCTGCCCCGACATCTCGGACGGACGGACGAGCGTCTCGAAGGCGACGTATTTGGCGCTGCCGAGCGGCTCGACACGCTTCAAGAGCGCGGCCAGCGGGAAGCCGACCCAGGGGATCACCATCGACCAGCCCTCGACGCAGCGCATCCGGTAGATGCGGTCCTCGAGCGTGTTGGACTTGATGAGATCGTCGATGTCGATCTCGCCCGGCTTGCCCACCATGCCGTCGACCTTGATCGTCCAGGGACGCGTCTTCAGCGTCCCGGCATAGCGGGAGGGATCGGCCTTGCCGGTGCCGAACTCGTAGAAATTGTTGTAGGTCGTCACGTCCGACAGATCGGTCGGCTTCTCGTCCGTCGAGAGCGGGCTCGGCACGGTGGTGAGCTTGGCAGCCAGCGCCGGAACGCCGACGAGGCCGCTGGCGGCGAGCCCGGCGACGATCGCGCGGCGATCGAGATAGAGCGCGCGGGGCGTGATCTCGGAGGGCTTCGGCTCGTTCGCGGGCGGAGTACGGATCAGCATCGGTCGGGCCCTTCGCGGGTGGCGTTGCCCTATATACGAGCGCAATCGGCTTCCGGTTACGCTGCGCGCCCCATCACCCTCGGGTTACCCGATCACGAAACCGTAACCGGCTCGCCCTCCGGCGCCCCGCGCCCGAGCCTGTCCGGAAGCGGCTCGCCGACCGGCACGAAGCTCATCGACACCGAGTTCATGCAGTAGCGCTCGCCGGTGGGCGGCGGGCCGTCGTCGAACACGTGGCCGAGATGGCCGTCGCAGCGCGCACAGCGGATCTCGACGCGCCGCATGCCGTAGCTGCGGTCCTCGACGAAGGCGATGTGGGCGCGGTCGATCGGATCGAAAAAACTCGGCCAGCCGGTGCCCGAGTCGAACTTGGTGCCCGAGCGGAACAGGGGCAGCCCGCATTCGCGGCAGGCATAGACCCCCTGGCCCTTGTGGGCGTTGAAGATGCCGCAGAACGGCGCCTCGGTGCCGTGCTGCAGCAGGACGCGTTTCTCCTCGGCCGAGAGATCCGCCTCCAGCACCCGGCGCTGCTCGGGGGTCGGCGGCGACAAGTCGAAGCCGGCCGGCGAACGGGATTCTCCGTCGATCGATCGGGCGAGGCTCATTGCGGCGGCTCCGGAGTCCGTGGTTGCGTGCCCCGAATCTGGCGAGTCCGCCGTCGCAGACAAGGGGCCCGGGCGGCACGGGGATCGCTCCGCCGCCGCCGCTTCAGCGGACGACGAGCACCGAGCAGGTGGCGTGACGGACGATCCGGGAGGCGTTCGAGCCGAGCAGATAGGTGCTCATCGCCGGGCGTCGCGAGCCGAGGACCACGAGATCGGCGCCGAACTGCTCCGCCGCCGCCAGCACCAGATCGTAGACGCCGCCGGTCGGGCTCGTCACCGAGGTGCGCTCGGGCGGAAGGCCGGCCGGCGCCACCAGCTCCTTCAGCGCGGCGACCGACTCCTTCTCCTCCTTCTCGAAGAAGTCGTCCGGCAGGTAGGCGAGGGCCGCGTCGACCATGAACGGCCGCACATAGACGATCCGCACCTCGCCGGTGGAAGCCTTGGCGAGATCGGCGGCCTGCCGCAGGGCGCGGTCGGCGAGCTCGGGCTGGGCGAGGTCGACGGCGACGATGATCTTGCTGAACATGAGGTTCCTTTGCTCTGGTTCTGGGGTCGTGGTCCCGGCGACGTGCCACAGATTTTCGCATTCTGCATGTTTGGGCGCGCCCGCCTTTGCGCTCGGTCAAGCGGCGGCGGGGCTCCGAGGCCCTGCCCGCCTCGTCTCTGGACCACCACCCCGATCGAGCGCCGAATGTCGCCTCGATCCGCGGATCGAGCTACTCGCCCGCCCGCTTCTGATAGTCCTTGACGTCCGAGAAGCGCACCTTTTGCCAGCGGTCGGCCTGGTACTGCATCTGGAAGGCCGAGGTCGCCATGAACACCGGCGCGCCGTCGAGATCGGCCGACATCGCCTCGTTGTGGGCGTTGACGAACTTCTCGAGCTCGGCCCGGTCGTCGGCCGTCACCCAGCGGGCGATCGAGAAGCGGCTCGTCTCGTAGCCGATCGGCAGCCCGTACTCGGCCTTCAGCCGCTCCTGCAGCACGTCGAGCTGCAGCGCGCCGACGACGCCGACGATCGCGGCCGAGCCGTCATAGGGAAGGAACAGCTGCACGACGCCCTCCTCCGCCATCTGCATCAGCGCCTCGCGCAGCTTCTTCGCCTTCATCGCATCCTCGAGCCGGATGCGGCGGAGGATTTCGGGCGCGAAGCTCGGCACGCCGCGAAACACGATCGTCTCGCCCTCGGTTAGCGTGTCGCCGATGCGCAGCGTGCCGTGGTTCGGGATGCCGACGACGTCGCCCGCGAAGGCCTCGTCGGCGATCGAGCGGTCCTGGGCGAAGAAGAACTGCGGCGCCGAGAGACTGATCGGCTTGCCAGTGCGAACGAGCTTCGCCTTCATGCCGCGCTCGAGTTTTCCGGAGCAGACGCGCATGAAGGCGATGCGGTCGCGGTGGTTCGGATCCATGTTCGCCTGGATCTTGAAGACGAAGCCGGTCATCCGCGGCTCGTTCGCCTCCACGGTGCGCGTGTCGGCGCTCTGGCCGCGCGGCGGCGGCGCGAACTCGGCGAGCCCGTCGATCAGGTCGCGGACGCCGAAATTGCGCAGCGCTGAGCCGAAGAACACCGGCGTCAGGTGACCCTCGCGATAGGCCTCGCGGTCGAACGGCCGGCAGGCCTCGCGGGCGAGCGAAATCTCCTCGAGCCAGGCCTCGCGCTCGCTCTCGGGCAGGAGGCCGACCGCGCGCGGATCGTCGGGGCCGGTGACGCGGATCGGCGTCTCGTCGGCGTCGAGGCGCCGCACCTCGTCGCGGGCGAGGTCGTAGGTGCCCGCGAAGGCTCGGCCGCGGCCGATCGGCCAGGTGACGGGCGCGGTGTCGAGCGCCAGCACCTTCTCGATCTCGTCGAGCAGCTCGAAGGGCTCGCGGCTCTCGCGGTCGAGCTTGTTGACGAAGGTGACGATCGGGATGTCGCGCAGCCGGCAGACCTCGAACAGCTTTCGCGTGCGCGCCTCGATGCCGCGCGCGGCGTCGATCACCATCACCGCCGAGTCGACCGCCGTCAGGGTGCGGTAGGTGTCCTCGGAAAAATCCTCGTGGCCCGGCGTGTCGAGCAGGTTGAAGACGCGGCCGGCATAGTCGAACGTCATCACCGAGGTGACGACGGAGATGCCGCGCTCGCGCTCCACGGCCATCCAGTCCGAGCGCGTCTGCACGCGCGTCTTCTTGGCCCGCACCTCGCCGGCGAGCTGGATGGCGCCGCCGAACAGCAAGAGCTTCTCGGTCAGCGTGGTCTTCCCGGCGTCCGGGTGCGAGATGATCGCAAAAGTGCGGCGGCGGGCGGCCTCGGCGGCGGTCGCCGTCGGCGGGGCGGATGAAAGCGTGTCGAGCATGGGGCGACAGATAAGCGAGGCGGGGGCGGAATGCACGCGCCTCCGTCGCCGCCGTCATCGCGACTGGGTGAGCGGCCTCAGTCACCCGAGTAGATGAAACCTGCGGCGACCGCTCGCTGTGCCGTCATTCCGGGGCACTCGCGAAAGCGAGCGAGCCCGGAATGACGGCGGAACACGCCTTGAAATGTACTCCGATCGTGAGCACACTTAGGGATGAGAAGAGCGAGGAGGCCGGCCATGCCGAGGACCGCGGACATCAAGGCCGATCGGCTTCAGGTGCGCCTTGATGCCGAGTCGAAGGCCGTGCTCCAGCGCGCGGCCAGCTATCGCCGCAAGACCGTCAGCCAGTTCGTACTGGCGACGGCTTTGGAAGAGGCCGAGAAAGTGATCCGCGAGAACGAGGCCGTCACCCTGTCCGGCCCGGACTGGAAGATCTTCTACGACGCGCTGACCGATCCGCCGGCGCCCAATGCGGCGCTGCGCAAGGCGTTCGCCAAGTACAAGAAGGCAGCCGGATGAGCCCGGCCGATCCGCCGTGGCAGATCGTACCGCTCGACAGCAAGGCGCATGACCGAACAGCCTTCTCCTGCGGCGCCCCCGAGCTCGACCGCTACATCCGGGAGCAGGCCTCGCAGGACGTGAAACGGGACGTCGCCCGCGCGTTCGTCGCCGTGCGAGCCGGGGCGCCCACGGTATGCGGTTACTACAGCCTGAGCGCCACCAGCTTTCAAAGGGAGAACCTCCCGGCCGACCAGGCGAAACGCCTGCCGCACTATCCCGTACCGGCCGCCCTGCTCGGCCGGCTGGCCGTAGATGACGGGGCGAAGGGTAAGGGGCTGGGTACCTTCCTGCTCATGGACGCCCTGAACCGCATCCTGCTCGCGACGCAGACGCTCGCGGTCTACGCCCTGATCGTCGATGCGAAGGACGAGGCGGCCGTCGCCGTCTATCGGAAGTATGGATTCGTCTCTTTCGTCGACGAAGGGCGACGGCTGTTCTTGCCGATGGCGACGATACGGAAGCTGGTCGACGGATAGGCCGGTCCCCGCATGATCGGATGCGGGAGCCACGCGCCGGGCGATGAAGCCTCAGCCCGCGGGCGCCTCCGCCAGCTCGCGCACGGGACGGCGGCGCGGCTTCGGCGACGCGGCGGCACCGGTCGGACGCGCGAACAAGCCGGAGGCCTCGAGGCCGGCGCGCAGAGTGACCGACGTGCTGTCGATATGGCGGGCCATGATGGCGAGCGCGCGGTCGGTGTCGCGCGCGACGGCGGCATCGGTCAGCGCGCGATGGTCGCGGTCGATCTCGTCGAGCCGCAGGCGGTCGGTGAACGGCAGCGCGTGTCGCCGGTAGCGCTCGTAGTGGAGATGCTGGAGATGCCGGATGGCGAGGAGCCGCGGGCTGCCGCAGGCCGACGCCAGCGCCTCGTGGAAATCCTCGTGCGCATAGGCCCATGCCTCGTCCGGCTGGCCGGTGCGGACGTCCGGCTCGCGCGGCGTGCCGATCAGCCGGTGGAAGGCGGCGACGACATGCGCCTCCCAGGCGAGATCGCCGCGGGCGATCGCCGTGCGCAGGCAGAGCTGCTCGATCTCGCTGCGCGTGTGGGCGCAATCCTCGAAGTCGGCGGCCGAGATCGGCGCGACGCGGAAGCCGCGCTGCGGCTCGGCGGTGACGAGACCCTCGGAGGTCAGCCGCGACAGCGCCTCGCGCACGGCGCCGAGGCTGACCGACAGCGCATTACAGATGTCGCCGATTTTCAGCCGCTCGGCAGGCCGCAGCCGGCACTCGAGGATGTCGAGCCGGATCCGCTCGTATGTCGCTTGGGTGAGACTGCCGGTGGAGGGCTCGTAATCCATCGCCGTCGCTTACCATGGCACGCATAATGCAGTCTATATTTGCCCGGAAAATCTATTTTATGCATTGACAATTCCGCCGTCTCGGCTATGAAGGCGCCGTGCAATCCGGGGGGCGGAGGGCAAGAGATGTTGCAGACCGCCGCGCCGACCCGTGTTCTCGTCGTCGATGACGACCGAGCATTGCGCAGCACTCTCCTCGACTATTTCGATGGCGTCGGTATGCATGGCATACCTGCCGGGAGCTCGCGCGAGGTGACGCGCGCCTTCGCCAGCCGCGAGCCGGACGTCGTCATCCTCGATCTGCAGCTCGGCAGCGAGAACGGGCTCGATATCCTGCGCGACCTGCGGCTGCGCTCGGATGTGCCGATCCTGATCGCCTCCGGCCAGCGCTGCGAGGAGGCCGACCGAGTGGTCGGGCTCGAGCTCGGCGCCGACGACTACCTGACGAAACCGTTCGGCCTGCGCGAGCTGACGGCGCGGATCAAGGCGGTTCTCCGCCGCAAGACGCTGCCCAAGGCCGAGCCGGCGCCAAGTCCCTCCGGCTACTATCGCTTCGCGGGATGGCAGCTGAGCCGGCGCAGCCGGCGTCTGCTCGACCCCGAGGGCAACCAGGTGCCGCTGACGAAGGGCGAGTTCGCGCTCCTCGTGGCGTTTCTCGAATCGCCCGAGCGGCCGCTGACCAGGGAGCAGCTCCTGCAGGCGACGCGCGTCCACGAGGACATTTACGACCGCAGCATCGACGTGCAGATCCTGCGGCTGCGCCGCAAGCTCGAGAAGGGCGGTGCCGCCTCGGTGATCCGCACCGTCCGCGGCGTCGGCTACGTCTTCGCCTCCCCTGTCGAGAGGCGCTGACGCGGCCGATCGGATTTCCGACATTCGCGCCCTTTTGCAGTACGCTTTCGTGCGAATGTCGGGAATCGGACGGTGATCAGCAATAAAGTTCCTGGTCGCATTTTCGATTTGACGTACGCTTGCGCCGAGGTGAGCGACGTCGAACCCAGCTCCACTTCCGGAATTTGCGACTTGACGCTGGCTGAGCATGCTCGCGGCCGTTCGAGTCGCGAGCGTCATTCCCGCTCCACTTGCGGCGAGACGGCGAACGTCGGCCTAATCTAACAACCGTAGCCGCTTCGCCCCGGCACGCAATCACCGCGAAACCGGCCTCCTTCATCTCCTGCACATCCAATGTCGACGAGTTCTGCGTTCGCGCGGACTTCGTCCTGCGAAGCGGATGGAGACGAAGATGAAGGTGCACTCCGCACAGTCCCTGCACGCAGTGCATGGGCCTTCCGCCGGCGCCGGGCGTCCGTCCAGGAAGAACTGGCTGGTCCCGGGGCTCACCCGACTGATGCGTGCGATCGGCGCCCTGCGGCGCGAGAGGGCCTACCGGCGCGCCATCGCCGAGCTGTCGCGGCTCGACCCACGGCTGCTCTCCGATATCGGCCTCGGCGAGGCGGAGATCTCCGGCGCGGTGCGCTTCGGCCGCCGCGAGCCGCTACCAGCATCCGGGCTGCAGGCCAGCCCGCGCCGCGCACCGATCGAGCCGGCACGCCTCATCGCACTGCGGGCCGGAGCCGAGCGCGTGCGAACCCCGCGGGGCGACCACCTGCAAGGGCCGCTGCGCGCCCGGGCCGGCGCCACATGCTAGGGAACAGAGGCGCCACCAACGAGACGGCCTGCTGTTGATCGCGCGTTCGCCGACAATGTGACGCTCGCCAGTCACGGTGAGGGCGCTCGAACTCGCGCTCGAACTCCGGGGTACGGGGCGCCTCGGAGGACTCGCCCTGGACGACGCCATCGCCACAAACGGCTGGGAGATCGAGACTAGATCGACACGAGGAGCGGGAATCACCGGGGCCGGTCGAGCCGCCGTCCCCCGGCATCGAAAAAGTGGAGCTTTGCGGGATCGATCGCCAGTCCGACGGGTGCGCCGGCCGGTGGCGCGGCGCCGTCGTGGACGACGAGAAAAGTCTCGGTGCCCGACTCCACGTGCAGCAGCGACGTCGCGCCGGTGTATTCGCTGATCGTGACGCGCCCGGTCACGACCGCCGAGGCGAGTTCCGCCAGCCGCAGATCCTCCGGCCGCATGCCGACATGCACGGCCTCTGCCGGCCGGCCGGCGAAGGCGGCTGCCAACGTGTCGACGGGGACCACGTTCATCCTCGGGCTGCCGATGAACCTGGCGACGAACAAGTTGTCCGGCCGCTCGTAGAGGTCGTGCGGCGTGCCGACCTGCTCCACCAGCCCGTCGCGAAGCACGACGATCTTGTCGGCCAGCGTCATCGCCTCGACCTGGTCGTGGGTCACGTAGACCATGGTGTTCCCCAGCCGCTGGTGAAGGGCGGCGATCTCCGAGCGCATGTGCACGCGCAGCTCGGCGTCGAGGTTCGACAGCGGCTCGTCGAACAGGAACACGTCGGGCTCGCCGACGATGGCGCGGCCGATGGCGACACGCTGGCGCTGGCCGCCCGACAGCTCGCGTGGAAAACGGTCGAGCAGCACGTCGAGCTTCAAGGTGGCGGCCGCCTCGCCGACGCGGCGGGCGCGCTCGTCCTTGGGCACGCCGCGCACCTTGAGCCCGAACCCCATATTGTCGCGCACCGTGAGGTGGGGATAGAGCGCATAGGACTGGAACACCATCGCGACGCCGCGCTTCGCCGGCTGCACCTCGTTCACTACCCGGTCGCCGATGCGCAGCTCGCCGGCAGAAATGTCCTCGAGCCCGGCGATCATGCGCAAAAGGGTCGACTTGCCGCAGCCCGAGGGGCCGACGAAGACCACGAACTCGCCGTCCGCCACCGCGAGGTCGACGCCGCGGATCACGTCGACCTTGCCGAAGCGCTTCTTCAGGCCGCTGAGGGTCAGGCTCGACATGGGTCTCCTCAGCCCTTCACGCCCGACAGCGCGAAGCTCTCGATGATCTGCCGCTGCGCGATCAGGTAGACGATCAGGATCGGCACGACGGCGAGGCTCGTCGCGGCGAGCTGCAGGTGCCACAGCGGCGAGCCGTAGGGATCGGTGAAGTTGGACAGCGCCAGCGGCAGCGTGAACATCTCAAGCGACGAGACGAAGATCAGCGGCTCGAGGAACAGGTTCCAGGAATTGAGGAAGGTGATGATGGCGACCGCCGCCAGCGCGGGCCGCGACATCGGCAGCGCGATGCGCCACCAGATGCCGATGCGCGACAGCCCGTCCATGCGGCCGGCTTCCTCGAGCTCCTTCGGCAGGGCCAGGAAATACTGGCGCATCAGGAAGGTGGCCATGATGCCCTGCGGCCCGAAGACGGGCAGCAGGATCAGCGGCCAGTGCGAGTCGATGAAGCCGGCCCAGCGCATCAGGAAGAAGTTCGGGATGATCGTCACCTCCTCCGGCACCATCAGTGCCGAGACGAGGAACAGGCCGATGAGGGCGGCGCCCGCAAAGCGCAGCCGCGCCAGCGCGTAGCCCGCGAGCGACGCGAAGACGAGCGTCAGCGCCGTCACCGTGACGGCGATGTAGAGCGAGTTGAAATATTGCCGCGCAAATGGCTGGTAGGCGAAGACCTCGACGAAGTTCCGCCACTGCCACTCGCGCGGGACGAGGCTCGGCGATCCGAAGATCTCGCTGGGGCTCTTGAAGCCACCCGACACCATCCACAGGAACGGGAAGACGAAGGGGATGGCGACGACTGCGAGCGCGATCGTCCAGCAGACCTGGCTGACGATGCGCAGCTGGCGCTGGGTTAGGCTGCCGGTCACGTGTCCCGCCGCCGTAGTGCGAGCTGCACGATGGTCAGCGCCATGACGACGACGAACATGATCATCGCGAGCGCCGAGGCGTAGCCGATGTCGAAGAACTGGAAGCCCTGCTGGTAGATGTAGAAGGCGAGCACCAGCGTGCCGTTCTCCGGGCCGCCGCCGGTCATCAGGTAGATGTGGTCGAACACCTTGAACGAGCCGATCGTGGTGATGACCATGATGACGAGCGTGGTCGGGCCGAGCAGCGGCCACACGATCATGCGGAAGATCTGCCAGTTCGAGGCGCCTTCCAGCTTCGCCGCCGCCTCGTAGTCGCGCGGGATCGCCTGGAGCGCGGCGATGTAGAGGATCATGTTGAGCCCGACCATCTTGATGACGCGCGTGACGATGACCGCCGCCATCGCCCAGTCGGGCTCGCGCAGCCAGTTGGGGCCATCGATGCCGACCTGCGCCAGCACCTGGTTCACGAAGCCCGCCTCGCCCTGCAGAAGGAACTTCCAGACGATCGCCCAGGCAACCGCGGACGTGACCACCGGCGCGAAGAAGACGGTGCGGAAGAACACGACGCCGGCAAAGCGGCGCGTCAGCGCCATGGCCAATGCCAGCGCCAGCGCCATGTTCAGCGGCACGAGCCCGATCGCGAAGACGACCGAGTTGCGCACCACGAGCCAGAAATCCGGATTGACGAGGAGCGCATCCTCGAAATTGGCGAGGCCGACGAAGGTGGCCTGCTGAGTGAGCAGGTTCCACTCCGTCAGCGAGTAGTAGACGACCGCCACCAGCGGTCCGCCGAAGAAGATGAGAAAGCCGGCCAGCGTCGGGCCGAGGAAAAGCCATGCCTCCATGGCCTCGCGCATGCGCAAGGTGAGCCATGGCGCGCGGGCGTCGCGCGCCATGGCTGCAGGCTGTGGCCTCGCCGTCATCGGTCCGCCTTCAATTCGTCCTGCGCCGGGCCCGGCGCGGCGATCTCCCGCTCTGCTCCGGGCATCGGCTCCCTCCGAACGTCGGTTCCAGCCTTTTGCCCCGATGCTCTAGAGCAGCGGCCGAATGGCGGCGCAGACCGCCTTGAGCGACTGTTCGACGTTGGCGTCGGCGCGCCACAGCGCATCGATCCGCGGCTTCATCGCGGCGAGGATCTGCGGGCTCTTCTCGTGACTGGGCAGCACCTTGCCCTTGGCGATGGCATCGGCCACCACCTTCATCTGCTCTGCCGGGATCAGCTTGTTGGAATTGACGAAGGCTTCGCTGTTGAGCACCGAGATGCGCGCCGGCGGGAAGAACTGTGCCATGGTGGCGACGTTCTGCTTGTTGGTCATGTGCGCCACGAAATCGGCGGCGATATCCTTCTGGCGGCCGGCGGTGAACAGCACGATGCCGGCCTGGCCGATCACCGGCGACTCACCGGCGGGGCCGGTCGGCAGCGGGGCGATGCCCCACTCGAAGCCGGCCTTCTGCATCAGCGAGGCGCGCGAGATCTGGTTGATGGTCATCGCCGAATTGCCGGAGAAATAGTCGCCGGTCTCGCCGGGCGGCGCGATCGACTGGTCCTTGAACACCATGTCGTGCAGCTGCTGCACGGCGGCCACGGCCTCCGGCTTGTCGAAGCCGCATTCCTTGTTCGCCCACACATCGCCGCCATAGGCGCGGATCGGCGGCATCAGGGCGTGCATGATGCGCGTATCGTAGCCTTGGCCGTCCTTGAACTCGAAGCCCCATTTGCCGTTGGCCTGCTTGAGCTTGGCCGCGACCTCCCGGAACTTGGCCATGTCCCACTGACCCTTGGCCGCAAGCTGAAGCGGGGTCTCGAGGCCCGCCTTGTCGAACATGGTCTTGTTGTAGAAGATGACGAAAGGCGAGGTCGAGAACGGCACGCCCCAAACCTTGCCGTTGCTCTGCCACAGCCCCATGGCGGGCGCCGACAGGTCGGCGAAGTCGTAGCCCTTCGCGGCATTGAGCTTCGGTGCGAGATCTTCCAGCACTCCGGCCTTGGCGAAGGTGGAGGCCGCGTCCTCCATCATCCAGCCGAGGTCCGGCGGATTGCCGCCGGCGAGCTGAAATGTGAGCTTCTGCGTGTAGTCGCCCGGCGGGATCGTCTCGAACTTCACCGTCACGTCGGGATGCGTGGCCTTGAAGCTCTCCGCAAAGCCCTTGAGCATGGCGAGATGCGCCTCATTGCCTGTCCAGATGGTGACGCGCAGCTCCGCTGCGAGCGCGGCCGACGACATCAGCCCGAGCGCCAGCGCCGATATCGCAAGACCTTTCAATGCGGCTTTCATGGGGTCCTCCTCCCTGTTGGTCAGCCTTGTTGCATTTCCTCCGCAGGAACCGACCCGACGGACGCGGCCGCGCCGTGCCCCGGCGCCTCGCGGAGGGTGTTCCGGCGATTGCGAAGACGCCATCACGCGACCTCCCCCGGCAGCGCGCCCGGCGCATCGCCGATGGTCCAGCCGCCGTCGACGGGAATGTCGATCCCGGTGACATAGGAAGCGGCGTCGCAGCACAGAAAGAGCACGGCCCCGACGACGTCGTCGGGCCGGCCGGGCCGGCCGCCCGGGATTCTCGCCGTCACCGCGCGCCAGAAGGCCGGGTCGGCATAGCGCTCGGCGTTCTTCTCGATCTCGATGGCGCCCGGCGACACGACATTCATCGTCACACCGTGAGGGGCCGCGTCGCGCGCGATCGCCCGGACGGCGGTGAGCTGCGCCGCCTTCATCGACGCGTAGGCGAGCGTCTCGGCGCGCGGACGCGCGGCGAGGACCGAGCCGGTCGCCACCACCCTGCCCCACCCGCGCGCCGCCATCGCCGGTACGAGCGCCTGCGCGAGCGAAAGCAGCGACAGGAAATTCGTCGTGAAATGTCGCGCGACTTGCGCGGTCGAAAGCTCGGTCCACGGCGCGCGTTCCTCGATCGCCGCGTTGGCGATCAGGATGTCGATCGGCCCGTGCCCGGCCAGCACATGGGCGGCGAGCGCGCCGGCGGCGCCCTCCTCGGAAAAATCCCCCTCCAGCACGGGCGCGCCGGCCGGGCCGGCCGACCGGGATTCTCGCCGT
>JAEZCD010000005.1 GCA_023430145.1 Pseudomonadota bacterium
GCAGGATCCATTCTTTGCGGCGGGAGAGAAGGAGGGATGGATCCTGCGGTCAGGCCGCAGGATGACGAGCGGAGGGGATTTCGGAGGGACGACGGAGGAAGATGGATCCTGCGGTCGAGCCGCAGGATGACGAGCGGAGGGGATTCGCAGGACGAGGAGCGGAGGGGATTTCGGAGGACGACGTAGGAAGATGGATCCTGCGGTCGAGCCGCAGAATGACGAGCGGAGGGGACGGATGACGAGCGGAGAGGTTTTTCGCGCTGAATGACCTGGGGACTGGAGGACGTGCCTTTTCCCTCTCAGAGGGGGGCCGCGCGAGGAGAGGGAAGAGAAGCGGGCTTTTCCATCCGCGCGCGAAAATCGGCGGGGCGCTCGAACGTCCCGGCCCAGATGCCTCGGCGCGCCGCCTTCGCCGCCGCTTCCTCGAGCTCGTAGTCGCCATAGGCGACCGCGAGGCCGTCGCGGACCAGCCGGGCGCCGAGATCCTCGCCGGCCGAGCAGCGCGCGAGGAGCCGGCCGTACTTGTCCTGCCGCCGCCCGGTGCAGCGGACCTCGCCGCCGCCGATCAGCCGCCGCAGGGCCGCCGCCGCCTCCTCTCCGCACGGCCAGGCTTTTCCGGACCTCTCGCAGCTCTGCCGGTATTCCGGTGCGTCGAGGCCGGACAGGCGAACCTCCCGACCCTCGAGCACGAGCGTGTCGCCGTCGACCACACGCGGCCGCGCCTCCAGCGTCTCGCCCCATTCCAGAACGGCGACCAGCAGACCGGCGAGCACCGTGACGAGGAGGGCACGCAGAAAATTGGCGAGCACCGCGGTTCCTCGGCGAGCGGAAGACCGATCAATTCGACCGGCCCGGTGAGGCCGGTCTTAAGCATTTGCGGCGATTCTTGTGGACGCCACAAAAGGCCGCGAGGCCGAATCGTCACCGAGATGGCCGAGATCACCCTCGAGGCGGGCGCAAAGCCCCCTGACACGACCGCTCCCCCGCGCCGCAGCGTCGCGCAGACCATGCGCGAGGCGCGCGAGCGGCTGGGCGCGCGCGGCGGCATCAAGCCGGCCTTCGACGTGGAGCTGACGCGCCTCTACGCCCAGAACCGGCTGTCCGCCGCCCCCGCCATCGTCGTCCTGTCCTTCGTCGTCGCCGGCGCCGCCACCTGGTGGACGCGGACCGAGATCGCCGCTCTCTGGCTGCTGCTGGTGCTGGGCTGCCACGCGGTCGTCATCGCGCTCGGCCGCAGCTTCATGCGCGCCACCGATGCGGAGACCCACATCCGCCGCTGGCGCCGGCGGCTGACGATCGCCGAGTTCGTCTATGCGGCCGCCTTCGCGACCATCATCACCCACCTAGAGCCGAGCAGCACGCAATCGGGCGAGCTGTTCGCGATCTTCGTCTTCCTGATCGCCGTCGCCATTCCAACCGTGCTGTCGTCCAGCCTGCCGCCGGTCGTGTGGGCCGGAACGCTGCCGGTGGTCCTCGTCGTCGTCGCCCTCTACGGGCTGCGCGGCGATGCCAACGGCACGGCGATCGCCGGCATGGCGGCTGCGGCCGGGGTCTGCTTCCTGGTCCTCGCCGACCGGCTGCACCGTTCGACCCTGATGACGATCGAGTTCCGGGCCGAGAAGGACGCGCTGATCGCCGAGCTCGAGCAGGCGAAGGCCAATTCCGACGAGGCCCGGCGCCGCGCGGAAGAAGCCAACCTCGCGAAGTCGCGGTTCCTCGCGACGATGAGCCACGAGCTGCGGACGCCGCTCAACGCCATCCTCGGCTTCTCGGAGGTGATGCAGTCCGAAGTGTTCGGCCCGCACAGCGTGCCGGCCTACCGTGAATATGCCGGCGACATCCACGAGAGCGGCGGCCACCTGCTCAACCTCATCAACGAGATCCTCGACCTGTCGCGGATCGAGGCTGGCCGCTACGAGCTGAACGAGGACAAGGTCGACCTCGCCGGCATCGCCGGCGACTGCGTGCGCATCCTCAAGCTGCGCGCGCAGACCCGCGGCCTCGTCATCGAGGAGGTGTTCGAGAAGGGGCTGCCGGCGATCTGGGCGGACGAGCGCGCGGTGCGGCAGATCTGCCTCAACCTGCTCTCCAACGCCATCAAGTTCACGCCCCAGGGCGGCGAGCTGACCGTGAAGGTCGGCTGGACGGCCTCGGGCGGGCAGTACCTGTCCGTGAAGGACACCGGGCCCGGCATTCCGGACGAAGAAATCCCGACCGTGCTCGCCTCGTTCGGCCAGGGCTCGCTCGCCATCAAGACGGCCGAGCAGGGCGCCGGGCTCGGCCTGCCGATCGTGCGCGGCCTGATCGACCTGCACGGCGGCACCTTCACGCTGCGCAGCCGGCTCCGCGCCGGCACCGAGGTGGTCGTCACCTTCCCCTCGACGCGGGTGATGAGCCCGCTGCCGCCGGTGCGGGCCGAGGAGGACGAGGGCGCTTTCAAGCGGGCCGGCTGAACGCCGCCCGGCCGCGGCTCAGCGGATGATGCCGGTGAGGCCGATGAGGATCAGATAGATGGCGACGATGTAGTTGAGGAGCCGCGGCATCAGGAGGATGAGGATGCCCGCCACCAGGGCGACGATCGGCTGCAGCGAGACGATGTGGTCGATATTCACGTCCGGCTCCTTGTGAAGCTCGAGGTCGAGCGGCGCACCTTAGTCGCTCGCGCGCCGCAAAAGCGCCCCCGGCCGCCCGCCGTGCACACCTATTTCGCCGATGGTGACGATGCCGTGTCAGGCCGCCCGCCGGGTCGCGGCGGACGCGCGTTTCGCTGTAAGCTGTCTCCGCGCCGCGGCTCGCGGCCGGGATGGCGGAGCGGACGGCGATGCGGGACTCGCCCTGGATCTGGTGGCTGATCGCGCTGGTGCTCGGCGCGGCGGTGGCGTTCTTCATCGCCGATCTCGCCGGCGGCCGCTTCGAGCCGGACTGGCGCTGGGCGAGTTTTGTCGCGCTCGGCGCGCTCGCCATCTGGATCGCGCCGACCTTCTTCGCCCACTATCGCGGGCGCGGCAGCGGCAGCTTCCTGCAGAGCGTCGCCATCTGGCTCGGCATCGCGGTCGTCTTCGCGCTGATCTACGCCTATCGGCACGAGCTCGGCCTGCCGATCGATTGATTGACTTTCTTCCCTCTCCCACGAGGGGAGAGGGAAGAACCTGAGCGGGACGCGCTACCCCGCCTCGACCTTGGCGGCGCAGTACTTGAACTCGGGGATCTTTCCGAACGGGTCGAGCTGCGGGTTGGTCAGCACGTTGGCGGCCGCTTCCGCATAGGCGAACGGGATGAACACGAGCCCCGGCGGGATGGCGCCGTCGATGCGCGCCTTCAGCCGGATCTCGCCGCGCCGCGTCGACACGCGCATGAACTCGCCGGTGCGGATGCCGAGCCGCTCCATGTCGCGCGCCGACAGGTAGCCGACCGCCTCCGGCTCGAGCGCGTCGAGCACGTTCGAGCGCCGCGTCATCGAGCCCGTATGCCAGTGCTCGAGCTGGCGGCCGGTGGTCAGCACCATCGGGTACTCGGCGTCCGGCTCCTCGGCCGGGTTGATGATCTTCGCCGGCACGAATTTTCCGCGCCCGCTCTTGGTCGGAAAACCGTTGCCGAAGACGATGTCGTGCCCGGGCTCGTCCGGCGCGTCGCAAGGGTAGGTGACGGAATCCTCGCGCGCGACGCGCTCCCAGGTGATGTTGGCGAGCGAGGGCATCGCCTTCGTCATCTCGGCGAAAACCTCGCTCGGATGCGTATAGGTCCAGCCGCAGCCGAGGCGGTTGGCGAGGTCGATGATGATCTCGAGGTCCTGGCGCGCCCGGCCCGGCAGCGGCAGCGCCTTCCGCCCCATCTGCACCTGGCGGTTGGTGTTGGTGACCGTGCCCTCCTTCTCCGGCCAGGCCGAGGCCGGCAGCACCACGTCGGCATACTTCGCCGTCTCGGTGAGGAAGATGTCCTGGACGACGAGGTGGTCGAGGCTGGCGAGGGCCTCGCGGGCGTGCTGGACGTCCGGGTCCGACATCGCCGGGTTCTCGCCCATGATGTACATGCCGGAGATCTGGCCCTCGTGCACCGCGTCCATGATCTCGACCACGGTCAGGCCGCGCTTCGGATCGAGGTGCGGAACGCCCCAGAGATCCTCGTAGAAGGCGCGCACCTTCGGATCCTCGACCGACTGGTAGTCCGGATAGACCATCGGGATCAGGCCCGCGTCGGAGGCGCCCTGCACATTGTTCTGGCCGCGCAGCGGATGCAGGCCGGTCCCGGGCCGGCCGATCTGGCCGGTGACGAGCGAGAGCGCGATCAGGCAGCGGGCATTGTCGGTGCCGTGGATGTGCTGGCTCACCCCCATGCCCCAGAAGATGATCGCCGCCTCGGCGCGGGCATAGAGCCGCGCGACCTCGCGCAGCGTCTTGGCCGGAATGCCGCAGATCGCCTCCATCTTCTCGGGCGGATAGTCGCGGACATTCTCGACCAGCGCCTCGAAGTCCTCGGTGTGCGCCTGCACGTATTGCCGGTCGTAGAGCTGCTCCTCGATGATCGTGTGCAGCATGGCGTTCAGCATCGAGACGTCGCGTCCCGGCTTGAACTGCAGCATGTGCGTCGCATGCTTCATCATCACGGTGCCGCGCGGGTCCATGACGACGAGCTTGGCACCGCGCTCGGTGGCGTTCTTGAAGAAGGTGGCGGCGACCGGGTGGTTCTCGGTCGGGTTGGCGCCGATGACGACGATCACGTCGGCATCCTCGGCCGCCATGAAGGGCGCCGAGACCGCGCCCGAGCCCACCCCCTCCATCAGCGCCGCCACCGAGGAGGCGTGGCAGAGCCGCGTGCAGTGGTCGACATTGTTGGTGTGGAAGCCGGTGCGGACCAGCTTCTGGAACAGGTAGGCCTCCTCGTTGGAGCCCTTCGCCGAGCCGAAGCCGGCGAGCGCATTGCCGCCGCGCGCGTCGCGGATCTTCGCGAGACCGCCGGCGGCGCGATCCAGCGCCTCCTCCCAGGTGGCCTCGCGGAAATGCGTCCACGGGTTCAGCGGATCGATGTCGACATCGTGCTTGGAGACGCCGTCGCGGCGGATCAGCGGTACGGTCAGCCGGTCCGGGTGGTGCACATAGTCGAAGCCGAAGCGGCCCTTCACGCAGAGCCGATTCTGGTTCGCTGGCCCGTTACGGCCCTGCACGGCGACGATCTCGTCGTCCTTGATCTGGTAGGTGAGCTGGCAGCCGACGCCGCAATAGGGGCAGACGCTGTTCACCTCGCGCTCAGGCGCGTTGGTGAAATGGCCCTCGGCGTCGATCTGCTTGGCGGGCATCAGCGCGCCGGTCGGGCAGACCTGCACGCACTCGCCGCAGGCGACGCAGGTCGAGTTGCCCATCGGATCGTCGAAGTCGAAGACGATCTTTTCCGAGAAGCCGCGGCCCGCCATGCCGATGACGTCGTTGACCTGCACCTCGCGGCAGGCGCGGACGCAGAGATTGCACTGGATGCAGGCGTCGAGCTGCACGGCCATCGCCGGATGGCTGCGGTCCGGCTCCCAGCGCGGCGTCGTCGGGAAGCGGCTCTCGTCGACCTCGATGCGGTCGGCCCAGTTCCAGAAGGCCGAGCTCGGATCGTGCGCGACCTCCCGCTTGGGCTGATCGGTGACCAAGAGCTCGAACACGAGCTCGCGCGAGCGGCGCGCCCGCTCGCTCGACGTCACCACCTTCATGCCGGCGGCGGGCTTGCGCACGCAGGAGGCGGCGAGCACGCGCTCGCCCTCGATCTCGACCATGCAGGCGCGGCAATTGCCGTCCGGCCGATAGCCGGGCTCGGGCGAGTAGCAGAGGTGCGGGATCTCGGTGCCGCGGCGATTGGCGACCTGCCAGATCGTCTCGCCCGGCTGGGCGGTGACTTCCTCGCCGTCGAGGATGAAGCGGATGCCCTCGAGCATGGGTCGTCTCTCCTCAGTGCGTCCCGAGCTCGCGGCGCGCGGCCGCGGCGGTCGGCGCAAGATCGCTGCGGAAATGCCGGAGCACCTGTTTCACCGGATTCATGGCCGCCTGGCCGAGGCCGCAGATCGAGGCGTCGCCCATGACCTTCATCAAGTCCTCGAGCAGGCTCTCGTTCCAGGCCGGCTGCTGCATCAGCTTGACGGCCTTCTCGGTGCCGACGCGGCAGGGCGTGCACTGGCCGCAGCTCTCGTCCTCGAAGAAGCGGAGCAGGTTCAGCGCCACCTCGCGCATGTTGTCCTCGTCCGACAAGACGACGACCGCCGCCGAGCCGATGAAGCAGCCATGCGGCTCGAGCGTGCCGAAATCGAGCGGGATGTCGGCCATGGAGGCCGGCAGGATGCCGCCCGAGGCGCCGCCGGGCAGATAGCCCTTGAAGGCGTGCCCCTCGGCCATGCCGCCGCAATATTCGTCGATCAGCTCGCGCACCGTGATGCCGGCCGGGGCGAGCTTCACGCCCGGCTCTTTCACGCGGCCCGAGACGGAGAATGTGCGAAGCCCGGTCCGGCCGTTGCGGCCAAACCCCTTGAACCAGTCGCCGCCCTTCTCGAGGATCTCCCGGACCCAGAAGACGGTCTCGATATTGTTGATCAGCGTCGGCCGGCCGAACAGGCCAACCTGGCTCGGGAAGGGCGGCTTGTGGCGCGGCAGGCCGCGCTTGCCCTCGATGCTCTCCAGCATCGCCGACTCCTCGCCGCAGATGTAGGCGCCGGCGCCGCGCCGCAGATGGATCTGCGTGTGCGGCGTCAGGCCGGCGGCGACCACCTTCGGGATCTCGGCCAGGAGAATCTCGCGGCAGTGCGGGTACTCGTCGCGCAGATAGATGTAGACGTCGCGCGCCTCGACCGCCCAGGCGCCGATCAGCATGCCCTCGAGGAAGCGATGCGGATCGGTCTCGAGGTAGTAGCGGTCCTTGAAGGTGCCCGGCTCGCCCTCGTCGCCATTGATCGCCATCAGCCGCGGGCCGGGCTCGGCGCGCACGAAGCGCCATTTGCGGCCCGTCGGGAAGCCGGCGCCGCCGAGGCCGCGCAGCCCCGAATCCTCGAGCGACTTCGCCACGTCCTCGAACGAGCGGATGCCGGCGAGGCATTCGCGCAGCCGCTCGTAGCCGCCGCCGGTGACATAGGCGTCGAAATCCGGATAGTCGGGCGCGTGCGGGTGCGTGTCGCCGGCCGCGACCGCCTCGGCGACGCTCTCGACGGTCGCGTGCTCGTGCAGCGTATGGCCGATCGCCGTCACGGGCGCGTTGTGGCAGCCGCCCATGCAAGGGGCGCGCACCACGCGAACGCGCTCGCCGAGCGCGGCCGGCAGTTCGGCGAGCAGCTTCTGCGCGCCCATCAGCTCGCAGGTGAGGCTGTCGCAGACGCGCACGGTCAGCGGGGGAGGGGGCGTCTCGCCGTCGCGGACGATGTCGAAATGGGCGTAGAACGAGGCGACCTCGTAGACCTCGGCCAATGCGAGCCGCATCTCGGTCGCCAGCGCGACGAGGTGGCGCGCATGCAGGCAGCCATAGGTGTCCTGCAGGAGATGGAGGTGCTCGATCAAAAGGTCGGCGCGGCGCGGCCGGTCGCCAAGCAGCGCCTGCACCTCGCGCAAGGCCTGCGGCTCGACCTGGCGGCCCTTCTGGTGCTCCGGCGACTTCCGCCGCCCCGAGCCCGGATGGATTTTTCGCGGCGCGATGATCGTGTCGGTCGCCATTGCCGTCCTTCTCGGGTGGCTCGGCGATCCCCGCCGAGCGCAGTGCGTTCTTGAGCCGGGCTCGGCACCCGTTCCGCCCGCCGGGGGGCGGACGGAACGGAATCTCAGGAGATCAGAGCAGTCCCGCGCCGCGGGCCCACTTGTACTTGGCGCCCAGCACCTCGACCGGCAATTCGGTCGAGTACGCATAGGCCGGGATGCCGTTCTGATAGAGGTACTCGGCGGCTTCCTCGACCTCGACGTCGCCGGCGAGCGAGGCGACCATCGGCTTCTCGATGCCCTTCGCCTTGGCCTCGTTCTTCACCTCGACCATCAGCTTGGCGAACACCATCGGCGGCGTGATGATGGTGTGCCAGTAGCCGAGGATCAGCGCGTGGATGCGCGGATCCTCGAGGCCGAGCCGGACCGTGTTGGCATAGGTCGTCGGCGGCTCGCCGCCGGTGATGTCGACCGGGTTGCCGGCCGCACCGAACGGCGGGATGAATTTTCTGAACGCCGCGTCGAGATCGGGCGGCATCTTCATCAGCGACAGGCCGTTGTCGACGACCGCGTCCGACAGGAGGACGCCCGAGCCGCCGGCACCGGTGATGATGACGACGTTCTCGCCCTTCGGGGTCGGCAGGATCGGCACGCCGCGCGCGAACTCGAGCAGCTGCCGGAGCGAGCGGGCGCGGATGACGCCGACCTGCTTGAAGACGTCCTCGTAGATCTTGTCGTTGCCGGCGAGCGCGCCCGTGTGCGAGGCCGCCGCCTGGGCGCCGGCCGAGGTGCGGCCGGCCTTCAGCACGACGATCGGCTTCTTCTTCGAGACGCGCTTGGCGGCCTCGGCGAAGGCCCGCCCGTCCTTCAGGTCCTCGCAGTGCTGGGCGATGATCTTGGTGTTCGGGTCCTGCTCGAAGAAGGCGAGCAGGTCGTCCTCGTCGATGTCGGACTTGTTGCCGAGGCCGACGATCGCCGACACGCCCATCTTGGCCGAGCGCGAGAAGCCGATGATCGCCATGCCGATGCCGCCGGACTGCGACGACAGCGCCGCCGAGCCTTTCACGTCGTAGGCGGTGCAGAAGGTCGCGCAGAGATTGGCCGGCGTGTAGTAGAAGCCGTAGATGTTCGGCCCCATCAGGCGGATATTGTACTTCTTGCCGATGGCGACGATCTCGTTCTGCAGCTCCACCTCGCCGGTCTCGGCGAAGCCCGAGGGGATCAGAACGGCGCCCGGGATGCCCTTCTCGCCGCATTCGGTGAGCGCGCCGGCGACGAACTTGGCCGGAATGGCGAACACCGCGGTGTCGATCTCGCCCGGCACGTCCTTGACCGACTTGTAGGCCTTGTAGCCCAGAATCTCCTCGGCCTTCGGATGGATCGGGTAGATCTGGCCGGCATAGCCGCCGTTGATGAGGTTCTTCATCACCGAGTTGCCGATCTTGCCGGTCTCGGCCGAGGCGCCGATCACCGCAACCGCCTTCGGCTGCATGATGCGGTTCATCGCCTTGACGATCTCGTCGTTCGAGCGCGGCGCCTCGCGCGGCTTGTAGTCGAAGTCGACCACGATGCGGACGTCGGCGGCGATCGCGTCGGACTTCGAGGCGAACACCGGGTTAAGGTCGAGCTCGACGATCTCCGGGAAGTCGGTGACGAGCTGCGAGACGCGGACGATGATGTCGGCGAGCGCCTCGCGGTCGACCGCGTCGCCGCCGCGCACGCCGTGCAGCATCTCCTTCGCCTGGATGCCGTCGAGCATCGACAGCGCGTCCTCGCGGCTCGCCGGCGCGAGGCGGAAGGTGATGTCCTTCAGCACCTCCACCAGCACGCCGCCGAGGCCGAAGGCGACCAGCTTGCCGAACGAGCCGTCGGTGATCGAGCCGACGATCACCTCGGTGCCGCCCTTCAGCATCTGCTGGACCTGGACGCCCTCGATCTTTGCATCCGCCTTGTACTTCTTGGCGTTGGCGAGGATCGTCTCGTAGCCGGCCTTCACCTCCTCGGCCGACTTGACGCCGACCAGCACGCCGCCGGCCTCCGTCTTGTGCAGGATGTCGGGCGAGACGATCTTCATCACCACCGGATAGCCCATGCCGGCGGCGAGGCTCTCGGCCTGCGCGGCCGAGGTCGCGACGCCTTCCTTCGGCACCGGGATGCCGTAGGCGTCGGCGACGACCTTCGCCTCGGGCGCGGTGAGCGCGTTGCGACCGTCGGCCTTGACGGCGTCGAGCACTTTGCGCACCGCGGTCTTGTCGGCGCCGGGCGCGACCGGTTTCTTGAGAGCTGCCTCTGCCATCGAAGTCTCCTCGGGCGTCCGTCTTCTGGCGTTGTCGTTCCGGCCGGGCCTTCGCGGCGCCGGCTCTCGAAGGCGGGCGGACTTCGCCTGTCGGGAGAGGGAATGTCCGCCTGGTAAGCGGCTCCGCGAGGACGGCCGGGGCCGCCCCGCGGAGAAGAAATCACTCGGCGGCGATGCGCGCCGGCTGCGCGCCGAGCGCGCCGGAGTCGCGGATCTCGGCGATGCGCCGCTCGTCGAACTTCAAGACGTCGCGGAGGATCTCCTCGGTGTGCTCGCCGAGCAGCGGCGAGCGGGTCACCTCGCTCGGGCTGTCGGACAGCTTGATCGGGTTGCCGACCGACAGGTACTTGCCGCGCTCGGGGTGATCGACCTCGACGACGGTGCCGGTGTCGCGCAGCGACTTCTCCTCGGCGATCTCCTTCATCGACAGGATCGGCCCGCAGGGGATGTCGTACTCGTTGAGAATCCCCATCGCCTCGAACTTGTCCTTGGTCATCGTCCACTCTTCGATGCGGGCGAAGATCTCGTTCAGCCGCGGCAGCCGGGCCTGCGGCGTCGCGTAGTCGGGATGGGTCTTCCACTCCGGCTCGCCGATGACGTCGCAGATCTTCTCCCAGACCGGGGCCTGGGTGATGAAGTAGATGTAGGCGTTGGGATCGGTCTCCCAGCCCTTGCACTTGAGGATGCGGCCCGGCTGGCCGCCGCCGGAATCATTGCCGGCGCGCGGCACCGCGTCGCCGAAGGGCACGCCCTCGCCATACTGGCTGTACTCGGTGAGCGGGCCGTGCGCGAGGCGCTGCTGGTCGCGCAGCTTGACGCGGCAGAGGTTGAGCACGCCGTCCTGCATGGCGCAGGTGACGCGCTGGCCGCGGCCGGTCGTGTTGCGCTGGAAGAGCGCGGCGACGATGCCGAGCGCCAGATGCAGGCCGGTCCCGGAATCGCCGATCTGGGCGCCGGTAACGAGCGGCACGCCGTCGCGGAAGCCGGTCGTCGAGGCCGAGCCGCCGGCGCACTGGGCGACGTTCTCGTAGACCTTGCAGTCCTCGTAGGGGCCGGGGCCGAAGCCCTTGATCGAGGCGACGATCATGCGCGGGTTGAGCTC
Organism: Pseudomonadota bacterium; assembly: GCA_023430145.1. Taxonomy (GTDB): domain Bacteria; phylum Pseudomonadota; class Alphaproteobacteria; order Rhizobiales; family Methylopilaceae; genus JAEZCD01. Next base: position 11,045 of record JAEZCD010000005.1, read on the forward strand.
CTGGATGCGCTCCCAGGTGAAGCCCATCCGGTCGAGCACGCCCGGGGCGAAGTTCTCGACCAGCACGTCGCAGCTCTTCACCAGCGCCTCGAGGACGGCGGCGCCCTCCTTCTGCTTGGTATCGAGCGTGATCGACCGCTTGTTGTGGTTCAGCATCGTGAAATAGAGGCTGTCCACCTTCGGGATGTCGCGCAGCTGTCCGCGGGTGATATCGCCCACACCGGGACGCTCCACCTTGATCACGTCGGCGCCGAACCAGGCAAGCAGCTGCGTGCAGGTCGGGCCCGACTGAACATGGGTGAAGTCGAGGATACGGACGCCTTCAAGAGCCTTGCCCATCTTCTTTCCTCTCGACCTTATTCTTGATCTCTGAAGCGGGGATCCCGCCCGTCCAGGGAACGGGATTCCCCTCGTTCTCGCCCGGCGTGCCGGCGCTCACGTCGTCGGCTGCTTGCGCACCACGCTCTGCGGGTTGAGCTTGCCGATGTTGCCGCTCTCGGTGCCGGCCGCCGGATCGATCACCGCGTTGACGAGCGTCGGCTTGCCGCTATCGAGCGCCGCATTGACGGCGCGCGACAGCTCGTCCGGAGTCGTCACGTGCACGCCGACGCCGCCGAAGGCCTCCATCATCTTGTCGTAGCGCGAGTCCTTGACGAAGACGGTGGTGGCGACATCCTTGCCGCCGCCCGGATTGACGTCGGTGCCGCGGTAGATGCCGTTGTTGTTGAAGACGACGACGCAGACCGGCAGGTCGTAGCGGCAGACCGTCTCGATCTCCATGCCCGAGAAGCCGAAGGCGCTGTCGCCCTCGATCGCCAGCACCGGCTTGCCGGTCTCGATGGCGGCGGCGACGGCGAAGCCCATGCCGATGCCCATGATGCCCCAGGTGCCGACATCGAGGCGCTTGCGCGGCTGGTACATGTCGATGATGCCGCGGGCGAGGTCGAGCGTGTTGGCGCCCTCGTTGACGAGGATGATGTCCGGCCGCGCCTTGACGATGGTGCGCAGCGCGCCGAGAGCGCTGTGGAAGTCCATCGGCGAAGAATTCTTCATCAGCCGCGGCGCCATCTTGGCGATGTTGGCTTCTTTCTTCTCATTGATGGACTTCGTCCACTCCGCCGGGGCCTTGGCCCACTTGTCGTCGATGCCGGCGAGGAGGGCGTCGACGCAGGACGCGATGTCGCCGACGAGCGGGGCCGCGATCTCGATATTCGAGTCCATCTCCTTCGGCTCGATGTCGATCTGGACGAACTTCTTCGAGCCCGGCTCGCCCCAGCTCTTGCCCTTGCCGTGACTGAGCAGCCAGTTGAGGCGAGCGCCGATCAGGACGACGACGTCGGAGTCCTTGAGGACAGTCGAGCGCGCGGCGCCGGCCGACTGCGGATGCGTGTCCGGCAGGATGCCCTTGGCCATGCTCATCGGCAGGAACGGGATGCCGGTCTTCTCGACGAGGGTGCGGATGGCGTCGTCGGCCTGCGCGTAGGCGGCGCCCTTGCCGAGGATGATCAGCGGCCGCTTGGCGCCCTTCAGCACCTCGAGCGCGCGCTTGACGGCGGCCGGGGCCGGGATCTGCGCCGGCGCCGGGTCGATCACCTTGACGAGCGATTTCCTGCCCGCCTCGGCGTCCATCACCTGCGACAGGAGCTTGGCCGGCAGGTCGAGATAGACGCCGCCCGGGCGGCCGGAGAGCGCGGCGCGGATGGCGCGCGCCACCGCGATGCCGATGTCGGCCGCGTGCAGCACCCGGAAGGCCGCCTTGCAGAGCGGCTTGGCGATCGCGAGCTGGTCCATCTCCTCGTAGTCGCCCTGCTGCAGGTCGACGATCTCGCGCTCGGAGGAGCCGCTGATGAGGATCATCGGGAAGCAGTTGGTCGTCGCGTTGGCGAGGGCGGTGAGGCCGTTGAGGAAGCCGGGCGCCGAGACGGTGAGGCAGATGCCGGGCTTCTGCGTGAGGTAGCCGGCGATCGCCGCCGCGTTGCCGGCGTGCTGCTCGTGCCGGAAGGAGATGACGCGCATCCCTTCGGCCTGCGCGAAGCGGCCGAGATCGGTGATCGGGATGCCCGGGACGCCGTATATGGTGTTGATGCCGTTGAGCTTCAGCGCGTCGATGACGAGGTGGAAGCCGTCCGTCAGCTCCTGCTGTACGCCGGCTTCGGCCGCGGCATCGGCCTTCGTCCCACGTTCCAACGTCGTTGCTGCCGCTGCTGTAGTCGCCATCCCTGAAGTCCTCCTTCCGACCGGTTCCGGATCCGGGCCGAGCCGGGCGTCGTCTCGCGGCCTGCGCCGCGCCGATCTCCGCCCGTTCCCTGCCCTGTCCGCTCTTGGTTCCGCGCGACCTCGCGCCGATTGCATTACTTAGGGAACACGCCGTGCTTCTCGACGTGCCGCGCGAGCCCGAGCGTGTGCTCGCGGAACAGCCGCTCGGCCGCCTCCGCGTCGCGCCGCTCGAGCGCATCGATGATGCCCATATGCTCGCGGATCGAGACCTCCGAGCGATTGTCCTGGCGCAGCGACACCGAGCGGATGGCGCGCATGTGCAGGACGAGATTCTCCGTCATCTCGGCGATCAGTGGGCAGCGGCTGAGGCGGATGATCGTCTGATGGAAGGCGATGTTCGCCTCCGAGTATTCGTGCATGTGCTCGGCCGGATGCTCGAATTCCGAGAACATCTCGCGCAGGCTCTTCAGCTCGGCATCGGTGGCGCGCGTCGCGGTCAGCCGCGCCGCCATGCTCTCGAGCGCCGCGCAGACGGTGATGATGTCGAGCAGCTCCTGCTTGGTCTTGCGGACCACGAAGATGCCGCGGCGCGGGACCGAGCGGACGAAGCCTTCCTGCTCGAGCAGCGTCATCGCCTCGCGGATCGGCGTCCGGCTGACGCCGAGATCCTGCGACAGGCGGCGCTCGTCGAGCTTGATGTCCACCGGATGGCCGTAGATGTCCATCTCGGTGATCGCCTTCTTCAAGGCGTCGTAGGCGAGGGTCCTGAGGCTCAGGCTCGCGCCCAGCGGCTCGACATTGAGCCTCGGCAAAGCCGCGACGGCTGGCAAATCGTCCTCCGATCGCTCTTCGAAGTGTGACACCGCTTTTCGCCATGTCGCAGCGTCTCCGCGCGACACCCCTTGCATACTGTATACCACGACCCTGAGCAAGGCCGAAACCGAGCCCGCGGGCCATTATCGGGGCCCGACGCGCAGCCGAGGCCGCGCGTCGGGGAAGTCCAGCGGGGCCGTCGCAGCTCCGGCGGGAGCGGCGACGGCGCTCCGCCTCAGGTCGTCGCCGGGCCGGGCTGCTGGCGGCCGCGGAACCGCGACAGCACCAGCGAGATCAGCGGCCAGAACAGCATGACGAGCGCCAGCGTGACGATCGAGCCGACGAGCGGGTTCGACCAGAAGATGGTCAGGCTGCCGTTCGACAGCAGCATCGCCTGCCGGAAGGCGCTCTCTGCCATGTCGCCGAGGACCAGGGCCAGCACCAGCGGCGCCAGCGGATAGCCGAGCTTCTTAAACACGTAGCCGATGACGCCGAAGATCAGCATGACGACGATGTCGAACTCGGCATTGTGCACCGTGTAGGCGCCGACGCAGCAGATGACGATGATGATCGGCGCGATGATGCTGAACGGGATGCGCAGGATCGAGGCGAACAGCGGCACGGTCGTCAGCACGACGATCAGGCCGGCGACGTTGCCGAGATAGATCGAGGCGATCAGGCCCCAGACGAAGTCCTTCTGCTCGACGAACAGCAGCGGCCCGGGCTGCAGGCCCCAGATCAAGAGGCCGCCGAGCAGCACGGCCGCGGTCGGCGAGCCGGGGATGCCGAGCGTCAGCATCGGCAGGAGCGCGCTGGTTCCGGCGGCGTGCGCGGCCGTCTCCGGCGCGACGACGCCCTCGAGCTCGCCCTTGCCGAACTTGTCGCCATTGCGCGAGAAGCGCTTGGCGAGGCCGTAGCTCATGAAGGAGGCGGGCGTCGCGCCGCCGGGCGTGATGCCCATCCAGCAGCCGACGATCGAGCCGCGCAGCGCCGTCACCCACATCTTGGGCAGCTTCTTCCACGTCTGCCAGACGATCGTCGGGCTGATCTTGGCCGAGCGGCCCTTGAACGACAGGCCCTCCTCCATCGTCAGCAGGATCTCGCCGATGCCGAACAGGCCGATGACGGCGATCAGGAAGTCGAAGCCGCGCAAGAGCTCGACGGTGCCGAAGGTCATGCGCAGCTGGCCGGTGACGGTGTCGATGCCGACGCCGGCGAGGGCGAAGCCGAGCGTCATGGCGGCGAGAACCTTGAAGGGCGATTCCCGGCCCATGCCGACAAAACTGCAGAAGGTCAGAAGATAGACCGCGAAGAACTCGGCCGGCCCGAAGCGCAGCGCGAAGGCGGCGATCAGCGGCGCGAGGAAGGTCAGCACCAGCACGGCGACGAAGGCGCCGATGAAGGAGCCGGTGAAGGCGCCCGTCAGCGCCTCGCCGGCTTTGCCCTGCTGGGCCATCGGGTAGCCGTCGAAGGTGGTCGCCACCGACCAGGGCTCGCCCGGGATGTTGAACAGCACCGAGGTGATGGCGCCGCCGAACAGCGCTCCCCAGTAGATCGAGGAGAGCATGATGATGGCCGACACAGGCGACATCGAGAAGGTGAGGGGCAAGAGGATCGCCACCCCGTTGGCGCCGCCGAGGCCGGGCAGCACGCCGATCAGCACGCCGAGGATGATGCCGAGGAACATGTAGAAGATGTTCATCGGATCGCCGAGGACGCCGAAGCCCTCGATCAGGGAGTAAAATGCGTCCACGAACCCCTCCACCCGGAGGCCGCGGCTCGAAAGCGCGGCCGATGCTTTGTTGTCGTCGGTGTGCGCCGTCGACCGGCGCGACGCATGCGTGAGCGATTAAATCCGGTCAGTAGCCGAGCGCGGCCTCCAGCGGGCCCTTCGGCAGTGGCACGAGGAACCAGACCTCGAACATCATGAACAGCATCACCGGCACGCCGATGGCGATCGGGACGACCTTGTAGATCGGGTACTTGCCGAGCCAGGTCATGAAGAAGGCGATGAAGATCGCCGCGGCGACGTAAATGCCGAGGAAATGGATCAGCACGACGAAGACGATCGTCGGGATCAGCACCCGCAGGACGAGAACGAGCTGTGACCGCTCGACGAAGGTCTTCAGGTCGGGATGCTTGGTCACGAGGTTGATCACGAACGTCGCCAGGCTTGCGACGAACATGATGACGCCCATGTAGAACGGGAAATAGCCGGACTCGGGGCCGTCGGTGCCCCAGCGGGCGCCGATCCGCCAATTGTCCCACATGACGAGCGCGGCGACCGCCATGAACAGCGCGGCGACGACGAGCTCCATGCTCCGCTGGGAGACTGTGTACTGGCTGCGATCGTGATCCATGGCACGAACCTCCCCATACGGCGCCGCGCATGCCGGGCCGCTGAACGTCTCGATATTTCAGAACACTCGAGCAGCGTCCGGGCCGGGTCCTGACGGCCCGTCCCGGCGACTACGGCAGCCGGATCACTTCGCCAGGAAGCCGGCCTTGGTCATCAGGTCCTTGTGGCGCGTCGCGGCCTCGCCGACCCACTTCTTGTAGTCGTCACCCGACAGGAAGGTGGTGTTGAAGGCGCCCTTGGCCATGAAGTCCTTCCATTCGGGCGTCTCGCGCACCTTCTGGAACAGGTCGACATAGTACTTGGTCTGGTCCGGCGTGACGCCCGGGGGCATGAAGATGCCGCGCAGCATCAGGTAGTCGATGTCGAGGCCGGATTCCTTGCAGGTCGGGATGTCGGCCCAGCTCATGTCGGCCGTCACCTTCTCGGTGTACGGCATGCGCTTCTCGTCGAACACGCAGAGCGGCCGCAGCGCGCCGGCGCGCCACTGCGCGACCGCCTCGATCGGGTTGTTGACGCTCGAGGTCACGTGATTGCCGACGAGCTGGGCTGCGACGTCGCCGCCGCCCTTGTACGGCACGTAGGTGAACTTGCCGCCGGTCGACTGCTCGATGGCCGCGGTGATGATCTGGTCTTCCTGCTTGGAGCCGGTGCCGGCCATCTTGAAGCCGCTGCCCTCCTTCTTCAGGGCCTCGACGTATTCGGCGGCGGTCTTATAGGGCGAGCTCGAGTTCACCCAGAGAACGAACTCGTCGAGCGCCAGCATGGCGACCGGCGTCATGTCCTCCCAGCTGAACGGCACGCCCGTGGCGAGCGGCGTCGTGAAGAGGTTGGAGAGCGTGATGATGATCTTGTGCGGGTTGCCCTTCGACGACTTCACGTCGAGGAAGCCTTCGGCGCCGGCGCCGCCCGACTTGTTGATGACGACGAGCGACTGCGGCATCAGATTGTGCTTCTGCACGATGCCCTGGATCATCCGGGCCATCTGGTCGGCGCCGCCGCCGGTGCCGGCGGGAACGATGAACTCGACCGTCTTGGTGGGCTCCCACGCGAAGGCCGCGTGTGGCGCAATGGCGATGCCGGCGGCGACGGTGGCCGCGGCGAAATGCTTCGCGGTGACAGGACCGACCCTGAGTGTCATGCGCGTTCTCTCCCGAGTTGTCCGCTGGATTGGGACGCGCCGGGCCTCTGGACCCGGTCGCGCGGCGGATCTTTCAGTGTGCCGCCGGACGGGCGACTGGCCGTAGTATATTGTATGTCAGAGAGAAGGCAATCGTCGTCTGGAAGAATTTCAGACAGCCGCAACGGCTGTTCAGGCACGCCGCGGCGACGCCGCGCGGCCTCTTGCGCGTTCGCGGAAATAGTCGTCGGATCAATAGTTTGCCCGCACGGCGCGACTTCGTGCGAGATCCGCGGCAGGACTCGCCGGCGCGGCTTGGGGGTGCCCGAGCGCCTGTCGCGACGGGCCGAAGACAGGTGCCTGCCGGCGGTGCGGGGCGCGTCGGTCAGCCGCCGCGAAAGCCCTTCAGCCGGTCGTCGTGGAGACCGATCGGTGCCGGGAACTCGGCCGACCGCAGCGCCTCGACGAGCCGCTTCAGGAACGCCTCGTAGTCCTTGCGCGGCGATGCCGGGCGGGGCGCCGCCACCGCCTGCGGCCCGCCATAGCCCGGGTGCGCCTCGGTGACGGCGGTCGCCTCGTTGGAGCGATGCGGGGCGAGGAAGAGCGACATGCCGTCCGACGGGGATTCGCCGGCGTGCCGCGTCGCCGGGGCGACCTCGAACGTGCCCGGCCGCGGCCCGGCCGTGATGCGGACCCCGTGCACCTCGGCAGCCGCGGTGCGCGCATTCTGCGCCGCGTCGTGCTCGAAGGTCGCCAGCGGATAGGCCTGCTCGAGGCCGGAAGGGTCGTTGATGTCGACGATCGGCATCGGCTCTCCTCGGGTGACGGCCGGGCTACTGCATCTACTCCGCGCGGCGCGGGGTGGTCGGGCGGGCGAGCTCGCGGCCGATCTCGGCCAGCTCGCCGGCGCCGGCCAGCACGCGCTGGGCGAGCTGCGTGTGCAGCCGCGCCGCGACTCCCGGATACTCGTCCAGCATGCGCATGAAGAGCGAGCGCGAGATGCGCAGCACCTGGCTCGGCTCGCGGGCGGTGGCGGTCGCGGTCTGCTCGGTCTCGCACAGCAGCGCGAGCCCGCACAGCATCGTTCCGCGGTGGGCGATGCGCTGCGGCGGCCCGTCGCCGCGGCCGATGTCGAGCGATCCCGAGGCGACGATGTAGCCGCCGTCCGCCGGCTCGCCCTCGCGGAACAGCACGTCGCCCTTGCGCAGGATGCGGCTCTCGGCCGAGAAGGCGAGCAGCCGCAGCCCGTCGCGGGGCACTTCCGACAGCATGTGCACTTCGCGCATGATGCGGATATCGTCGTCGAGCGCCAATTAAGCCTCAGGGCATGAGCTTGTAGCCGCCGCCTTCCGTCACGAGCAGCTTGGCGTTGGACGGCTCCTTCTCGATCTTCTGCCGCAGGCGGTAGACATGCGTCTCGAGCGTGTGCGTCGTCACGCCCGAATTGTAGCCCCAGACCTCCTGCAGGAGGATGTCGCGCGTCACCACCCGCTCGCCGGCGCGATAGAGGAAGCGCAGGATCGAGGTCTCCTTCTCGGTCAGCCGGATCTTCGAGCCGCGCTCGGTGATCAGCATCTTCGAGCCGGGCTTGAAGGTGTATGGGCCGATCGAGAAGACGGCATCCTCGCTCGCCTCGTGGCTGCGCAGCTGGGCGCGAACGCGGGCGAGCAGGACCGGGAAGCGGAAGGGCTTCGGCACATAGTCGTTGGCGCCGGCCTCGAGCCCCTGGATGGTGTCGTTGTCGGCATCGTGCCCGGTCAGCATGATCACGGGTGCGCGGAATCCCTCCTGGCGCAGCTGGCGGACGATCTCGCGGCCGTCGGCATCGGGCAGGCCGACATCCATCAGCACGATGTCGATCTGGCCGCCGCGAGCCTTGGCGAGCGCCTCGGCGCCGTCGGCCGCCGTCTCGACGGCGAATTCGTCGTTTATCGCGAGCTGCTCGAAGAGCGCCTCGCGCAGGTCGGCATCATCGTCGACAACGAGTATCGTCCGCCTCGTGGCCATATCCGGACTCCAGGACGCGCGGGGCGCAATGCTTCGAAGTAGAGCACGCAGGCAAGGTCGCGCAAGGCGATCGGGTTCCATAGTGGCGACAACGCTCGACAGGATCACCGTCACCGCGCTGCCGGGTCACCCTTCGCTGGGCCGCCTCGAGGCGGGGAGCCGGGTGATTCGCTGCGCGCTCGGCCGCGGCGGCATCGGCCATGGCAAGCGCGAGGGCGACGGCGTCACCCCGGCCGGCGTCCACCCGCTGCGGCGGCTCTGGTACCGGGACGATCGCCACCCGCGCCCGCCGACGGCGCTGCCGGTGCGCCGCATCGGCGCCCGGGACGGCTGGTGCGACGCTCCGGGCGACCGCAACTACAACCGCCACGTGCGACTGCCCTATGTCGGCTCGCACGAGGCGATGCGCCGCACCGACGGACTCTACGACCATGTGGTCGAGATCGGCTTCAACGACGCCCGCCGCGTCCAGGGCGGAGGCAGTGCGATCTTCCTGCATGTCGCGCGACCCGGCTTCCTGCCGACCGAGGGCTGCATCGCCATCGCGCCCGACGAGTTCCGAAAGCTCCTGCCGCGCCTCGGGCCGCGGACGCGCCTCGTCGTTCGCTGAGCCGATCGCCGCTGTCGCAGCGCAGCCGGCACCATTGCTTTCGGCGCGCCGCCGACGCAAACCTCTGCCGCTTTCCCGCCTCCGGAGACCGCCGTGACCCCAGCCGACATCGCCAAGCGCGCCGCCGGCGAGATGGCGCTCGACCTGCACGTGCGCTCGGGCATGCGGCTCGGCCTCGGCTCGGGCTCGACCTCGCACCTGATGGTGCAGGCGCTCGGCGAACGGGTCCGCGCCGGCCTCGACGTGGTCGGCGTCGCCACCTCGACCAAGACCGCCGAGATCGCCCGCGCCGCCGGCGTTCGGCTGGTCGACCTCGGCGATCTCGGCGAGCTCGACCTTGCCATCGACGGCGCCGACGAGATCGATCCGCGGCTCGACATGATCAAGGGCGGCGGCGCCAGCCTGCTCTACGAGAAGATCGTCGCGCACGCCGCGCGCCGCATGGTGGCGATCGTCGACGCCTCGAAGGTGGTCGAGCGGCTCGGGCGCTACCCGCTGCCGATCGAGGTGATCCCGTTCGGCTGGCAGTCGACGGCGCGCTCGATCGGCGCGGTGCTGGCCGGCGCCGACGTCGATGGGCAGGAGATCGCCGTCCGCGGCGGCGCCGCGTCGCCGCTGAGGACCGATGCCGGCAACTTCATCCTCGACTGCCGGCTCGGCCGCATCGGCGATCCGCGGCGGCTCGGCAGCCTGCTCAACGATCTTCCGGGCGTCGTCGAGCACGGGCTGTTCGTCGGCTATGCCGGCTCGGTCGTCGTCGGCCGGCCGGACGGATCGGCCACGGAGCTGTTCGCCTGCGGCTGAAGGCCAAGCTTGCTGCACCGCGGCAAGGCTGGTAAACCCGCCGCTCGCTCACGGCGCCGGAACGCTAAGTCACTGGAGAAGCTGACAGCTTTGCCTGACTCAGAAACCGTTTACGGATTGCGTGCAGGCTGCGGGATCGCGCACGGCACGCTCGCCGGGCGTTGTGAAGGTGTGGGCCGAAGGGTACAGGTGCCTGGAATCCGACCGATCCGCGTGCGCTGCGGCGAGGCTCAGGCTTGCCAGGCCCGGCGAGCCGGTGTCTCGTTCGGAGCGCGAAACATTATTGTAGCCGTCTGATGTCTGCACGGGACGATCATGCCGCCAGCCACTCCTCTGCTCGATACGATCCGCACGCCGGAGGAACTGCGCCGACTTCCCAAGGCTAAGCTCGCCCAGGTCGTCGATGAATTGCGCAGCGAGACGATCGACGCGGTTTCCGTGACTGGCGGACATCTCGGCGCCGGGCTCGGCGTCGTCGAGCTGACCGTCGCGTTGCATTACGTCTTCGACACGCCCCGCGACCGCGTGATCTGGGACGTCGGCCACCAGGCCTATCCGCACAAGATCCTCACCGGCCGCCGCGATCGCATCCGCACCCTGCGCCAGGGCGGCGGCCTGTCCGGCTTCACCAAGCGCTCCGAGAGCGAGTACGACCCGTTCGGCGCCGCGCACTCGTCCACCTCGATCTCGGCCGGCCTCGGCATGTCGGTGGCGCGCGATCTTGCCGGCGGCGACAACCACGTCGTCTGCGTCATCGGCGACGGCGCCATGTCGGCCGGCATGGCCTACGAGGCGATGAACAATGCCGGCGCGCTGCGCTCGCGCCTGATCGTCATCCTCAACGACAACGAGATGTCGATCGCGCCGCCGGTCGGAGCCATGTCGGCCTATCTCGCCCGGCTCGTCTCCGGCACCGCCTACCGCACGCTGCGCGAGACGGCAAAGCAGCTCGCCAAGGGCCTGCCGCATTTCGTCTACGAGAAGGCGGCCAAGGCGGAAGAATTCGCCCGCGGCTTCCTCACCGGCGGCACGCTGTTCGAGGAGATGGGCTTCTACTATGTCGGGCCGATCGACGGCCACGACCTCGGCCACCTCCTGCCGGTGCTGCGCAACGTCCGCGACAGCGAGAACGGGCCGGTGCTGGTGCACGTCGTCACCAAGAAGGGCAAGGGCTACGCGCCGGCCGAGAAGTCGGCCGACAAATATCACGGCGTCGTGCCGTTCGACGTCATCACCGGCGACCAGGCGAAATCCAAGCCGAACGCGCCGGCCTACCAGAACGTGTTCGGCGAGAGCCTCGCTCGCCTCGCCGAGAAGGACGACCGCATCGTCGCCATCACCGCGGCGATGCCGAGCGGCACCGGCGTCGACCTGTTCGCCAAGCGGCATCCGAAGCGCTCATTCGACGTCGGCATCGCCGAGCAGCACGCGGTGACCTTCGCGGCCGGCATGGCGACCGAGGGCTACAAGCCGTTCTGCGCCATCTATTCCACCTTCCTGCAGCGCGCCTACGACCAGGTCGTGCACGACGTGGCGCTGCAGAACCTGCCGGTCCGCTTCGCCATCGACCGCTGCGGGCTCGTCGGCGCCGACGGCGCCACGCATGCCGGCTCGTTCGACGTCACCTATCTGGCCTGTCTGCCGAACATGGTCGTCATGGCCGCGGCGGACGAGGCCGAACTCGTGCACATGGTGGCGACCGCGGCGGCGCACGATTCCGGGCCGATCGCCTTCCGCTATCCGCGCGGCGAGGGCGTCGGCATCGACCTGCCGGAGATCGGCACCCCGCTCGAGATCGGCAAGGGCCGCGTCATCCGCGAGGGCAAGCGCGTCGCCCTGCTGTCGCTCGGCACGCGCCTCGCGGAGGCGCTGAAGGCCGCCGACGAGCTGGATTCGCGCGGCCTGTCGACGACGGTCGCCGATGCGCGCTTCGCAAAGCCGCTCGACGAGGAGCTGATCGGCAAGCTCGCCGCCGAGCACGAGGTGCTGATCACGCTCGAGGAGGGATCGGTCGGCGGCTTCGGCAGCCACGTGCTGCAGCTTCTTTCCGAGCGCGGCGCGCTCGGGCGCGGCCTGCAGGTGCGCGCGATGGTGCTGCCGGACGAGTACCTCGATCACGACAAGCCGCAGAAGATGTACGCGAGCGCCGCACTCGATGCGGCGGCGATCGTCGCGAAAGTCTTCTCGGTGCTGGAGCACGAGGCGCGGCCGATGCAGGGGCGCGCCTGACGGGTCGCTGTCGACCTAGCCGACCGGGCGGCGCCGCGGCAACGAGAGCGGCGCGCCGCCGAGGATGGACCTATTGAAGAACGCACGCGCTCCCCTGAGCCTGCCGCGGCTCGGTGCCGGGCGATACACGGCCGCGACATGACCACCGCCGCCGAGGCCCGCTCCGGAAAATCGCACCGCGACGAGAACTTTCCGGTCGCCTCCCGCCTCATCCGGCCGGAGCACCGGGCGCCGATTCTCGCCTTCTACGATTTCGTCCGCGCCGCCGACGACGTCGCCGATCACGCCACGCTGCCGCCGGCGGAGAAGCTCGCTCTGCTCGACGGGCTCGAGGCGGCGCTGCTCGGCTCCGGCCCGCCCGATCCGGCGGCCGAGCCGCTGCGCCGGCAGCTCGCCGCGCGGAAGCTCTCGCCCAAGCATGCGCAGGACCTGCTCGACGCCTTCCGCCTCGACGTGCGCAAGAACCGCTATGCCGACTGGGCCGAGCTGATCCACTACTGCTCGCTGTCGGCGATGCCGGTCGGCCGCTTCGTGCTCGACGTGCACGGCGAATCCCGCGAGCGCACCTGGCCGACCTCGGACGCGATCTGCGCGGCGCTGCAGATCATCAACCACCTCCAGGACTGCGGTAAGGATTTTCGCAACCTCGACCGCGTATACCTGCCACTCGACACGCTCGCCGAGCACGGGGCGCGCGTCGAGGACCTCGGGGCCACGAAGGCGACGCCGGCGCTGAAGGCGGCGATCGCCGCCCTGGCGGTACGCACGCAGGGCCTGCTCGAGGAGGGAAAGCCGTTGCCGCGGCAGATCGCCTACACCCGGCTCGCGCTCGAGATCGCCGCCATCGTCGGCCTTGCCGGCACGCTCGTCGCCGGGCTGCGCACGCGCGATCCGCTCAGCGAGAAGGTGCACTTCAGCAAGGCCGGCTTTCTCGCTACCGGGCTCGCCGCCGCGGTCGGCACGCTGGCGCGGCGCCTCCTCGCCAAGCCGCACCCGGCTGCTCAGCCGGCCCGGAGCCGCTGATGGCGGCGGCAGCGGATGTGGCGCCGGCCCAGCCGGCGGCCGGCAGTTCGTTCTATCTGGCGATGCGCATCCTGCCGCGCGAGCAGCGCGAGGGCATGTATGCCGTCTACGCCTTCTGCCGCGCGGTCGACGATATCGCCGACGACGGCACCATTCCTCGTGCGGAACGTTTTGTCGCGCTCGATCGCTGGCGCGAGAGCATCGATGCCATGATAGACATGCAAAAGCCGGTCCCCGTTGCCGGTCTTGCCGAAACGACGCGCCGCTTCGGTCTGAAGCGACGAGATTTCCACGCCGTGATCGACGGAATGGCAATGGACGTGACCGCCGACCTGCGGGCGCCCGATTGGGCGACGCTCGACCTCTATTGCGATCGCGTCGCAAGCGCGGTCGGGCGCCTGTCGAACCGCATCTTCGGCCTCGTGCCGCCCGATGACGAGCTTCTGGCGCACCATCTCGGCCGCGCGCTGCAGCTGACCAACATTCTCCGCGACCTCGACGAGGACGCAGGCATCGGCCGGCTCTATCTGCCGCGCGAGGAGCTCGGCAAGGCCGGCATCCCGGAGGATGCGCCGCTCGCCGAGGTCTTGGCACATCCGGGCCTCGACAGAGCCTGCCGCGCCGTCGCCGAGCGCGCCAAAAGCCATTTCGTCGAGGCCGACCGGGTGATGGACCGCTGCCGCCGCGCCGCGGTGCGGGCGCCGCGGCTGATGGGCGCCGCCTACCGCTCGATCCTCGATCGCCTCCTGGAGCGCGGTTGGGCGCCGCCACGGAGCCGCGTCGGCACGAGCAAGCTGCGGCTGATCCCGGCTCTGCTGCGCTACGGGATCGCCTGATGGCCGGCCAGGTACACGTGATCGGCGCCGGTCTCGCCGGCCTGTCGGCTGCCGTCGATCTCGCCGAGGCCGGCTGGCGGGTGACGGTGCACGAGGCGGCCAAGTTCGCCGGCGGCCGCTGCCGCTCCTTCTACGACTCGACGATCGGCCTCGTCGTCGACAATGGCAGCCATCTCCTCCTGTCCGGCAACCGCTGCGCGATGGATTACCTCGAGCGCACCGGCGGCCTGTCGGCGATGAGCGGCACCGAGCATGCCGAGATCCCGTTCGCCGACCTCGCCACCGGCGAGCGCTGGACGCTCAGGCCCAACTCGAGCCGGGTGCCGTGGTGGATCTTCGACACCAAGCGCCGCGTTCCGGGCTCGCGCGCCCGCGACTATCTCGCGCCGGTGAATCTCCTGCGCGCGCTGCCCTCGGCCGGGCGCATCGGCGACGTCATGGACGTCAAGGCGCCGCTCTACCATCGGCTCTGGCGGCCGGTGCTGCTGGCGGCGCTGAACACCGAGCCTAGCGAAGCCGACGCGCGCATGGCCACGCAGGTCTTCTGGGAGACGTTCGGCGCCGGCGGCAAGGCCTGCCGGCCGCTGATCGCGCTGTCGGGCCTGTCCTCCGCCTTCGTCGACCCGGCGCTCGCCCACCTCGCGCGGCTCGGCACCGAGTTCCGCTATGCGCATGTGCTGCGCGGCCTTTCGATCGAGGACGGCCGCGTCGCCGGGCTCGAGTTCGGCGAGGACCGGATCGCGCTCGCGCCGGACGACCGCGTGATCATGGCGGTGCCGGCGGTGGTCGCGCGCGCCTTCGTGCCGGGCGTCACGGTGCCGGAGAAGAGCCACGCCATCATCAGCGTGCATTTCCGCATCGCGCCGCCGCCCGGGCAGCCGATGTTCCTCGGCGTCGTCAACGGCATCACCGAGTGGCTGTTCGCCTATCGCGATCACCTCTCGGTAACCATCAGCCATGCCGACCGGCTGCTCGATCATCCCCGCCAGGCGCTGGCCGAGCGGGTCTGGGCCGAGGTTTCGGCGCTCACCGGGCTTGCGGCGGAGCTTCCGGCTTGGCAAATCAATCGCGAGCGGCGGGCGACCTTCGCCGCCACGCCGACCGAGGCCGCCAAGCGGCCGGGCGTCCGCACCGGCCTCGAGAACCTGTTTCTCGCCGGCGACTGGACGGCGACCGGCCTGCCGGCCTCGATGGAAGGCGCAGTCCGCTCCGGTTATGCGGCCGCGACCGCGGTCCGGAGCGCCGAACAGCGGCCCACGAGCCGGGCCGCATGAGGACGGGATATTGATCGTAGACCTCGCGACAGCTTCCGAGCGCCACCGCCTCGACGACGTCGAGCGCCGGATCGGCGCGGCGACGAAGGCGCTGCTCGGCCTGCAGCGCAATGACGGCCACTGGTGCTTCGAGCTCGAGGCCGACGCCACCATCCCGGCCGAGTACATCCTGTTGCGGCACTTCCGCGGCGAGCCGGTGGATGCCGAGCTCGAGCGCAAGATCGCCGTCTACCTGCGCCGCATCCAGGGCGAGCACGGCGGCTGGCCGCTGTTCCACGCCGGCGCCTTCGACATGAGCGCCAGCGTCAAAGCCTATTTCGCGCTGAAGATGATCGGCGACGATCCCGGCGCGCCGCACATGTGCCGGGCGCGCGACGCGATGCTGGAGCGCGGCGGCGCGGCCAAGAGCAATGTCTTCACGCGCGCTCTCCTCGCCCTTTATGGCGAGGTGCCGTGGCGGGCGGTCCCGACCATGCCGGTCGAGATCATGCTCCTGCCGCAGTGGTTCCCGTTCCACCTGACCAAGATCTCGTACTGGGCGCGCACCGTGCTGGTGCCGCTCCTGGTGCTGATGGCCCTGAAGCCGCAGGCGAGGAACCCGCGCGGCATCGGCGTCCGCGAGCTGTTCACGGTGTCGCCCGAGGAAGTGAAGCGCTGGCCCGGCGGTCCGCACCAGAAGGCGCCGTGGGCGCAGATCTTTCGCGGCACGGACGTCGTGCTGAAGCGGACCGAGCGCTTCTTCCCGCTTTCCTCGCGCAAGCGCGCCATCGAGAAGGCGGTCGCCTTCGTCGACGAGCGGCTGAACGGCCGCGACGGCCTCGGCGCGATCTATCCGGCGATGGCCAACACGGTGCTGATGTACGACGCCATCGGCGTCGCGCCGGACGATCCGCGGCTCGTCACCGCGCGTGCGGCGCTCGATGACCTTTTGGTGGTCGGCGAGGAAGAGGCTTATTGCCAGCCCTGCCTGTCGCCGGTGTGGGACACCGCGCTCGCCGCGCATGCGCTGCTCGAGGTCGGCTCGCCGGAGGCCGAACGGCGCGCCGTGGACGCGCTCGCCTGGCTGAAGCCGCGCCAGGTGCTCGACGTCAAGGGCGACTGGGCGGTGCAGAAGCCGAACGTGCGGCCGGGCGGCTGGGCGTTCCAGTACAACAACGCCCACTATCCCGACCTCGACGACACCGCCGTCGTCGTCATGGCCATGGACCGCGCGCAGGCGAAACTCTCGCCGGCGGCGGCGGCCGAGTACGACATGCCGATCGCCCGCGGCCGCGAATGGATCGACGGCCTGCAGAGCCGCAACGGCGGCTGGGGCGCCTTCGACGCCGACAACACGTATAGCTATCTCAACCACATCCCGTTCGCCGACCACGGCGCGCTGCTCGACCCGCCGACCGCCGACCTCACGGCGCGCTGCGTGTCGATGCTGGCCCAGCTCGGCGAGACGCCGGAGACCTCCAGGGAGCTGGCGCGCGGCGTCCAGCACCTGATCGCCGACCAGGAGGAGGACGGCAGCTGGTTCGGCCGCTGGGGCATGAACTACATCTACGGCACCTGGTCGGCGCTCTGCGCGCTGAACGCGGCCGGCGTCGATCCGCAGTCCGACACGATGCGCAAGGCGGTCGACTGGCTCTTGCGCATCCAGAACCCGGACGGCGGCTGGGGCGAGGCCGGCGACAGCTACAAGCTCGACTATGCGGGATACGAGCCCTCGCCGAGCACCGCCTCGCAGACCGCCTGGGCACTGCTCGGCCTGATGGCGGCCGGCGAGACGGACAATCCGGCGGTGGCGCGCGGCATCTCCTATTTGTCGCGCACGCAGGGGCAGGACGGGCTGTGGCCGGAGGAGTACTTCACCGCCACCGGGTTCCCGCGCGTGTTCTACCTGCGCTACCACGGCTACCCGAAATTCTTCCCGCTCTGGGCGCTCGCCCGCTATCGGAACCTCAAGCAGGGCAACAGCCGCCAGGTCGCCTTCGGCATGTGAAGAAGGCATAGCCCGACGGGCGAGCGCGTCATCCCGTCGCAGCGTGGCCCAGTAGGAAAGCCCTGCCTCCGTCGCCTGCCCGCCGTGCCGCGGCCATGCTTTCGCCCAGCATGGCCTGCAACCATCGCGACACAGGGGGAGTCGCGGCTTGGTCGCTTCGGGGGCGCTGCTGATCGGCTGGGCGGGCTTCGTGCTCGCGGCGGGAGCGGCCGCACCCACTGCAGATTGCCGTCCGGCCATCGCCGAGCGGGCGCTCGTCGCCGATGCCAGCGCCGGCGACCGCCTGCGTCTCGCCGACGGCCGTGAGATCCGCCTTCCGGCCCTGCTCGCCCCGGCCCCGTCGCTCACGCCCCGGGCCGAGGAGGCGGTGCGGGTCGAGGCGGCGCGCGCGGCCCTGCACAGGCTGGTCGCCGGCAAGACGGTCGGCATCAGCCCGATCGCGCGAAAGTCCGACCGGCACGGCCGCCTGCTCGCTCATGTCGCGCTCGAGGGGAGCGACGACCCTTTCTCCCTCGAAACGACCCTGTTGCGCGAAGGACACGCCCGGGTCGCGGCAGCGCACGACCGACGGCAGTGCCTCGGGCCGCTGCTCGCGGCGGAGTCATCGGCGCGCGAACGAATCCTTGGCCTGTGGGGCGATCCGTACTATGCCGTGAGGAGGGCCGACGATGCTTCTTCGATGAACGATCTCGCGGGCGCCTACCTCGTCGCCGAGGGCCGGGTGGCAAGCGTGCGGGCGTCTGGAGCGCAGGTCTATCTGAACTTCGCCCGGCGCTGGCGTGACGGCCTTTCGGTCACGATCTGGAAACCATACGCGGCGAGATTCGAGGGAGGGGAGGACGGGCTGCGCCGGCTCGAGGGCGCGCGCGTCCGTGTGCGGGGTTGGCTGTCTTCGGATGGCAGGCTGCTGATCGCGGCGAGCTATCCGGAACAGATCGAGCGGCTGGCGGGGGAAGCGCCGCGACGGCAGGACTGATGAGCGGGCGGAACGAGTTCTCGACCTTTCGTGTCCTGATCTGCCTCGTCCTCGGCGCGGCAGCCCTGAGCGCCTGCGCGCGCGGCGGCGAGACGCCGACCGCCGCCATTCCGGCCGAGGCGCCGAAGGCGCTCGGGCCGCAGACCGCCGCGAGCCGCGAGCATCAGCGCATCCTCGAAGCCTATGGCGGCCTCTACCAGGACGCGCGGCTCGAAGGCTTCGTCGCCGGCGTCGCCAACAAGCTCGCCAAAGTGTCCGACCGGCCGGACATCACCTACCGGGTGACCATCCTCAATTCGCCGGCGATCAACGCCTTCGCGCTGCCGAACGGCCAGCTCTACGTCACGCGCGGCCTGCTGGCGCTCGCCAACGACACCTCCGAGCTCGCCGCCGTGCTGGCGCACGAGATGTCGCACGTCGTCGCCAAGCACGGCGTGCAGCGCGCCGATCAGGAGCGGCAGGCGCTGCTTGTCAGCCGCGTCGTCACCGACGTGCTCGAGAACCCGGACGCCGGCAAGGTGGCGCTCGCGAAAAGCAAGATCGCGCTCGCGAGCTTCTCCCGCTCGCAGGAGCTCGAGGCCGACCAGATCGGCGTCAGGACGATGGCGCGCGCCGGCTACGACCCCTACGGCGCGGTACGCTTCCTCGATTCGCTGAGCCGCCAGGGGCAGCTGAAGACCGACCTCACCGGCGCGCGGCCGTCCGGCGAGGCGGTCGACTTCCTGTCCTCGCACCCCTCGACGCCGGAGCGGGTCGAGCTCGCCACCGCCGCCGCCCGGCAGATCGGCGCGCCGGGGGTCGGCGCCCAGGAGCGTGACGCCTATCTCGCGGCCATCGATCTCGCCGTGTTCGGCGACGATCCCGAGCAGGGGTTCGCGCGCGGCCGCAAGTTCGTGCACCCGACGCTCGGCTTCGCCTTCATCGCGCCCGAGGGCTTCACCTTCGAGAACGCCTCCGATTCGATCCTCGGCATCGCGCCGGACGGCCGCGCGCTGCGGCTCGACAGTGTGCGGCTCGAGGCCGGCCAGACGCTCGAATCCTATCTCGCCTCGGGGTGGATCGAGGGCGCCGAGGTCGACGCCATCGAGAGCCTGACGGTGAACCGGCTGCCGGCCGCGACCGTGCTCGCCAAGGGGCGCGACTGGACCTTCCGGCTCGTCGCCATCAAGCTCGGCGAGGACGTCTACCGCATCATCTACGCCGCGCGCACGCTGACGGCCGCGACCGACGAGGGTTTTCGCGCCTCGATCGAGAGCTTCCGGCGCATCGACGCGGGCGAGGCGCGCGCCGTCCGCCCGCTGCGGCTGCGGATCGTCACCGTCCGCCCGGGCGAGACGCCGGAGACCCTCGCGCGGCGCATGACCGGCGTCGACCGGCCGCTCGAGCGCTTCCTGGTGCTGAACGGCCTGCGCCCCGGCGCCGCCCTGCAGCCCGGGCAGCAGGTGAAGATCGTCACCGAATAGCTGCAGGCGGCTTCAGCCGAAGACGGCCGCTTCCTGCTGCCTGCCGCCGACCAGCTCGCGGCGCAGCTTCTCGATCGCCCGGTTCTCGATCTGCCGCACCCGCTCCTTGGAGATGCCGAGGCTGGCGCCGAGCGCTTCCAGCGTCACCGTCTCCTCGCCGAGGCGGCGCGCGCGCAAGATGTTGAACTCGCGCTCGGACAGCACCTTCAGCGCCGAATGCAGCCGCTTCTCGCGCCGCTCGCCGTCGATCGTCTCGCTCACCGTCTCCTCCGGCAGCGGACTGTCGTCGACGAGGAAATCGAGCCGCTCGCCGGAGGCCTGCTGGTCGCGGTCGCCGAGCGGCGCATTCAGGGAGAGGTCGGGGCCCGAGAGGCGCGAATCCATGAGCGCCACGTCCGCCTCAGAGACGCCGATCGCCTCGGCGATGTCGCGGTGCAGGGTGCCCAATTGCTGCGGCGGTCCTGCCACCGACAGCCGCGAGCGGAGCCGCCGCAGGCTGAAGAAGAGGGCCTTTTGGGCCGAGCTCGTGCCGCCGCGGACGATCGACCAGTTGCGCAGGATGTGGTCCTGCACAGCCGCCCGGATCCACCAGGTGGCGTAGGTCGAGAAGCGCACCTCGCGCTCGGGCTCGAATCGGGCCGCGGCCTCGAGCAGGCCGACATTGCCCTCCTGGACGAGGTCGGCCATGGGCAGGCCGTAGTGCCGGAAGCGGGCGGCGAGCGCGATGACGAGGCGCATGTGCGAGGCGGCGAGCTTGTGCAGCGCGACGGTGTCGCGACCCTCCCGCCAGCGGACGGCCAGCGCGCGCTCCTCCTCGCGCTCGAGGAAGGGCGCCTCCATCGCCGCCTTGACGAACCCTCTGCGAATCCCCGATTCGGCCATGCCACGCTCCAACCGCGCGTCCCGCCCGTAACCGGATACAAGCTGTGAAATAGCCCTTCGGGTTCCATGCCGGGTGGCAGAATCGGGACAAAGGCCCGATCAAAGTTCCGTGTCGGGCCCCGCGCCGTGGTTCCGGCCGAGGCACCCGGTGTTCCGAGGCGAGCCGCCACTCGCTCGTCATCCTGCGCGAAAGCGCAGGATCCATCCTGTTCTCGGAAGGCGCGCGGAGCCTCAGGTCTTCAGCCGATAGCCGGTGCGGAAGATCCAGACGACGAGGGCGAGGCAGGCGGCGAGAAAGCCGGCGGTCGCCGCGAGGCTGATGCCGACCGGGACGTCGGAGCTGCCGAAAAAGCTCCAGCGGAAGCCGCTGACGAGATAGACGACCGGGTTGAACAAAGTGAGGGTGCGCCAGACCGGCGGCAGCATGTCGACCGAGTAGAAGGTGCCGCCGAGGAAGGTCAGCGGCGTGATGATGAGCAGCGGCACGAGCTGCAGCTTCTCGAAGCCGTCGGCCCAGATGCCGATGATGAAGCCGAACAGGCTGAACGTCACCGCCGTGAGGACGAGGAAGAACAGCATCAGCGCCGGGTGCTCGATCCGGAGCGGCACGAACAGGCTCGCGGTGGCGAGGATCACGAGGCCGAGGATGACCGACTTGGTCGCCGCCGCACCGACATAGCCGACGACGATCTCGACCGGCGACACCGGCGCCGACAGGAGCTCGTAGATCGTGCCGGTGAAGCGCGGGAAATAGATGCCGAACGAGGCGTTGGCGATGCTCTGCGTGAGCAGCGAGAGCATGATCAGGCCGGGCACGATGAAGGCGCCGTAGCTGACGCCGCCGATCTCGGCGATGCTGCCGCCGATGGCGGCGCCGAAGACGACGAAATAGAGCGAGGTCGACAGCACCGGCGAGACGAGGCTCTGCAAGAGCGTGCGGTAGGCGCGGGCCATCTCGAAGAGGTAGATCGCGCGGACGGCGTGCAGGTTCATCGGCTCCCCCGGACGAGGCTGACGAAGATCTCCTCGAGCGAGCTCTCGGTCGTGCGCAGGTCCTTGAAGCGCACGCCGGCCTCGCTCATCGCCCCGAGCAGGCTCGTGATGCCGGTCCGCTCGGCCTCGCTGTCGTAGCTGTAGGTGAGCTCGGCACCGCCGGCGCCGAGCTCGACCCCGAACGGCACCAGCGTCTGCGGCAAGGCGGCGAGCGGGGTCGTGAGCTCGAGCGTCAGCTTCTTGCTGCCGAGCTTGCGCATCAGCGCCGCCTTCTCCTCGACGAGGATGATCTCGCCGCGGCTGATGACGCCGATGCGGTCGGCCATCTCCTCGGCTTCCTCGATGTAGTGCGTGGTGAGGATGATGGTGACGCCGGTGGTGCGCAGCCCGCGGACGATCTCCCACATGTCGCGGCGCAGCTCGACGTCGACGCCCGCCGTCGGCTCGTCGAGGAACAGGATGCTCGGCTCGTGCGCCAGCGCCTTGGCGATCAGCACGCGCCGCTTCATGCCGCCGGACAGCGTCATGATCTTCGCATCGCGCTTGTCCCAGAGGGACAGGTCGCGCAGCACCTTCTCGATGAAGCCCGGATTCGGCGGCTTGCCGAACAGGCCGCGGCTGAAGCTCACCGTCGCCCACACCGTCTCGAAGGCGTCGGCGGTCAGCTCCTGCGGCACGAGGCCGATGCGGCTGCGCGTCTGCCGGTAGTCGCGGACGATGTCGAAGCCGTCGACGGTGACCGAGCCCGAGCTCGGGTTGACGATGCCGCAGACGATGCTGATCAGCGTCGTCTTGCCGGCCCCGTTCGGCCCCAGCAGGGCGAAAATCTCGCCGCGGCGGATCTCGAGGTCGATGCTCTTCAGCGCTTCGAAGCCGGTGGCGTAGGTCTTCGAAAGCCGGCTGACGGAGATGATCGGCTGCATGCGGGGACGCCGTGAAACGAAAAGGCCGCCGACGCCATCGCGCCGGCAGCCTCCGATCCGTTTACCCGGGACTGGCCCCGCGGGGCAAGCCTCAGGCGGCGGCGACCTCTTCCTGGGCCGCGTCCGCGTCCTCGGCCGCCTTGGCCGCGCGGCGGGGCGCCTTGGCCAGCATCGCCTCGATCTTCTTCAGCGCGTCGGCCTCGTTGGAGCGGTCGACGGCGGCGATCTCGCGGGTCATGCGGTCGAGGGCGGCCTCGTAGAGCTGACGCTCGCTATAAGACTGCTCGGGCTGCGCCTCGCTGCGGTGCAGGTCGCGCACGACCTCGGCGATGGCGATCAGGTCGCCCGAATTGATCTTCGCCTCGTATTCCTGGGCGCGGCGGCTCCACATGGTCCGCTTGACTCGGGCGCGGCCCTTCAGCGTGTCGAGGGCGCGGTCGAGGAGCCCGGAGTCGGAGAGCTTGCGCATGCCGACGCTCGCCACCTTGGTGACGGGGACGCGCAGCATCATCTTGTCCTTGGCGAAGGTGATCGCGAACAGCTCCAGCTTGTGACCGGCTATCTCCTGCTCCTCGATGGCGAGGATCTGGCCGACGCCATGCGCCGGATAGACGATGTATTCGCCGGTCTTGAAGCCATGCCGCTCGCGGGAACTCTTCTTCGGGCTCGTCATCGCGCTTCTTCGCACTCCCTGTCGCCGCGGGCCTTGCCGCTGGACGAATTTAGACGGCGCGCAATGCTCGCTCGCAGCCGAGGCTCCGGCGATCGACCTTCCGAAACGGGTCAGAAAGCGCAGCCGCGGGCTTAACCGCGGCCGGTTGAGCTTTCTCGAAAGACCGGGGAATCGTCTCCGCTATCGCGAGACGCGGCGCGCAAGCATTTGCCGTGATCGATATGTAGCATGCTCCGCTCTGTTTTTCAACGGAAACACGCAAAAAGGGCAGTATTTCGGCGCCCACGGTGAATCGTGGCTGCGCCGATCGGCAGGATTTCGGGCCCTAGTCGCCGCGGCCGGGCGCGGGCGAAAAGTACTTCTCGTACTTGCCCGGCTGGCCGTCGAACTCCTTACCGTCGGGCGGCGGATCGTGCTTGACCGTGACGTTGGGCCAGGTGCGCGCGTATTCCGCGTTGATCTTCAGCCAGCTCTCGAGGCCGGCGGCTGTGTCGGGCTTGATCGCGTCGGCCGGGCATTCGGGTTCGCAGACGCCGCAGTCGATGCACTCGTCGGGATGGATGACGAGCATGTTCTCGCCTTCGTAGAAGCAGTCCACCGGACACACTTCGACGCAGTCCATGTACTTGCAGCGTATGCAATTCTCTGTGACGACGTAGGTCATGCCCGTCTCGGCGGTGGAAGGCGCCATCCCCTAGCGAACGGCGCCGCAAGAGGCAACTGTCTCGCCGCTTCAATGCTCTTCGGGGTTGCCGGAGGCAAGCCCGCGGTCGCGATGGGGGGCCGGCGGCGCCGGACTGCGGTCGACGAACAGGCTTTGTGCCTCCGAGGCCGGCCCGCGGCGCTCGCCGAAGCCGGCCACCTCCAGCACGCGTACCGTCCGGTCGAGCGCGATGGTCAAGACGTCGCCGATCCGTACCGGCCGGCTCGCCGAGGCGGCCCGCTCGCCATTGATGCGCACATGGCCGGAGCGGGCCAGCTCCTGCGCCAGCGCGCGCGTGCGGACGACGCGCGCATGCCAGAGCCATTTGTCCAGGCGCAGCCTGTCGGCCTCTTCCGTCAACGCTTGCCCTTCTCGCGTGCCTCGAGGGCCTCCTTCAGCTGCAGCAGCGCCGCGAAGGGGGAATCGGGGTCCGGCCCGCGCTGCTCGCGCTGAGGCCGCGGCGGCCCGCCGTGCCGCTCGGGGCGATGGTCGCCGCCCTGGCGCTCGGCCCGGGCGCCGCCATGC